>NZ_OX458932.1:309583-619167 GCF_949774925.1 Candidatus Methylacidiphilum fumarolicum
AACTGTGTCCAACTGTTAGCACATCCATTAGGTTCATCGAAAGAAAATCTTTTAAGAAAGATTTTCTAAAGGGAAAGCTCAATTTAGAAAAAAAAACAATGGATAAAGCTGACTATTCTTTAGTCTTTTTTGAAGTTAAACATACGGATAAAAAGATTGCGGTTACAAGAGAACAACTTATTGTGCTAATAAGAGAGGGAAAATCTTCTATTAGCTATGTCTCTATTACGTGTTGGTCTTTTCGTTAACAAAGAAAAAAGAGGGGCTTTTGAACTTCTTTTGGAGCTTGTGGAATATTTTAATAAAGAAAAGATAGCTTTTTTATTGGAGGATTCCACTGCTAGGCTTATTGGGCAAAGAGGCATTTCTATAAGCCGATTTTCTGAGGAGGTGGACCTGATTTTGGTTGCTGGGGGGGATGGAACCATTATCAGAATAGCCCATGAAATCTTTCCATCTCCTGTGCCTATTCTAGGAGTGAATACTGGTAGTTTAGGATTCCTTACGGCTGTTTCCAGAGAAGAAATTCTGCCGCAGCTACCCAATATCTTGCAAGGCCGTTTCAGAAAAAGCCCTAGAATGGTGCTTAAGGCCGTCGGCTGTGCTTACGGAAATAATTTTGAAATTCCTTGTTCTTTGAACGATATTGTCCTTTTTAGAGGAGCTTTTTCCCATATGGCGACAATTGATGTTTTTGCCCAGGGAAACCTCGTGACCGAATTTCAATCCGACGGTCTTGTTGTTTCCACTCCTACCGGTTCCACAGCCTATGCTTTGTCGACGGGAGGTCCAATTATTATGCCTGAATCTGAAGTTTTCACTCTTAATCCTATTTGTCCTCATACGTTGACAAATCGGTCATTGGTGTTTCCTGAAGAGGTCACTTTGCGTTTTTCTATACCACTGGGCGGAGGGCCAGTACGACTTGAATATGATGGGATTGCCTATGGAGATCTCCATCCTGGGGATTGGCTTGAAATTGAGGCAAGCCCCAAGAAAGTAATTCTGGGATTTCTTGAGGAGAGGAATTTTTTTGAAATTTTAAGAAGAAAACTGCGTTGGAGCGGAGCAACCGTGGAGGAATGAATGATTAATGCTATTGCCATGTCAATCTAGTTATAAACAGGCATGGCGAAAGCTTTTCGCTAAAGAAGTTTGACGTGCTGATCGGTCGGAGCGTAAACACACTGCAATGAAAGGCAGTGGGAAAAACAATTGATGATTAAAATTTCATATTTCTTAAGAAAGGCAAAACGCAATTCTTTTTTGATTATGTAAGGATTTACAAAAGGCAGTCGGGAATCTTCGAGGAGTGAAGTTGAGATATTCTATAAGCTTTGATGAATGTATGTATCAGAATTTTGAAAAGAAGGGGAGGCAGTATATCCCTCTCATGATTCTTGAAGGTGGCAAAAGGATTGTCATACCTTTGTCAGCGAACTCAAAAATTCAGGGCATGATTTGCCTTGTTTTAAAGGAAAAAAAGGCGACAATTCCCTACGCAGCGCTACTAAAAGTTCCGAAGCGATTATATGGGGAAGCGGTCGGGATAAATGCTAGACTTTCTGAATTTTTTACAGATGACCACGGAAAGAAATATGGGAGGGGTTTTGGGGAACTGCTAGCTAATTTATCTAAATTTCATAAGGAGAAAGGAAAGAAGCGGCAGAACCTTCAGGTGATTGATAAGAATCCAGGGAAGGCAGCTAAAGCAAGACGCATCCGCAAGCACAACTTAGAGAAGAAAAAGCGACTGCCTCGTTTATGCAAGGCTTGGGTAGAAATAGAGAGACGGATACACACAAGCCTACAACAACTTTTTAAACTACGAATCCCTTCTGTAATCGCTTCTGAATCCTTAGTTTTCCGCCTGAATGTTCCAAGCAAAGATCTTTCCAGGCGCATTATACAACTGCGCAGCTATGTGCTTCCAGAGCGAATCGAATTGCTGGCGCCTGTGGGAGGTTCTCGTCGCGAGAAGGTCTATCCGGCCTGTAGCTCTGAGCTTTGTCCGCGGTGTGGGTATGTCCATTCTAAGAATCGCTCTGGGGATAAGTTTATGTGCCGGCATCGCGGGGATGCGAGCTATGCGGAATCGGTTGGCGCATACCACCTCAAAAAAAGGATTGGAGATCGAGAGATTTTTTCGTGGAGGCCGCAGAACCGGCTGCATGCGATGCTTTTGGAGAGGTTTGCCCGTAATAGCGGGCTGCCGCCTGATTGGAATCCCGAGGAGGGGGACTGTACTGGAATGGACGACTCAAGGCAGCGGGAAGATGTCCTCTTTGATTGTCAAGATGACAGGCTAATTCTATCCCGCTTTTCCGAAGAACGAAATGGCCATGGCGATACCCGGGCATCCCAGTTCAAAACCATGGCGAAAAAAAACGGACTTGGATCAAGCGTAAGCAAATCCCAAGCATGCTTTTAGGAACAGGATTAACGCATGAAGAAGCCCTGCTCTTGACTGGACCAACGGTGATAAATTAAGAATGAGTGAACGATGAATCTCTCTGATGTATTGACCCAGGATCGAGTTCTCGTAAATTTAGCCGCCAGAGATAAATTTGAAGCAATAACGAAGGTTGCCAAAATTCTCGAACATAGTCCAATGCTTGAATCTTTTGATACTTTCTTAGAGGCAGTCTTAGAAGCTGAAAAATTGGGAATGACCTGGTTTGAACAAGAAGTCGCTTTTCCGCATATCCGCAGTCAAGTAGTCAAAGAGTTAGTCATAGCCGCTGGTTTTTTCCCTTCAGGCGTGATTTTTAGAGAGGCTGCTCCTTTAGTGCAATTGATTTTTGTAATCGGTGCTCCTAAGAAACTGAACACCAACGATATTATTGTGGTTGGGTCATTAGCAAGGATTGTAGCGACCAATAGAAAGAAATTGTTAAAAGCAAAAAGCGCTGAAGAATTTGTTAGTCTCATTGCTACTCTTGAAAAACAACTCCAATGAAAAGTAGCATAGGCCAGGGAAAGATTAGGAATGGGGCTTTAGCTCAGAGGAAATTTCTTTTTGTTTAGCTGATTTTAGGTTAAAGTGATCTTATATCAGTTAACCCGCTAGGACAGGTGGCTGAGCGGATGAAGGCGCTCGACTCGAAATCGAGAATGGGGACAAAACCCCATCGCGGGTTCGAATCCCGCCCTGTCCGTTGCTCTTTAGGATGAAAGAGCGCAATACAGAATCGTCTTGTTTTATTAATGATTCATGCATTCACAAGAAAGATCCTATCCGTTCTGTATCCATAGGTGAGGGCACTATTCCAAGGGAATTTAGACAAAGGATAGGAAAAAGAAATGGTACTTTAAGCCAGAATTATCGACTGTTTTCAGAAGAATAGAGATGGTTTTTGGGTTGGCTAGAAAACACAGCCTTAACAAGGTTTTCATTTTCACCACTTTTAGGGATGATTCTCAAAACATAGGCTGGGTGTCTTGGGGAAATATAAAAACAATCTCCAGGTTCCAGTCTTGCTAAGGTCCGTTGTTCCTGTGGATTTATAAAAATAAATCGGGTTTTAGGGGTTACGATGGTTTGAATTAAAGGTAAAAATCCTTTGATATCAGGTTTTGCTATCAGGGCTTTATTTTTTTTATTAAAACCAACAACCTTAAAATGCCCATAGACCCAGAGATTTTTCACTTTATGCTCTTTGATGTAGGTAGCAAAGTTTTGAGTGGAGACAAGATGACTTTTTTTAGGTGAATAAACGGGTAAAGCAGAACCGGTCGATCCTCTTTCTGTTGGCTGAAGACCATCTGTTTTTTTATTCTGGTGTGTTTCCAATTGCTTTTGGGCTTGTTCAATGGCCTTATCAAGCTCTTCGGTTTCAGACCCGATAGCTTCTAGTGGCAAGACGAACAGTAGAGTACAGAAAAGGAGCAAAGGAAATTGTTTCATTTATTATTTATTATTGAGTTCAACAAGTTTTGTTTTTAGAAGTGCTGCTTCTTTCTTAATTTCTTCAAGCTTTTCTTTGGTCAGCGGGCCATTCTTTAGTTCTGCCAATAGCTCCCTCTGTCTTTTGATAATATACTCTTTTATTTTTTGTCCCTGCTTTTGATATTCGTTCAGGCTGTAATAAGGTTGAGGAGATTGGGATACAGTACAACCAGCGATTTCTAAGCTACAAGAAAATGGAATGACGCAGTGGAAAATCATTGTATTATTTGTAGTGGTGACATCGAAAAGATAGGCTTTAAGCTCTTTTCCAAACACAACGGTTGGTGCAAATTGCTTAGAAAAAGCTTGGGAAAGCTTTTGGTAAAGAGATGCAGGAGTTTCTAAGTAAGTCCAGAGCTCAACTGTTTGTCCTTCTTTTTTCGTTGCTTCTGTTGGAACCCATACAATCATTATTCCAGTGAATGGAGCCCATACTGGTTCTATGCGATTTGCCGTAAACTGTCCGCAAACAATCTGCGCTGTTTCATCTTTCCAATAATTCCACAGTTGCTGAATGAAGGAAGAGGGATGCTCTTTATATTTTTGTAGGAGCTGAGAATAATCAAAGAAAAGTTCTTCTTTGCTTAAAGCTGTCTTTAGTGTCCAACCATAAGGCATGGAACTGGAAAGTTTTGCTTCTTCTTTTTCTAGTACCTTCGATATCTCTACTTTCGGTTGGAATAGAGAAAGGAAGGTATCTCTTTTATAGAAGATAAGCATGCCAAGAGCTAAAAAGCCTAGAACCACTAAGGAAAGAGATCTAGGATTGAGTCTTAAGTCTAATTTCTCTGCCCACTGGATAATCTCTGATCGATCCTGGCTAACAGTTGGTTCTTCCTGTCCACAAGAAATGTCGGTCCATGGAGGCTGGGTGTCTTTGCCTTTATAAAACCAGAATGAGAGGCTTCGGAAAAGCCAAAGTAAAGGAGCTGAGAGCAAAAAATAGTAGAAAAGGGTCTTAGAAAAAAACGAGGCAAGAAAAGCAAAGCCTAAAATAATAGCCGGCTGGATAAGAAACCAGAACCATTGGTTTTGCGGTAGCCCAAAAAGGGGCTCGCCCCAAAATAAGGGATTGCGTTGGATCTTTTTCTTTTCTTCTTCATAGTAGACAAGAAACACTTGGTAAAAATAGATCAGAGATAAGAGCCCAGAAAAGAGAAGAAAGACGGTGAGTTCAGAATGGATGCTATGCTTATTTAGCCAGGCTAACACCAGAAGAATACCTAAGGAAGTTAAGAATCGTTTGGGATGGGCATAGTTTTTCCCTAGTCTGCGGACAGTCAAAAGCTCACAGGGCAAAAACCAGGAGATAAAAAAGAAAAAAAGTTTTTTCAGTAGAATGACCCGGATAGCAAGCGGCCTATCTTTTTCTGTTTGTTTCATAGTAAGATAAAAACTAAAAAACAAATGGCATGATATTACCAAACATTGCTACCAGTTTTTTAAAGAATTTTACCTTCAGCCTTTTCGCTTTCATCCTCTGATCAGGAATATACAAGCATAGATTTTTTAAAACAAAAAATCAAGCATTCCTTTTTGGGGGTGTGAGCTAGGATGATGGAAAGTCAACATAAAAGAGGGTATTTTTGAAAATCTTCTTTCGTAGGGAAATCAGCTATGTCAATTTGGTAGCGAGTTTTTTGTCCCTTTTTTAAGCTAGAAAAGCTATTTTGTAGCTAAGAAACATGTTAGAAAAATTCGCTACTTCTTTGCTTTCTCATAAGCCTTTTGTCTACCTCGTGTTGTTTTTATATCTCTCTGCTGGTCTTTATACGGCAACACATCTGTCTATCGACGCCGTTCCAGATATTTCCAATGTGCAGGTGCAGATTATTACCCCTGTAAGGGATTTTGCTCCAGAAGAAATCGAAAAGCTTGTTACTTTTCCATTGGAAAGGGAATGTTCAGGGATACCTGGCCTTGAAGAAATGCGTTCTGTAAGCAAGTTTGGCATTTCTCAGATCACTTTAGTATTCAAAGATGGTACGGATATTTACAGGGCTAGGCAGCTTACGGGCGAAAGACTCATTACAGCGATGGATAAAATTCCGCAAGGACTTGTACCAAGACTTGGCCCGATCAGTACAGGTCTCGGAGAGGTTTTTGTGTACGCCCTTGATTGGGAAAAGGACCATCCCAATAAGCCCAAAAACCGTATGGAAGAGCTGATGGAATTGAAGCTCATTCAGGAATATCAGATTAAGCCGCAGCTTAGGATGGTCCCTGGAGTGGCAGAGGTGAACACGCTAGGGGGTTATGATAAGGAAATTCTGATAATGCCTGATCCTGAAAAATTGATGAACCTAGGGCTGACGGTTAAGGACCTTAGTGAGATCATTGGGAAGAATGTGGAGAATGTTGGGGGAGCTTATATAAAAAGGGCTGGAGAGCAAATGACAGTGAGAGCCTTAGGTAGAGTAGTAGATCTGCCTCAGATAGAAATCTTACCTATAAAATATTCGGGTTGGACAAAGCCGCTCTTAGTTAAAGATGTAGCGGAGGTGGCGGTAGGAGCCAAAATTAGGGTAGGGGCAGCTTTGGTCAACGGAAAGGAAATGGTCCTTGGGACTGTGCTCATGCGGGTCGGAGCTAATGGAAGAACGGTTTCTCAGAAGGTGTTTCAAAAAATCCAGCAGATCGAGCGGCAGCTACCAGAAGGGGTCAAAATAGAAGTGCTCTACAACCGCTCAGAACTTATTGACCAAGTGATTCACACCGCTTTTTCTAATCTTCTGGAAGGGGCCATTCTTGTGGCCCTAATCCTCTTTATGATTTTGGCCGATTGGAAGGCTTCTTTAATTGTTTCTTTCATCATCCCTCTTTCCTTTCTTTTTGCTATCTACGGAATGAGGCTTTTTCATTTGTCTGGTAATTTGATGAGTCTGGGAGCCATCGATTTTGGTCTCATTGTCGATGGAGCGGTCATCATGGTAGAAAACATTCTTAGGAAACTTGCTGAAAGCCAATCGAAGCTAGGCAGCTCTCTTTCTAAAAAAGACAAAGAGTTAATAGTCAAAGAAACCATTTCTGAAGTAGGCCAATCGGTGCTCATCGGGGTTTTAATCATTACTTTTGTGTACGTTCCCATTCTTAGTTTAAGCGGGGTGGCAGGTAAGACTTTTAGGCCCATGGCCATCACCGTTATCTTTGCGTTGATTGGCTCCATTTTATTTAGTTTCACTTTCATCCCTGTCATTTCAGCGGCTGTCTTGGGAAGAACAAAAGATTTTCAGAATCATGGAAGAGACTTCAACCTAATAAAAAAAATCTATCGGCCTTTCCTTAGGTTTACCCTGAACCATGGCTGGCTTTTTGTAGGGATGGCTCTCTTGTTCTTTCTCATTGCGATTTTAAAGTTTGGTTCTTTGGGAGCGGATTTTGTCCCTAAGCTTGATGAGGGCTCCTATGATATCAATATTTTTAGGGAAAATACTATAGGGATAGAAGCTTGTGTAGGAATGGAAAAGAAAACCGAAGAGGTGCTACTCCAATCTTTTCCTGAAATCCGATATGTCTATTCGCGTATCGGCATGGCGGATATAGCCACCGATCCTGCAAGTCCAAATGAACCTGAGCTTTACGTTATCTTAAAACCCAAATCGGAATGGAGAAAGATTAATGGCAAACCGATTTCTAAGGAGGATCTGGAAGATCTGATGGAAGAAGAAATCAAGCTTAAAGTTCCAGGCCAAGCCATGATTTTCTCTCAACCTATTGAAAACCGGTTCAATGACATGCTCCAAGGCGTTAAGGCGGATGTGGCTTTTAAGGTTTTTGGTTCCGATTATTTGACCATTTATTCGCTGACAGAACAAATTAAAAAGCTACTAGGAAATGTCCGTGGCGTGGTAGGCCTTGCCTTTGAAACCTCCGGTGTTGCCCCATCTCTGGAAATCATCCCTGATCGCCTGGCCTTGGCAAAATATGTCATCCAATCCAGTGAGATTAATGAAGCTGTCTCTGGAGCCATAGGAGGGAAGACAGTTGGGCAACTCATCGATGGAGTCAGACGCTATGATATTGTAGTCAGATTTTCGGATGCAAAAAGAACCAATATCAATGCTTTACTTTCTCTGCCAATACGCTCAGGTACTGGAGGCATCGTTTCTTTATCACAGGTTGCTTCTGCAAGCTACGAAAATCGACTCCGATCTATTTCTAGGGAAAATGGTATCCGTCGGATCGCCTTGCTTGTAGACCTCGAAAGAAGGGATTTAGAAAGCTTTGTTAAGGAAGCCACAGAGAAGATCAATCGGTTGGTGCATTTTCCCCCAGGCTATTTTTATGAAGTCGGTGGACTCTACAGGAATTTTATCGAAGCCAAAGAAACATTGAAAGTGGTGGTTCCTATGTCCTCTTTGGCCATTATGATGCTCCTGTATTTCCTCTTCAAAAACTTCAGGCATTGCTTTATTGTCTTTTTCTCAATTCCGCTAGCGATTACAGGAGGCATATTTTCCCTTATATTGGCAGCTCTTCCTTTCAGTATTTCAGCATGGATAGGGTTTATTGCTGTATCCGGAGTGGCTATTCTAGAAGGATTAGTATTGATAGGAGCCATTAACCGCCTTCGGCTTTGTGGATACCCGCTTGAACAAGCGATCGAAGAAGGAGCGCTTATTCGGCTGCGGCCAGTATTAGCTACTGCGCTTGTGGCAAGTTTAGGATTCTTCCCCATGGCCTTTGCTCATGGTCCTGGAGCTGAAGTACAAAGGCCTTTAGCGATTGTTGTTATTGGAGGGATTGTTTCTTCAACAATTTTAGATCTTGTGGTTCTTCCAGTGTTTTATTTGTGGATTGAAAGCGTACGGGATTGGTGGCAGAAAGACAAACTAATCCCTGTCCGGGATACGGACAGAAGGAAGCACAAAGTAGGCCCATACAAGACAGGCTCCGATCCAAAGAATGGATGAAAGCGAAAGAAACGTTGACCGGTTTTGGAAGGTGAAATCGGCAGCTATCCTCAATATAGCGGCAATCGAAAGGGAGAGAGCAGCAAAAGTAAGAAACCATAATTTTTCAGAAAACTTTTCTGGCTGTCCACTATGCCCATAGATGACTCGGGTGGCAACAACCAAGATTAAAAGTCCAATCCCTAGAAGAAAAAGGATATGCAGCCAGCTTAAGGAATGGAGTGGGTCTATAAGCAAGAAGCTATATGCTAGTGGAAAAGCAAGAATCGAAACTCTTGTCCAAAGAGCCATGGTGTTTTTTTGAGGCATCGCATTTGGTTCCCCCAAGAGAGGAAATACGAGGTAGCCAAGAAAAAGTGAAAATTTTAGAAAGGAAGCGATTCTAGAAAACTGAAAAGATTCTAAGAGAAAGCTTCCAATGAAACTGATCCCGACGACAAAAGCAAGGAATGCTTTCTGCCTCCACTGCTTAATGCTTCGAACCGATTGGAGGAAGTCTTCTTCTCTCTGGAATTTGAGGAATCGGACCAAAAGAAAAGAGCCAACACCCAATATAGGTAAAAGAGGGAAACCTTCGAAAAGCAATCTTCTGCCAAATAAAATCAATGGTGGTGGAAGAACGGCACCAAAAGAAATAAGTTCGATCAATCCTCCGCTTAATCCGGATAAAATACCTAAGGCCACAAGGACAAAATTAGGGGGAGGATTATCTTTTCTTGTAACAAACCTCCTGGAAAGACAAAACACAAAAGTGACCAAACAGATGACAAAGAGCAGATCACCAGCTATGAAGTGACCAGAACTATGGGCTATCGAAAGCATTAGAAGGAGAAAAGCCAACAGGTAAGTTTCCTTAATTGTTAGTGGCTTGGATTCGAGGAGCCTGGGGAACGCTGTTCCTAAAAATCCCAGGATAAAGGCATGAACAAACCCTTGAATCATAATTCTTGGGTGAGCGATCGATGGAGAAAGAGGATAAATGAATAGCTGGTTTAAAGGCCAGAGGCTTACGCCAAAGATGCCTAAAGCTAAGCCTAAAGGAAAAAGAATCCGATAAGGTTCATGGCCTGCTAAGGCCAAGTAATCAGAAAATCCTATCTTTCTATTTATAGGTTCTAAAGGAATCATGTTTCTATTTTAAAAGGAATAGAGAAACGGGCCCGATGCAATACATAGTAAGGAAAAAAAAGAAAAAAGATTGATCTTAATCAATTTTGAAGTTGCTGTTCAGGGATAGTTGGTCTTTAGCAATTATCTCTACGGTGCTTCTGACAGTTACAAATGCCTGCTCAAAGCCTTTCCTTCCAGCGCTTCTTTGCAACGGTTAGAACTTACTCTAATACTTAAATCAAGACAATTTATCTACAGCCAGCACTGCCTCTAAGCAGGTGTTGAACCGTAAGAGGCAGACAGAGGATCAATCCAACCCTCGCATCTAGCTTTCACGGTAAAAGGAACTAACCAACCGCCTTGGTCTTTCTTTAGAAGCCCATTCTTTTGGAGGTATGAATACTGTCATGATGGGGGTTGGGTCTTTTCATGCTGCTTTTGTGGGAGGAATGAAACAAGAATAAAACTACCTATGAAGTAAAACAGGGGGAGAAGCATCGGGGTTTTAAAGGAGTTTGTGGCAATAAAAAGATAGCTAAAAGACAAGGGGCCAATACCAGTTGCAATCCGGCAAATCAGACCCCAAAGACCAAAATGCTTGCCGATTTTGTCTTCCTCAGACAAAAGACTCATAACGGCTCGGGCAAGGGAAAGAAGAGAACCGTTTCCAATACCAATGAGAAAGGAAGCGACGTAGAAGGAGGTTTTTGTTTCAGCAAAAACAAGGCTGCTAACACAACCGATCCAAAGCAAAAGATCTAGTTGAAGGGATTTTCGGGATCCTAATTTGTCTTGGAAAAACCCAAAAATAAAAGAACCAAGAGTCCCACCTGCTTGAATCAACAGGAAGATGCCTACCTGTTGGGCTCCCGTAATGCCGTATTCCATCTGCGCATAGACCGCTAGTATAATCATGAGGATAGTGGCTGCAGAAAAGAAAAGGAAAGAAGCAGCAAAATAAAGAAGCAGGGGTTTATTATGCGCAATGAGAAGAGCCGTTTCTTTAAGGTCAGTGAGGATTTTTAGAAGCGCTTGAGCAAAACTTTTGGTATGAGTGGATTTTTTTTGAAGTTCCAGATTAAAGAAAAGTGGAAAACCGCACATCATATAGATAGCTGCAACGATAGGGAAACAGAGTCGAAGAAGTTCAGTATTCGACACCGTAAAGCCTGGAGATAAAAGAGGATAAACAAGTAATAAGCTAAAAATGCCGCCTATGTTCCCAAAAGCTCTTGTCCAGCCTGAAAATCTACCGACAGAAGGGGGGGGAATCAGTTCGGGTAGAAAACTTGAAAAAATATTTTCGGTAAAAGAAAAGGAAATATTCGCTAAGGAATAACACAAGAGGCTTTTCCAGACATCTCCTTCGTGAGTCGTTCCTAAAAGAGCTGTTGCAAGGATACAGATTACAAAAAAGAACCCAAGAAGAAATTTTCTTTTAGCGATGCAATCGGATAAGGCGCCGATAAAAGGGAGAAAGATCGCTACAAAAATTTGAGTGAAAAATGCCGCCATTCCCAACAGAAACGTCCCATCAGTTCTCCGGGCACAGATGATTTGGACGAAATAAAGACTGAAAACCAGATCCACAAGAACGATGCTAAAAGAGACATTTCCTAGATCAAATATGCCCCAAGACAATTTTTCTCTAAGCCCAACAGTTGTAGTTGGCTTTAAGATGATCTCTTTGGTATGGGCTTCATTCATGGGATCTTTTTGCTAGAGGAGATGAGTGACAACAACCTAGACATACACGTAAAGGCAAAGCCATCCGATTGCCATTGAGACTCCAAGCTTTAAATAAAAAAAACATTCCTATTCTCAAGAACCATGAGCAGGCAGTTTGCTTTCAATTTTTGTGGGTTTTTGGTTAGGGAGAAATATCAGGCCAAAGAGCCCCAACCCAAAAAAGATGAGAGGAGCAAAAAGTGGTGTCTGGAACGATTTGTTGATTTCAAAAAGTAACCCGAAAACCAAAGGACCAATGCCTGAAGCCAATCGGCCTACAAGCCCCCAAAGTCCGAAGTATTCCCCCACCTGTTCGGGAGGGGATATCAAGCCCATCAGAGCCCTGCTAACCGAATAAAGGGAGCCGTTTGCCATTCCAATAAGAAAAGTGATTAAAAAGAAAAGCCATTTTTGATCTAAAAAGAGGGTCAAGGCCACACATACAAACCAAAGGCTGACATTAAGCTGAAGCGTTCTTTTGGGACCAAATGTATCTTCTAAAAATCCGAAAATAAAGGCACCAATAGCACTACCTATTTGAAGAGATAAGAAAAGCCAGATTTGTTCAGCACCACTGACTCCAAGCTGCATTTGAGAATAGACAGCAATGACCACCATGATGACTGTGGCGCCACTGCTATAGAGAAAAAAAGCAAGGAAAAAAAGGAGCACGTATTTCTGTTTGAGTAAAGAAGGGATCATTTGAGCTGTCCGGCTATAAAAGTTTTTTAAGGCGATGGAAAAGTTTGCTTGGGAGCCTGGTGTTCTTTGGTGCGTGTTAAGAAAAAAAGGAAGGCCTGCAAGCGCATAGATGAGAGCAACCAAAGGAAAACATAATCGGATACGATCAACATTGGATTGGATGAACCCACCAGAGAGCAACGGATAGATTGTCATAAGACTAATGAAGGCTCCTAGATTACCTGCAGCCCTACTCCAACCGGATATTCTCCCGAGCATTGACTCCGGAGCAATTTCTGGGAGAAAACTGGCAACTAGGCTTTCTGAAAAAGAAAAACTGATATGCGCAATCGCATAAGTGATTAATCCTTTCCATACATCCCCTTCAACAGTTGTTCCTAAATACGCCGTAGTCAGTGTGCAAAGGATAAAGGAAACAAGAACGATCTCCTTTCTTTTTCCTGTCACATCCGAAAAGGTCCCCACAAGAGGCAAAAGCAAACCAACGAGGAGTTGATTAAGGAAAGTTGTAAAGGTGATCAGAAAGGTTGCGTCCGTTCGGTGGGCGCAAATGATCCGTATGAAATAAAGGCTGAACACCAGGTCTACAACAACGGTGCTAAAAGCGGAGTTAGAAAAATCAAAAGCACACCAAGAAATTCTTTCCAAAAGTCCCGCTTCTTCTGGAACCTGTCGACTGTTCCCCTTTTTTTTAAATGCAATCATCTTTTGCTATAGTGAATTTGTCTCTTTGAAGAAAGCAATAGGTTTTTCTAGCCGCCTCTTACCCTCTCTCTGGTTTTTTTTCCCAGAAAGGCATCTGCAGTACTTCTAGAGTGGTGCTTAACACCTGCAACCTGGCTAGATAACTTGGGCCTGTTTCCAAGCCATCACTATCCCAGCAATCTTAGGCTTCTTGCGGACTGACTGTAGCGTCACCTCCAATGCCAATAATACTATATAACCACTTTGAGCGTGCAGTCGAATTTGTCTTCTTTAGCAGCTTTATAAAACTTGTGCTTCCTAGGCCAAGGTTGGTTTTTCCTCTGGTTCCAAGGCGTCTGTGCCGGGACTGAATCCAAACTCTCATAGCCTTTCCCAACATCCTCTTTGGAGTGAAGGAATCCCAGGCAATTCCATTAAGAGAGAGGATAGGTGCTCCTTCCATTTCTGAAATTCTAGCTTTAAGCCTAATACATTCAATTCAAAAAACTAGATGGAATCAGTGGAGGCATTTGCATCCTATAGAAAGAGATGGGTATACCAGCGCTAAAAGTTTGGAAACTCTATTCAAGAAATTTTTCCAAGCTTGGATCCTTGGGGATACCAAGACTAAGGGCATCCTGATAATGCCTTTTGGCAAGCTCCTTAGCTGGAGGTCGTTGGGTGGCATAGATGACAGCAAGGTTAAAATGAGCATCCCCATAGTTAGGATCCAATTCAAGCGCTTTTCTTAGCTCTTTTTCTGCTGCTTCCTGCCATCCTTTCTTTGAACAGGCTATTCCAAGATAATTCCTGGTTTTGGGATCGTTAGGGTTGATAACTATTGCTCGAGTCAGTTCGGTGACAGCATTATCAAAAAGCCCTTCCTGGTAATATACAATTCCTAAGATTGAATGAGAAAAGGCGTCGTTGGGGTTAAGTTTTAGAGCCTGTGCTAAGGCGTTTTCGGCTTCTTTGAGTTGTCCTTGCTGATAATAAATTACCCCTAAATTAGCCCAAGCAGTTACACTGTTAGGGAATTTCTCCAGGATTTGATGATACTTTTCTGCTGCCTCTTGATAATGTTGCTCAGAAAAAAGAGTGGAAGCTTCGTCAACAAGCTTTTGAATGTCTGCAGGCAGAGAAGCTTGTAGCTCATTGCTTCCAGCTGAATGGGGTGGATCGGTTTGTGGTTTTGGATCAGACTGAATCGCACTCCCCTCATGGGGAGCCTGATAGGCGACCTGTTGAGTTGCTGGAGGAACAATTGTAGCTGTGTTCTGAACATGATCGCTTGAGGACCCGTCTGGAGATTCAGTCTTAGGCATAGCGTTTGACTGGGCGGTGGGAAGGGACTCCTCTGGAGGTTTGGTGAGCTGGGCTTCAAAAGTAGATTGTTGGATTTCACTTAGATTTGGATTTATAGGCGCTTTGAGTAAAGCTTGTTCTTCTGGAGAAAGGGTGACCACTGGGGAAGACAAAAATTCAAGCTGTTTTTGTAGAAATTTTGAATCGATTTTGAGATTCTGTAGTTCTTCCACAACAAGTCTTTTAGCCGAATCTCTTCGAGCTTGTTCCTGAAGCTGTCTGTTGATAATCCCTCTTAAAATTTCGTTTTCTTTTCTTAAAGACTCGGTATTGGGAGCGTTTGCTAAGTCCCGGGCTGATTCAGCAAGTTTCTGTTGGGCAATCTCTAACTGTGCCTTTAGGGTGCTTGCTGTGTTTCTGAAAACTTCGTTTTCTCTTTCCAAAATAGAAAGTTGTTCCTGTACTCCCTTCAGCTGATCTCGAAGGGCGGCAATCCCCGCCTCGCTATTGCCCGCCTGCAGCGTTCTTATTTTGGCTTCAGCTTGAGCTAGTTTCGCTTTCAAGGAATTGTTTTCCTGGAGAACGGCAGTGATTTTGCTTTCGATGTTGGTTGATTTAAACATCGCCAGCTCTTTTTGTGTAGCTGCAAGCCTATTCCTGAGCATATTAGCTTCGGAAACCGCTTCCTCAAGCTTCATTTTTGTCTGGGATAATTCAGCTTCTAATTGACTAATGCGGTATTTGAGTTTGGGAACCTCTTCATCGGACTTTGAACTTTTGTCGTGTTTAGAAAGAAGACTTTTAATGACATCGTTATTTGATTCCAAAGAGGGTGGCTCGGTTCTGGAAGCATTGAGAGCAGTTAAAACATTTTTTTGAACTTCATCAGGCGTTTTCCCTAGTTTCTGGCCAAGAAGACTCAGTTTGTCTTTAACAAAATTAATACGGAAATTCAGAATCCCAGGTTCCCATTCTGGAAAATTTTTTTTCAACAATTCTAGCCGCTTACAACATTCGGTATACCTTTGGAAGGCTCCGGCTATCTCTCCTTTTTTTTCCATCTGCTCCGCTTCTTGTAAGGCAAGATAGATGTTCAAAAACTCATCTTGGGGAGGAACAACAGCTAAGCTTCTTGGGCTGAAGATATAGGATGATAGCAGTAAAAATAGCCAAAGAACCAGTCTGTCAAGCCGCATGGTTGCCAATTTATTTTCGCTTTTCGTTTAAAAGTCAATACGTTTTGATTGGAATTCAGGTCATAAGGTTTTACTCTATAAAAAGTAAAAATGTTTAAAAAAATATCGTTTTTCTTTGGATTAATACATTTTTTTTACATAATAAGGCCTTAAAACATGGATAGTTTTGTTAAAACTAGCGAAAAGAGTTTTTATGGATTATCCAAGGAATAGGTTAGAAACGATTATTGCTTCTAAAAAAGAAGAAATAAAGAAGCTATTGCCTTTGCAGGCGAAGATGGAAAAAGAGCTAGCCAATCGGCCTTTCTCCAAACCCACTTTTTCCTCCGCTTTGGTCCATAGGAAAAGGTTAGGATTGATCGCTGAATTTAAAAGGGCTTCCCCATCAGCAGGACCAATCGCTCCAACCAAAGATCCTGTGACGCAAGCCATAAAGTATCGTAAAGGCGGGGCCGACTGTCTAAGCGTGCTTACTGATTCAAAATTTTTTAATGGCTCTTTGGAAGATTTTAAGAAGATTAGACAAAAGGTGACTCTTCCAATGCTGCGTAAAGATTTTATCATTCATGAAGTGCAGGTTCTAGAGAGCCTACTTATCGGGGCTGATGCATTGCTGCTGATCGTTGCTGCCCTACCGTGGAAGCATTTTTTAAGACTCTATAGCTTTTGCCGGAAGCTTGGAATGGAAGTTTTGGTAGAAGTACATGACGAAGAGGAGATAGATAAAGCTCTTGAAGCCGGAGCAGAGATTATTGGAATTAATAATAGAGATTTAAGAACATTCTCTGTGGATTTGAGGACTACCAGAAGATTGCTTCCCAGGATTCCAGAAAATAAAATTGTAGTTAGCGAAAGTGGGATAGAAACCAGTGATGATCTTTCTGACTTAAGGATAAGGGGAGTCGATGCGGTGCTGATTGGAGAATTTCTCATGCGACAAGAAAATCCTGAGACTGTCATTCCAGAATTTTTTGCTCCTTCTTCTTTCCCAAAAGGCACAAGGAAAAGCACGTTTTTTTAGGTCCGGCAACTGGGCATCTATGAGCTTGAGTTTCTTTGGGGATTCTTCGAAAGTCTGGATTAAAATATGCGGTATAACTTCTCTAGAAGATGCGCTTATGGCGGTGGAGTTTGGCGCAGATGCTCTAGGTTTTGTCTTTTATCCCAAAAGCCCTAGATATCTAACAGTTGCCTCAGCTGCCAAAGTGATGCTTCGGCTTCCCCCTAGGATTGTGAAAGTGGCTGTCGTTGTTAATCCAAGCCAAGAACAAATAGAAGCCCTTGAAAAAGAACTGCCCATCGATCTTTGGCAGCTGCATGGAGAGGAAGACAGCAAGGCGGATTGCTGGCAATGTAGAAACATCATTAAGGCTCTAAGACCTCCCTTCGAAAGGAAAATGGATCTATGGGAGGAAATCGTTCATGCTTTTCTTTTGGATTCCAAATCTGAACAATGGGGTGGGTCCGGTATCCCTTTTGACTGGAAAGAGGCTGCAGCACTACAACGGCATTCTCAAAAACCTTTTATACTTGCCGGAGGCCTGAATCCGGAGAATATTCAAAAAGCACTCTTAGAAGTCAAGCCTTTTGGAGTGGATGTTTCCAGTGGAGTGGAAAGCTATCCAGGGAAAAAAGACAAAAAGAAACTGTCAGAATTTATAGAAATATGCAAAAAAGAGAGACTTTTTCATTAAAGCTTCCAGATTCTTTGGGCTATTTTGGTCCGTATGGCGGACGCTTTGCTCCGGAATCCTTGATGGAAGCCTTGCTCGAGCTTGAAGACGCTTATAAAAAGGCCCAAACAGATCCTCATTTCAAGGAAGAACTCGATGAGCTTTTAAAAAATTATGCCGGTAGACCCACTCCCTTATATTATGCCAAAAGGCTTTCTTCGATGCTTGGGGATAAAAAAGTCTACCTCAAAAGAGAAGATCTGCTGCATACTGGAGCTCATAAAATCAACAATACACTAGGGCAGGTCCTTCTAGCTAAACGGATGGGGAAGAAACGGATTGTGGCAGAGACAGGAGCTGGTCAACATGGTGTAGCTACAGCCACTGCTTGTGCACTCTTTGGGATGGAATGCCGTATTTACATGGGTGAGGTGGATATGGAAAGGCAAGCTCTGAATGTTACCCGCATGCAAATGCTTGGAGCAGAAGTCTATCCTGTTAGAGTTGGGCAAAAGACTTTGAAAGAAGCTATTAATGAAGGGATGAGGGATTGGGTGATCAATTTGCGTACTACCCATTATGTCCTTGGATCGGCTTTGGGGCCGCATCCTTTTCCAATGATCGTAAGGGATTTCCAAAAAGTGATTGGGGAAGAGTGTCGGGCGCAGTTTTTTAAGCAAGAGGGGAGGCTTCCAGATGTGGCCATTGCCTGTGTGGGAGGAGGGAGTAATGCCATAGGCTTTTTTTATGGTTTTTTGTCTGATCCGCAGGTTCGGCTTATTGGGGTAGAAGCGGGAGGCAATGGAGAAGCCCTAGGCGAGCATGCTGCCCGTTTTGCTTCTGGAAAACTAGGCATATTCCATGGGACAAAAACTTTTGTGCTACAAGATGAAAATGGGCAGATCGCCTCCACGCATTCAGTGTCCGCCGGGCTGGATTATCCAGCAGTGGGTCCAGAGCATGCTTTTTTAAGAGATCATTTGAGAGTTGAATACACGAAGGTTTCGGATGCAGAGGCTTTGGAGGGTTTTTTCTTGTTGTCTCAGACCGAAGGAATATTGCCAGCACTGGAAAGTGCGCATGCGGTAGCCTACTGCTTGAAACTCTGCCGTGAGCTTCCCAAAGGAGCCATCGTGGCCGTTAATCTTTCTGGAAGAGGAGATAAAGACGTCAATCAAATCGCAGCCCTCCAAAATAAAGGCCAAAAAGGCTGAAACTAAGCATTTGGAGAAATTTCCCATCCTTCTTAGGCAACTGTGTGTTTTAACAAGCATAGAAGGCTATAGGTTCTACGGTTAAATTCCATCGAAAAGAAGCTTTTGAATACGTCTCTTTGATGAGAGTAAAGAATAGTGATTATTATTGCGATGCCAATCTAGTTATGAATAGACCTGGCGAACATCTATTCGCCAAAGAAGTTTGCCATGCTGATCGGTCGGAGCGTAAGCACGCAGTAGCAAAAAGTGATGAGGCCACCGCATAAGCGCCGACACAAAAGTCTCTAGTGCCAGGCAAAAGGAAGGATCTAAGGGCTCAGTGGGAAGCTCTGGCAAGATTTTGTCTGGCCCAGGATAAAACGGTAACCGAACGGCTGGGGGATTGAAAGCAAGCAGACGAAACTACAAGAGAAAGAATTTTCTTGCGTTTAGGGGAGATAATTAAGAGATCAGACTAATACTGTCCAGCTCCTCTGGAGAATGAAACGGTCTTGTTAATCCTGAATCATCCCGGTACAAAACCAAGGCGGAAAGAACGTACCTGGGGCAGGCGTGAGCAAGTCCCTAGGATGTATGTTTTTAGGAACAGTAAAGAAACCGGTCTTTATGTGGCGCTAAGCTATCCTGACTATCAAAAATAAAAGGCAGGGGATCTGATGGATAGGAAATATAAAATTTAGCAGTAAAAAATTTTAATTCGTTCCGCTCTTTGTTGTAAGAAAAAAAACAGTGTATGCTGAAGATTTTCTTTATTTTGCGATTGAATTTTGAATATTTTTTTTAATGCAAAAGTTTTTTCGAAGAGAAGGAATTTTATTTGTAATATCAGCTCCTTCTGGAGCAGGGAAAAGCACTCTTTGTACTAATTTAAGGAAAAGCCCAGACTTCATCTTTTCCATATCCTGTACGACTAGGCCGCCTCGGGTAGGAGAAGTGAATGGAGAAGATTATTTTTTTTTAACTGAGGAAGAGTTTTTGCAAAAGCTATCGGCTCAGGAATTCCTTGAGCATGCTAAGGTTCACGGTCATTACTATGGAACGTTGAAGAGCACCGTAATCGATGCATTGAAAAACGGTACAGATGTCCTATTGGACATAGATGTTCAGGGTGCCAGGCAGATCCGGCAAAGTAATGATCCCCTATTAAGAAATGCATTAGTCGATGTCTTTATCATGCCTCCGACTATTGAAGAGCTGGAAAGAAGGTTAAGGAAGAGAGGAACAGAAACCGAAGAGGAGCTGGCCATTCGGTTGAAAGCAGCCAGGGAAGAAATGAAACTTTGGCCTGAATTTAAATACACCATTCTTAGTGGTTCGATGGAAGAAGATTTAACAAAATTTAGAGCGATCATGCGTGCTGAGCGTTATCTGAGCCGTAGACTCACATTGATTGAAGCACCTTTTTGAGATTTACTATTAAGAATAAAAGGCGTTTTTTTCATTTGAAACACTCCGTTTCTACGAAGCGTACAGGCAGCAGCTAGGTCAATAATTAGATGCAATAATTAGATGCTATAAAAAGCGTAGTTAATGAAGAACATAAAAGATTCACAAAAATTTTAGTGGTTCTCTTTTATTATGCTTTGATTTTAGTGGTTATGTCCTACTATACAGAAAAAGTCCACCGCGTAAGATAGTTCTTTCTATGAGCCAAGAGAAAACCATGGATTCTTTTTCAATAGTTCTTGGTGTGAGTGGATCGATTGCGGCTTTTAGGGCTGTGGAGCTAGCAAGTGTTCTCTCTAAGGAAGGCTATATGGTGGATGCTGTTCTTACTCCAGCAGCCACTCAATTCATTAAACCGCTTTCTTTTGAGTGCCTGACACACCGGAAAGCGTATACAGATGAGATGCAGGAAAACTTACTCAATGGCAGACCACTTCATATCGAACTAGCTCAGAAGGCAGGACTCATTCTTCTTGCTCCAGCTACTGCCAATATTATCGCAGAGTATGCCCTAGGGCTAGCGCCCAATCTGTTGACCTCCCTCTTGCTTGCAACCGTTGCCCCCGTATGGATTGCTCCAGCTATGAACGTTCAGATGTGGCGGCATCCTGCTGTACAGCAAAATGTGCAGACATTGAAGCAAAGGGGGGTGGAATTCATTGGTCCAGAGGAGGGAGAGCTTGCCTGTGGGGATTATGGTATGGGTAGGTTATGGCCTGTGGAGGAGATCTGCCTGAAAATTATGAAAAAGTTTCCTTTGAAAAGCATGAATAGAAAGGCTTTGAATAGATGAACCAAGGACAAAACAATGAATCCTTTCCTCTTGTAGGAGTCGTTATGGGCAGTCGATCCGACTGGCAGACAATGAAGGCGGCTGTCGATATCCTGGAAGAGTTTTCCGTTAGGTGTGAAAAAAAAATTGTATCGGCCCATAGAACACCTGAGCTTCTCAGGACCTACGGACTGAGCGCGGCCAAGAGAGGGATTCGAGTAATAATTGCAGGAGCCGGAGGGGCTGCGCACCTGCCTGGTATGATTGCTTCTTATACGAGGTTGCCTGTCCTTGGGGTACCCATTGAGAGTAAAGTGCTTCGTGGAGTGGATTCGCTCCTTTCAATCGTTCAAATGCCATTTGGGATACCGGTAGGCTGTTTAGCGATTGGAGAAAGTGGGGCAAAAAATGCGGCTTTATTGGCCGTTTCTATTTTGGCCTTAGAGGATAAGCAGTTAGCTGAAAAGCTAGAGGCATTCCGGGCAGAACAAACTAGAAAAGTCCTTGAGGAATCTTTGTGATGGTTTATGAAAGAAATTTTGCCAGGAGCAGTGATTGGTATTCTTGGAGGCGGCCAGTTAGGAAGAATGGCCGCGATGGAGGCTAGAAGGCTTGGCTATGGAGTGGTGATCTATGATCCTGATCCTTTTTGTCCAGCGGCAGCTATTGCTGATAAGCATTGGATTGGGGGATACGATGACATCGATAAATTAATGGATTTTGCTGCTGCTGCCGATGTGCTTACCTACGAATTTGAAAATATTTCTTCTTTAGCCCTAAGAAAACTCGAAGAAGAATCGCTTCTTTTCCCATCTGCAGCTGTGCTTGAAATATGCCAACATAGGGTTCGTGAAAAAGAGTTTTTATCCAAACGCGGCTTCCCTACGGTTTCTTACAAGGTGGTGAATAGACCCGAGGAATTAGGTTCTGTAGCAGCTGAACTTGGTTTCCCGTCGATTCTAAAGACCGCGCAGCTTGGCTATGATGGAAAAGGACAGGTTTCTTTGTCATCCATTGAAGATTGTTTTTTAGCATGGGAGAATATAGGAAAACCAGATGTAGCCTTGCTTGAAAAAAGGGTTGAGCTTCTTGCTGAGTTTTCTGTTATTATTGGCCGGGATCATAAAAAGAATGTTTCTTTTTTCCCAATTCCACGGAATTTCCATAAGAAAGGAATTTTAGACTTTACAATTATTCCTTCGGGCTTAGGAAAAAGGTTGGAAAAGGAAGCCATGGAGATTGCTTTCGAAATAGCTTCTGCTTTGGACTTAATCGGGCTTTTGGCTGTGGAATTCTTTTTGACTGAGAACGAGGATATTCTAGTCAATGAATTGGCGCCTAGACCTCATAATTCAGGGCACTTTAGCCTGGATGTCTGCATAACAAGCCAATTTGAACAGCTGCTAAGAATCATCTGTAATCTTCCTTTGGGTGAAACCACTGCCAGATGTAATGGGTGCATGCGTAATCTATTGGGAGACTTATGGCGGGGAGACAATCAGCCGAATTGGGCAGAATTGTTAAAACTGCCCGGTTTAAAACTGCATCTTTATGGGAAGAAACAGCCTCGAGTGGGAAGAAAGATGGGCCATTACTGTATAGTTGGAGAGAAGGTTGAGGATATTTTAGCTTTGGATAAACAAGCTTTACAAATTCTGGAAAACAATTTGGCTCAAGACTAGTGGATGCTTAGAGCTTAACAGGAAACTATCCTCCGGCTGTTACGCGGACAAGCTCAAGCCTATCATTTGGTTGGAGAATAGTCTGCTCATATTCTTTTTTTAATAGAGCGTTTTTATTTAACTCAACAAAAACAATGTTCTGATCGAGATTCAATTGTTTGAGAAGCAGTAGAACGGAGGTGTTTTTTGGCACAGAAATAAGCTGACCATTCACTGTAATTTGGATTTGTTCAGGCATGATTCCCAATCCTTCCATACAGGCTCATAGCCCATTTTTTTGAGAACGGTAGCAATTTCTTTAGCATCTCTTCTATCACTTATTTCGAATTGTTCGGTGGCTTTAGCCACTTTTTTTTCTTCTTCACAGAGTGCTATTACTTTTCCTTTAGAACCTCTGTGTAGAGCGTGGATTCCGGCCAAAGTATAGCCTCCTGGTTCTGTTCTGGAACCAGCACTCATCGCCGTGATTCCAAATGGGATCAATCTTTCTCTAAATGCGGGCTCTTCCCTAGTAGAAAGAACAATGCCAACTTGAGGGAAGCAGACACGGAAGGCGCACATAAAATGGAAAATATCCCGATCACCCAATGGATAAGGAGGGGTGAACCCGCCGGCTGCGGGCCGAAGCCGAGGCAAAGAAATGGTAAGATAGGCACGCCAACATTTTTTCAAAAGATAAGAGCAGTGTGCAGCCAGACAAAGTGCTTCTTCTTTCCATGGAGCCAGCCCAAAGAGTGCTCCTATGCCTAATCTTCGTGCACCGGCAGCATACGCTCTTTCCACTGATTCGAGTCTCCAGAAAAAATCTTTTTTGGGACCAAAACGATGGTATAGGCTATAGAGTTCAGGATTATAAGTTTCTTGATAAACAACTACCCCTTCTACTCCTGCTTCTATCATTCTTTCGTACTCAGCAGTCTCTAAAGGCGCAACTTCTATAGCGATTGACGGAAAGAGAGGACGAATTTTGGTTACACACTCTTCTAGATAACTTAAAGAGACAAATTTTGGATGTTCTCCAGCCACAAGGAGGATCGAACGAAAGCCTTCGTTCCAAAGATACGTAGCCTCTTGAAGAACTTCTGATGGAGTAAGGGTAAGCCTCAAAATCGAGTTGTCCCTGGAAAAACCACAATAGGAACAGCTATTAATGCATTCGTTGGAAAGATAAAGAGGGGCATAAAGCCGCAAGGTCTTCCCGAAATAAAGTTGAGTAATTCTTTTGGCTTCCAGAGCAAGCGCCTGCAGTTCATCATCGGTTTTTGGTAAAAGAAGCTTCCAGAATTTCGATAAAAGCCGATCGTTGGCTTGTGAATAAAAGGGGAGTTTACGCAAACTAGGAAAAGTCATGGATATAAATCTAATAAAATAAAAATGGAAACAAAAGCAAGGTCTATAACGCACACTCCTAGCGCCATCACTACGGGTTATGGTTTGAGTGTTGGATAGCTACTCCATGAGCAACTTTTGCCATAGTCCATTTCGGATAATTTCTTTTTGGAACTGGAGGCACCGGTGAATCTTCTGGCTAACTATCTCAAAAGCACAAAAGCGGCATCGACTAATATTAAGGCTACCCCAGATCATTCCATAATGGGTAGGCGATGACGTATGCAACCGCCGAGTATTTTTCTTTCATTAGGCAGCTAGAGTAAAGGTACTCCCCCTAGCTTTCTAGCATCGTAGGATTCTTGGCTAGCAGACTTAGCTAAAACGTTGGCATAGAAAATAAGCTTGTCGTTTTGTTAAACACTCTTCTTTACCATGACGATTACTCTAGGAAGAGGGAGGTCAGGATTCACTTCGCTAGGTTTGATCAACTGAAAGCCACTTTCTTTTAGTTTTTCTAAAATTTGAAAGGCGATTGGAGTAGGTTTGGTTTCATTAGTGAGAGCCTGAGACAAAGTCATGTTGGCTTGCTCGGCTGCTTCTTTTTCTTTCTCTGTTAAGGGAATGCTAGCGTAAAGAGGCAAAGAAAAAATAAATTTGGCAGCTGGTTTCAAAGCCATAAAGATTTGATCGAAGATTGGGTTATTATCATAGCTAAAAGTTTCAGGAAGCGCTCCAACCCCAATGTCAAAAGATTCACTAGGTAGTGGCTCATGACTTTGCAGTTGTAGAGTTGGACTAGAAAAGGCTTCTTTACAACCTGACAAAATCTCTTGCATTGGTTTAGATAAGCCAAGGAGGAGAAGTTTTGTTTGTTGTAGGCTTTCGGTTGCTTCTTTTAAAGATTTGGCGGGAAGATTCAGTTCTTCAATTAATTTATTACTTAATTCAAAATCTAATTCTTTTGAATGGCAATAGGGACAAAGGATCTGATCATGGCTGGGCGTGGAAGAGATTTTGATTGGCAACTCTTTGCCACAGACTGGACAGGGAGGGTTGTTTGAAGCTTCTCTAAGCAGCAAATTCGGGCGCATCCGAGATCCAATTTTGAGAATGGGTCGAGAGAGCCTTCCTTCTTTTCTTCCTTGAATCAAAAAATGGGAAAGGGGATTTAATTGTTGTTCAGCTACTTCTGGATACTGTTCTAAGTAATATTGGGTATCAAAGTAAGGGCTAGGATTTTTCCTGTTGATCGCCCCTTCTTCTATATAATGAATGAGTGGATTGATATTTTGCTGTGTCACCTCTGGGTTTTGTTTGATGTAGAAAGCTGTGTCGAAATAGGGATTGGGATTGAGATCGGCCATATAGCCTTCCCTGATATAATGCCGTAAAGCCTCTTCTTTAGGGACATCAGGAGCCTGGAGAACATAAAAATCAGGGTCAAAAAGATTGAGTTGAAGCACCTTTTCAAACAGCTTGTTTTCTTCTCTTGCTTTTGGATTAAAAAGACAGGCAAAAAAAGAGTTCTTCTTGGCTGTTTTTCGATACATTTTACATTGTTGCTCTAATCTTTTAGCATCCAAGCAGTTTATTCTACGAATTTCTTCAATCAATCGATTCTGATAGGTATGAAATTCTTTTTCTAGGTTGGATAAATGGAGTTGTGTCTTTTTTAGGCTTTCTGCAGAATCGAATGGAGTCGGCTCTTTTTCAATAACGACTTTGAGTTGTTCGATAGTAGAACTTGTTTTTGGAGTCTTGATTGGGCTTTGTATACTACTGACTGTTTTTTCTTGGGCACTCAGTTGTTTTATTTTGTTGAGCTCTTCTTCTTTTTGTTGTAAGGCTTCTTTTTCTTTTTGCAGGAGCTGTAGTTGCTCATTCAGAATCTTGAGCTGATGATCCTGTTCAGAAAGAAATTCCTTTAATGAGTTGAAAGTAAGGGATAGATCCAGTGGTTCTTCTAAGGGGAGCTTTGTGAGAACAGAAAGATTGCGGCAGAACTCTTTTTCTTTTTCTTCCAAGTCTTTTATTTTTTCAGCAAGCTCAGTAGCTTCTTTTTCTTTTTCTTTAAATTGAATTCTTAGGATTGCACTTTCCTGAATATTGGTCTCCAGCTCCTTTATTTTTCTAGAAAGATTTTCTTTTTCTTTTCTTAATTTTTCATTTCTTACAATGGCTTCGATTCCTTCTCCAAGTCGCATAAAAAAAGAACGAACGACATCGATCTCTTCTTTTTTAAGATCGAACAAAGGTTTTAAAGGCTCAGCTATTTCTTTGCCTACGGCCAGGACACCAAGTCCATAGCCATGCAGAAAATGGAAGTAGGGATAGGATTCTTTTATTTCTTCCCAATACAACCAGCTTCCATAGTCTTTTCCCCGGGCATTGGTGCCATGGAGGAGAACAATGCCTCGGTCACTCATCTTCGGCAGCCATTTTTCGAAATTATGACGAACGGAAGGATAGGTTGAAGATCCATCGATATGCAGGAGGTCTATGGAGCCATCTTTGAAAAAGTCCAGTGCGTCATCGAAGCTAGTGGACAGGAGTTTTGAAAAAGAACCGTAGCGAGGATAATGATAAGCTTCGAGCAGTTCTTGCTCTTCTTTTTCTACCGGAGGCGTATTTTCATCCCCATTCCAGTGATCAATGCCATAACAGGCGGTGGGATAGTGTAAATATTTAACGGCCTGACAAAAAGCACAGTATGAGTCAAGTTTATAGAGACCAATTTCAACGAAGAGCTGGGGTGCAGCAGCGGCTGTCACCCAAAATGCAAAAGGGATGTGGCTATGCCAGGCCGAATCAGGGGTGAGTCTTTCAGGATAAAGAGAAAGGATAGGATGACAAAATGGGTTTAAAGTATTCGCAGTCATGAAAGCAACACCGCTATTTTTTTAATTCATAATAATCGGGTGAGGCAAGTCTATATGCGAATTTTTTTAAATCAACAAAGTGTGCAAAACTGAATTTTGACAAAGGCTTATGGAGATAACAATACTGGACAGTGGAGCTTCCGCAGTAAGGACTTCAAAGTGACTTTTTTCAAGCCGATTCCAGTCATAGAAAAAATCAGCAAACCTATTTTTTCTTCAGCAATAGTAGAGACAAGAGCCATTGGATCTTTCCCTAAGCCTTCAATAACGGAAAGTTGAGCCATGTCGCTAGCCAGCTCTTCGATGTAATTTTTTTGGGTAGAGGACAGGCTCCCATTGAAGACAAAGAGTGTCAGCGCGCCGTTAAACTTTTTTGCGAGGTTTGCGGCAAAAGTAAGAATGGGAAGGAAATCTTTGGAAGGATTGATCAATACTCCAAAGGGTGGTTCCAGGGGTTTGTCGGATGGAAGGAAAAGCACGGGTTTTTTGGCTTCTTCTAGCAATTGAAAAAGGGGGTCTTCATAAAAAGATAGAAAATTAGAAAAGGGTCCTTTTTGAGAGACGATGATGAGATCACAGTTTTTTGCTGCTTCGATGAGTTCCATCCAGAGGAAACCTCGAGCGGTCTGAAAGGACCAGGGAATGTTGAGTTCTTTGGCAATGGCTGCTATTTGTTGTTCCATTTGGTTTGCCATTGTTCGAAATCTTCTAAGAAGGGATTCAGGTTCTAAGGATCTTGTTAGAGCTGAATGGATCTCTGTTTCAAAGGCAAAAGGCAGAGAGCTAAGTCTTAGAAGATTGAGATCCTCAATGAATAGACCTAAAAGTTCTGCTCTAAACTTTGAGGCCAGCAAGGCTGCCATTCTAAGTGAAAACGGCACATTTTCGAAAAGAAGGATTTTACTTATCATTTTTTTCTTCTGCAGCTATGCTCGCAGCTTTTTGGTCTGGAGAAGTAAATTTTTGAGCCCGTTTCGCAAATTGGGATAGCTTTGCTTCAACCTTTCCATTGATACTTTCTGGCGGATATTTTCCTTGAGCGTCCCTCTCTCCGGCCGGTATTCCAGTAAGAATTTCCATCGCCTCATCAATTGTTTTCACCGCATATATCTTAAAGAGTCCTTTTTCCACAGCTTCCAGTACCTCCTCTTTCAAAACGAGGTGTTGAAGGTTGGACGAGGGGATAATGACCCCATTGTTCCCATCGAATCCCCTGACAGAGCAGGTGTCAAAGAACCCTTCAATTTTTTCATTCACCCCTCCAATGGCTTGGATTTCTCCAAGCTGATTGATTGACCCGGTAATAGCAATGGATTGATAAATGGGATACTCGGAAAGGGCAGAAAGAAGAGCACATAGTTCCGCTGCTGAAGCACTATCCCCTTCTACAAGGGAGTAGGATTGTTCGAAAGCAAGTGTGGCACTTAGCGATAGAGGTTCCTCTGGCAAATACCTGCCTGCCAGAAGACCAGAAAGAATAAGAACTCCTTTCGAATGGATAGGACCACTTAATTTGACTTCTCTTTCTATATCAATGACATGCCCGTTGCCAAATCTAACTCTGGCGGTGATTTTTGTTGGATAGCCAAACATAAAATTCCCCATATCTATTACGGCTAGCCCATTGACTTGCCCTACCTTCCTTCCTTTGGTCTCAACGAGTAGGATTTGGCGCTGGATCGACTCTTTTAATTGTTCCTCTACCCGGTTGATCCTTTTATAAGAAGATATAATAGCGGATTGCACATGTCCTGCAGAAATTAATGGAGCATTTTCTTTTTTTCTCCAGTACTCACTTTCTTCTAAAAGATCGAGGATTTTTCGTATATTTAGGGAAAATTTCTTTGCATCCTGAGAAAATCTCAAGCTCTGCTTAACAATCAGCCGTAGTGCCGACTTTTCGAGTGGAGCTATGCCCTGGCTTTGGCAGAGGGAAGCAATTAGTTGACAGTAGGGAAGAAGATTTTGAGGAGAGGCATCGAATTCTTCGCTGAAATCAGCGGTGATTTTGAAGAGGTCTTTGAACTCAGGGTCAAATTGATAGAGCAGGTAATAGATCAACCGATCACCGATCAGGATAACCTTTAGATTTAAAGGAATAGGTTGTGGTTCTAAGGATACCGTGCTCAATAATCCCAAAGCTTCTCCTAAAGGCTCTATTTTAATCTGTTGGCTGCGTAAGGCCCGTTTTAGTCCTTCCCAAGAATAGGGATGAGAAAGAACCCGTAAAGCATCCACAATAAGATAGCCTCCATTGGAACGGTGTAAGGCTCCCGGACGTATCAGTGTGAAATCAGTGAGGAGGGCGCCCATTTGAGCGATATGTTCAATTCGGCCGGTGAGGTTTACAAAGGTAGGATTATCTTCGAAGACGATGGGGATGCCTTTGGATTTAGAATGATCAATGATAACGTTGACCTTATAGCGCCTAAGAAAATATTCCATCGATTGGCTTGGTCCAGACATACCAGGAATGGGAGGGCCCTCAGATTCCCGAGGCAGACGGAAATTTTCAGCGTTTTTTAAGACATCTTTTTGGATTTCCTCCAGATGAAGTAACACCGCCTCCATTTTTTTGTATTTAGCTTTCAGCTCCTCAAACAAACTGGAAACTAACCCCTGAATATAACTCCGGTTGAGTTCTCGCAATTTGTTCTGAGCTTCTTTCCTCCACTTTGGAATCTGTCTGAGAATAGCCGTGAGTTCTTCTTGCAGCTTTCGAATGGCTGCTTCTATCCTTCTTTTTTCTTCTTCAGGCAACGCGTTGTATTTCTCTGGATCAAGAACTTCTCCCCCCTTAAAAGGAGCAAAAGCAATGCCAGCTGGTGTCTGCAGAAGGGCGATCCCTTCTTTTTGAGCCCTTTCCCTAAGTTGATTAAGGGCTTCTTCCCGCCGATCAAGAAATTCTTGTTCAATTTCTTGAGCTCTCGTTCTATATTCGTCGCTTTCAAAGATAGAGGGAATTCCTATCTTCAGATCGTCGACAACTCTAGCCATATCTTCAGCAAATTCTGAAGCTTTCCCAGCTGCAAACGCTAAGGCTTTGGGCTTGTTTTCCTCTTCAAAATTAAACACGTAACACCAATCAGAAGGCAAAGGCCCCGTTGCAGCGCGTTCTTGCAAAATCTTTTCTAAAAAAGCTTTTTTACCTATTCCAGGAGGTCCCATGACAAAAATGTTATAACCCGGTTTAGAAACGGATAAGCCAAAGTCAAAGGCATCATAGGCCCTTTGTTGTCCAATGAAATGGATCCCAACAGGAATCTCTGCGGTTGACTCATAGGGAATGTGTTGAAAATCTAACTGTATGTCTATTTGTTCTCTAGTAAGGGGGGCTGGTGAAGACATAATGGCTATTCAATAGATTCAATGCGTGTAAAAGA
The DNA here is from genome assembly GCF_949774925.1 of Candidatus Methylacidiphilum fumarolicum. Classification (GTDB taxonomy): domain Bacteria; phylum Verrucomicrobiota; class Verrucomicrobiia; order Methylacidiphilales; family Methylacidiphilaceae; genus Methylacidiphilum; species Methylacidiphilum fumarolicum. The sequence continues at coordinate 339,555 of NZ_OX458932.1, forward strand.
AAGACAAAAATCATAAAAATTTTTTGCTTTTTACCTTTTCTCGATTGGTTTTTTTCATTATTAAGTATCATGCTTAAATCAAGAGAAATACAAAAGCTTAGTTTTATCTTTTTTAGTCTTCTTCTTTTGAGCTCGCCGGTTCTAGCCAAAACGAGTTTTTTTCCTGCTCCGAAGCCGGAACGGCATGGCCCCGGGAGTGTTCGATCAAAACCTCAAATCCTCTCCCTTGTGATAGATGGGAAAACAGTCCCTGTTGATGTCTGGGTTGACTCTCAGCCTAATTATCCTTACCGGGTTTTGGGATTGATTGAAACCAATAGGCAACGGAAGCATGCGGCCAGGGTGGCCGTTGAACATGGAGCCGATGGGATCATTTTGCTAAAACGCCAAGAACTCCCTTATGTTCCTAGATGGGTTGGTAGACATCGGGGAACCCTGAGGTTCAGCGAGTTTCGCTATTGGTGGGCTATAAAAAAATAAGAAAATCCATTTTGGATCCTGAAAAACACTGTCACCTAAAAAGGCAATAAAGCCAGCAAGCAACCTCCCTCTATAATTCTTCTTTTTGCTTCATTCTTAACGATAGGTAGCCAAGCTCATCACCAGAGAGGCAAGCTACCCATTCTATTTAAGAAAGAATATAGGCGTCCCCTTTCGCATCGGAAGCAAGCATTCAAAGCCTTTTTCTTTTTAGAAAATTTTGTTCTTTTGCAACTGCTAGATCAGCTTCTGCTCTGTCTCATTGACACCAATTGAGTCTACCTGTCTCTGGGCCTTGAACCTACTGTTAATTATAGGTTCAAAGACTAAAGAGTTTCTTATTTTTTGAAGAATATTAGAAAAAAATTAATAATTTTATTTTTATATAAACTTTTTTACAAAATCTATTGATAAAATTTATTGACTTTTATTTTAAAAAAAAAAATTATATTATCATGGAAAATGATAATGACTTTATTTTTCAGAAAATCCAGGGAGCAGATACAGTAGAACTCAATCCGAATCACTTACTGACGCTCTTAAAAGTCATACGAGAAAAAAGTGTTACACGGGTAGCGGAGCTCTTAAATCTTGGCCAACCAGCGATTTCTGCTAGGCTTCGGCAACTTAATATGGCTGTCGGCGAGCCTTTATACCGTAGAAAAGGGCATGAAGTGGTTCTTACTCCTGCTGGCGAAGGGTTAATGGTATTTGCCGTTGCCCTTGAAGAGAATATGAAAAAAGCCGAAGGATATATCCGAAGGTTAAGAGGATTGTACGCTGGTACCTTGCGTATTGGGGCTACGGTGACTGCGTCTAATTATTATATTCCACTTTCTTTGGTAGAATTTCAAAAAAAGTTCCCAGGTATTCGTATTTCTGTTGAAACTGCGCCAACGCATGAGCTTTTCCGTAGAATGAGTGATTTGGATTTGGGTTTTGTAGAAGATCCTATTGAGGAGGAAGTCCCTGAGACTTTTCAAATTAAAAGATGGTGGAAGGATCAGATTGTGTTGATTTACTGGAAGGATCATCCAAAGGCGGACCGGTGGAAAAATGGGGTAATGCTAGAAGAACTGATTGATTATCCAATTATATGGAGGGAACCTGAATCGGGAGTAAGGAAAACGATTGAAAGAGAAATAGAAAAAAAGGGATTACGATTTAAGTTGTGTTTTGAAGTTAGCGGAGCGGATGCGGTAAAGGAAGCGGTCAGAGCAAAGATGGGTATTGGATTTGTAGCTCGGCGTGTACTTGAACATAGCAATTCAGATCTTCTCTTTAGTGAGATCAATCCTCCACACGGAGTAGAATGGTGGATAAACATCATTGAGCCTAACGACAAAATGAAAAGTCGTGCCACTCAAGCGCTTGTGGATCTTTGCATGAAGATGTCCAATAGGATTTCTGAAACTTCCGAGCAGAAAACGAAGAATCATTCACTAAAAAATGCTGTTGGCAAGACTGCTTAAATGCTAAATAGTAGGATGTGAAAGATACTCCTCTAAAAGTTGAGCGTGGATGGCATGGGAGAGCAGCTCTTTCGAATCCCTCAAACCGATTTGATTCGCTCAAGTTAGTCTGGGAAGAGGAATATACAGTAGGTCGGAAGGTACAAAAGACCCTCTTTTATGAAGATCCCACTTCTGAAATTTTATCGTATAACAAAAGCCCAGACTTAGGATTTGAAATTAGCCTTAATCCGTATAGAGGCTGTGAACATGGCTGCATTTATTGTTATGCACGACCGACTCATGAGTATTTGGGTTTTTCTCTAGGGGTAGATTTTGAAAGCAGGATCCTTGTTAAAACACAAGCCCCATTGCTATTGGAAAAAACTCTGCGCTCTCCTAAATGGAAGCCAAGAGTGGTTATGGTCAGTGGGGTCACCGATTGTTATCAACCTTGCGAGGCCCATTTTAAGTTAACCCGAAGTTGCCTAGAGATATTTCTTAAATATCACAATCCAGTCACTCTCATCTCTAAAAGTAGGCTTGTGTGCAGAGATCTGGACATACTGAAAGCTTTAGCAAAAGAAAATCTTCTAAGTGTTTTTCTTTCTATAACAACTCTTGATCCAAAATTAGCAGCTATACTGGAGCCGCGAGCAAGCTCTCCTGCTTTGAGACTTGAAACAATCTCCTCTCTGGCTGCCGCGGGCATCCCCGTGGGGGTAATGGTTGCACCGATTATTCCCGGATTAAATGACTTTGAAATGCCTAAGATTTTGAAGTCAGCTTCCGAAGCTGGAGCTTCCTATGCCGGCTATTCCCTATTGAGGTTGCCATGGGGGGTGCGTGATCTCTTTTTGGAGTGGCTTGCTTACCATTATCCTGAAAAAAAGGAAAAAATCCTCTGTCGAATCAAAGAGTTTAGAGAAGGCAAGCTAACAGATAGCCATTTTGGAACAAGGTTTTCTGGGAGCGGTAAAATAGCCGCTGAATTTAGCCAATGGTTTAGTTGTTTTTTACGCAAAAATAGATTGAACGAAAAACCCATGGCCATTCAACAGCAAAAGCCTGATGCAGAGATGGATTTATTTGAATCCTTATAATTTGCTGTTCCTAAAAACCTACTTGGAGACTTGCTTAGGCCTGTCCCAAGTTCGTTCTCTTCGCCTTGTTTTGGACTGGGATCCTCTGGGATTGCCAAGACCGTTACGTTCTTTGGGGAAGCGGGATAGAATTAGCCTGACCTCTTAACTATCTCCCTCATACGTAAGAAAATTCTTTTTCTTGTAGTTTAGTCCGCTATATTCAAGCCCTCAGTTGTTCGGCGACCGTTTTGCCAGACAAAACCTTTCCAGCGCTTCCCGCTGATTCTTGAGAACCTCCTTTTGCATGGCGCTGAAGACTTTTGTGTAGACGTATGTACGGCGTTCTCATCACATTTTGGCCGATCATACACAGAGAGTCCTTGTGGGGGTATCCCGCCAGTTTGTCTGGGTCCGTTTAGCGAGCAATACTCCTTCCCACTGCCTTGCGCTACTGCCTGCTTAGGCTCCGACTGATCAGTGCGCCCAACTCCTTCGGCAAATAGATGTTCGCCATGCCTCTTTATGACTAGATGGGCATGGCAATAGCAATAACTATCCTTTATTCCGTCTGGTTACCACCACCAACCTGGACCCCAGCCCCATCCCCAGCCCCAGCCAGGGCCCCAACCCCAACCCCAGCCTGGACCCCAGAAATAGCCTGGAGGATAATAATATCCTGGATAATAATAGGATTCTGACCAAAGATGAATCTGAGTGGCTTCAATGACTGGATAGTTATACGATCTTTTACCGATCACTCCTGGCTGTACGCCACGAACTTTCCCTACAACGGTAATGGCTCTATCTTTGCTGTAGATGGAAGGATCGAGAAATTTGGATGTAGCTACTAGGAATCTTCCCCCACTACGATCTGTGTCCAGAGGCCTATCAGAGGAACTATCCAAGGGTTTTTGAATGACTTCAATGAGCGTTATGTTTTTCATGTTTTTTGTTTGAGCGATAGTGCCGCCAAACATAACGACTCGGCCTTTATAGGCCTGAGGATTCCTTAAAAGCTGAGAGAAAGAGGGCTGACCGCGAGTTTCTTTTTTGACTGTACTTGAAAAGGGACTGCAAGAAATTAAGAAGGCTATGGGAAAAAAAATGAGGAATTTAAGATACTTCATTTTTAATAAAGGATGAACCTTTTTTGAACAAAATTGTTCTACACATCTTTCAAGCGAATGCGCAAGGAAAAAGATCTATAAGCAGAAAAATCTAAAGCTATAGTCATCCTATCCCCTAGATCATCTCCCTACTCCTAACACATGCTTTGTAAATTTTTAGCAATGGGATTTGTTCTTGGGCTAACTAGCCATTATTATAAAGAAAAGAATGAAAAAAGTGGGATATTTTCTGATCTTTTTTGCCTTAGTGTGGATTGGTGGAGGTCATTTATTGATTCTTCAGTCCATAGCTTGGAGCAAAATGTTTTGTTATTATTCCCAAAAAGATTCTTGGCCTAAAGCCATACAAAAGACATTAGCAGGAAAAGGAAATTGCCAGATATGTGAAAAAATTCCTAGATCTTTTCATAAGTGGCCTTTTCAGTCTAATCCCACGTCTTCTTTCGAAAAAGAAGTTCTTTTTGTGTCTTCTCTGCTTGTCCTTTTTGGAAAGCATCACTCGTTGGATTCTTATCTGCCTTATTTAGATTTTTCCTACTTTTCTTCCTATAAGGACTCTCCCCCAACTCCCCCTCCAAAATACCTGTTTGTATAAATATTATTGAGCATCCACCGCTGCAATGAAACCTTGCAGTTGTCTTCTTTTTTATTTCTTAACAAAAAAAAATAAATGAATCAGTTTTATGATCGCACAGAGGGGCAATGAAATTATGGAAATTAGGAAAAAGGGGATTATTGGATTTATTTTCTCGGTTCTGTTGCATGCATTGGTTTTGTTTGGATTTGGATCATTCTTCTATCAGAAAGCACAGTATGCTATGGGCGGGGCTGTTGGTTATTCACAGGTAGAGCTGGTAGAAGGGGCCTCTGGAAAACCTGAAGAAAAAACGGAACATCCTCAAGAACCAGTGCAGGATAAAGTGGAAGAAGTGCAGAAGAGAGAAGATTTTTCGTTGCTAGAAAAGAAAAAAGAAGAGACAAAGGCTGCTAGCCCACTTGCTAAAGCCGCTCCAAATTATGGGAAAGGTACTGTAGGAAAAGGGAAAAACGCAAGAAATCTGGTTCGTGGGAATATAAGTGGAGGAGGGGGGAGTAGTTGTTCTGCTTCTCCAGATTATCTGCATAATCCTATTCCACCTTATCCTGAAGAATGTCGCTGTCGAGGACAAGAAGGGGTCGTTGTTTTAAAAGTTTGTGTCTCTCCAGAAGGTAGACCAGTGAGTGTCCAATTGACCAAAAGCTCAGGTTTCCTTCCCATGGATAAATCAGCGTTAGAAACCGTTCAAAGGTGGAAGTTTAATCCTGCAAAGATGGGAGGCATACCCGTTACTTCTTATGTGATCGTTCCTATAAGATTCAAGCTTGTAAACGATTGATTGCAGCGCATCAAAAAAGCTTTCTCCGTTTTTTATTCTTTCGTATTGTAAAGTATGAATTTAGAAAAGCTCTTGACGCAATGGAATGATCTTATCCCCACTCTCCAAGCTTTAAACGTTGCCTACCTTGGGGTAACGACTGGTATTTTTGAAACTTTACATACTCAAGGAAAGCTCTCCATAGAAAGCCTAGAAGAAAAAACCGGAATCGAATCTGAATATTTAAAGAGATTTTGTATGGCTGCTTATGCTTTTGATTTTCTCGATAAAACAGAAGCTCTCTATTCTCTTGCTCCGCTGGGTCAGCTCTTTGTCGATGAAAATACCAAGCAGAAGGCGCTTCCGGCTGCTTTTCAATCCGTTTTCTATCCTTTGATGACTTCTCAGATTTTGAAATTTGCCAAAACAGGAGGGCATCTCCATACCTTTCCGCCATTTGAAGATCCAGGGGTTTTCCCATGGATGTGGGCCATGATGGAACATAAGTTTTCTTCTCTCTTCCTGAATGAAGTGCTTCCCAAGATTCCTTTCATTGAAGAGATTGATCGGCAGGGAGGGGTTGTGGTGGATATTGGGTGTGGCAATGGTTGGCTTTTAAGAAACCTTGCCAAAAGATTTACAAAACTCAAAGGGATTGGTATCGATGTAAGCAGAGAGGGAGTGGAGCAAGCACAGGCACTTTCTATAGGGCAAAAAGAAAGGCTACAATTTATTTTTGCAGACTTTTTTGCATGTTCTTTACCTCCAAAAGTTTCTTTGTTTACTTTTAGCCGTACCCTGCACCACTTGTGGTCAGAGAAAAGTAGGCTCGTTGAAAAATTAGCTGCCCATCTAGAATCAGATTCGAAGGTTTTGGTTTGGGAACCTCTTTGGCCAGAAAAACTGGATTACCTTAAGCAAGACAAATTGAAACCCATTGCTTTTCAAAATTTGCATGAAAATGTAGAAGGGAATCGATTGCTTGGAGCCAACGAAATTGAAGGATTTCTTGAAGCATGCGGTTTGTCTGTTCAAAAATTCCAGCTAGAAAATGGCCTTGATGCAATCTTCGTTGGGACTAAGGGTTGAATCATGATACTTGTTGGCGATATAGGAGGGACGCACGTACGGCTTGCTCTTTTTGAGTCAGTCGATTCAAAAGATTCCCTTTGGCATGTGGAATATTTTAAGAGTAAAGAGGTAGCCGATTTTCAACAGCTTGTAGGTGAGTATTTAAAAAAGACGAAGGCGGTACCGCAAGCGGCCTGTTTTGGTTTTCCTGGTCCTGTTATCAATGGGAAAGTCCAGTTGACGAATTTGCCCTGGTCGATCGAAATCGAAAAGCTCCGTGAAGTTTGTGGAACAAAGCATACTTTTCTAATAAATGACCTAGAAGCTGCTGCTTATGGAGTAACTGTTTTAGGGGCAAAAGATAGTGTTATTATTCAAGATGGAAAAGCCTCGAGCACAGGTTGTAAAGCACTGATTGCACCCGGAACAGGCCTTGGAGAAGCAGGCTTAAGATGGGAAAATGGCCGGTATGTCCCTTTCCCATCCGAAGGTGCGCATGTTGATTTTGCTCCAAGGAATGAATTGGAAATTGGCTTGTTTAGATATTTGCATAGTCTCTTTGGACATGTGAGTTATGAAAGGGTGCTTTCAGGACCTGGTCTTTTAAATATTTACCGCTATTTGCAATCAACTGGGAGAGGAGGTTTGGAAAAGAACTCTATAGATGAAGAGATAGAACAGAGTGAAGATCCTTCCCAATCCATCACTTCTCATGGTTTGGCCAAGGACTCTTCTTTGTGCGTGCAATCTCTTGATCTCTTTGTATCCTTACTTGGGGCGGAGGCTGGAAATTTAGCTCTGAAATTTTTAGCCTCTGGGGGGGTGTATATTGCTGGGGGCATAGTCCCTCATATCATAGAAAAATTAAAAGAACCTTTTTTTAAGGAATCATTCTGTGATAAAGGAAGACTTTCTTATTTTCTGAAGACAATACCAATCATTGTGGTAGTTACGCCCTTTTTAGGAATCTATGGGGCCTTACGTTATCTGCAAGAAACGGCTCTTTTAAAATCTATCTAACACTTTATAATCCCTAAGCAAAAGGCCATATTTGAATTTTGCTTTTATAGAATTTTTTTAATAGAAAAAAATTGCCCTTGGTTATACCTTGCACAAATATCAATCCACCTTTCTTGTGTGCCCTTTCTTTCTTTAGGACTTATAGAACGATTATCCTTTTGATTTCTATTTTTGTTGGATCCAATCCCTTCGCCTTTTCTGAGGATCTGCAGCCAGGCAGTGTGGCTGAATTACAAAAAGCTCTTGAGGAAGGAGGCATTGCTGTAGAAACAAAGCCTCCGGTCCTTTCTCTTACTGGTTACTTGGACACAAGCTATACCTATAATTTTATTTCTGCTCATTCAGGAGCCAACAGAGCCATGACGGCTCAAATTCCTACCCGTATGGAAAGCGATGGTATTGCGGGAGGCGGATGGAATTTGAATCAGGTGTATCTGGTAGCTGAAAAACCAATGTCTGAATTGAATGAGTGGCAGGCTGGTTTCAGGACGGATCTTATGATTGGACAGGATGCTGCATCCATGGGGATGCCAGACAATATAACTGGTTTAGGCACTGCTAATAATTCTGGTCTTGTCTTTAACACTGGTTCTTTTCTTTTAGCTCAAGCCTATGCCCAGTTCAGAGTACCAGTAGGCAATGGGTTGGATATAAAAATGGGGAAGTTTATGTCGCCTTTTGCCTTTGAGCTAATGGAAAGACCCGCAAACCTCAACTTTTCTTATGGGTTAATATTTTCAAATTTGATTCCCGAAATTTTAGTTGGGATCGAGGCTATCTATCCTTTGTCAAGTGCTTTTGAACTAACCTTGGGGATAACCGATGGAGGATTCAACACATCTAGAGGCGGTTATCCTTTTTTCGGTTTCGTGAACAATGAACCTTTTTCTTCGCTATTTATTACTTCTTTAAAATATGAAACTCCAAAAAAGAATGCCCAATTGACTGCCTCTTTGCTCTTTGGTCCGGATGGAGCAAATCCTCCCGGCTTTGGCTTCTACCCAGATTTTCCAGGAACTGGCGTATTCAGAGAAAGCCCATTTAATCGCTCAGCGCCTTTTTTCCTTGGAGACATTTATGGGGCATGGATCCCTCAGATAACCAAGGATAGACTCCTTCTGGCTATGGAGTATACCGGAGGCTTCTATAATGGGGGAGTAAGCCTGCCTAACGATCCTTTCCTTCAACCTGCTTCTTCGGATTGGTTCGGAGCAAGTTTTTGGATGAAATACCAACTGACAGCATTTCTAAGTATTGCCTTTAGACAGGATTGGATACAAGGAAGCAATAACGAAATACTCTACCAGCATATTGGCAGAACAGATATCTGGAGTTCGACCCTTACCTTCCGATTTGACCTATGGGAGAACTTAATGATGCGAGCAGAAGGAAGAATGGACTGGGGCAAAGATGTTGCTGGAGTTATCCTGGAACCTTTGGGACTTCCTGGTGTGCCTATTTCCAACGGCCCCGCTTTCTTTGCCGCCGTTGAAGTGGCCTATCTGTTTTGGTAAAAAGTTAAAATTTCTGCTTCTTGTTCTTCTTCTTGCATGCAGTAGGTTTACATTATGAAAAACAAACAGGTAATCCTTGTAAAAAAACCAGAAGGCCTCATCAATGAGTCCCATTTTTCCATCGTATCTACCGACATCCCCACTCCCAAAGAGGGTGAGGTCTTGGTTAAAAATCGCTATGTTTCGATTGACCCTTATTTGAGGCTTCTTACCGAAGAACCAACCACCTTTAGTAGAGGAGTAAAACCAGGAAGCCGCATGGAAAGTTGGTCTGTCGGAGAAGTGGTGGAGTCCAAGAGTCCAGTTTTCCAATCTGGTCAATACGTATTGGGATATCTAGGATGGCAGGAATATGGTCTGTCGAATGAAAGGGAGCTGAGGCCAATTGATCCATCGATTGCCTCTTTACCAGCTTTTTTAGGAGTGCTAGGGATGCCTGGAATAACGGCTTACCTTGGCATGTTTGATTACGGAAAGCCGCAAGCTGGACAAACCGTGTTGATATCAGCCGCCGCTGGAACGGTCGGAATGACTGCAGGACAATTTGCAAAGATGCATAGCTGTAAAGTTGTTGGAATAACAGATTCAGAAGAAAAGTGTCGGTTTCTCCTTGAGGAATTGAATTTTGATTCTGCAATTAATGAAAAAAGGGAAAATTTAGAGGAAAAACTTAAGCAATACGTTCCTGAAGGTATTGATCTCTATTATGATAATGTTGGAGGAGAGACGTTGGATACAGCGCTACTTTTTCTTAGAAAAAATAGTCGAGTAGTCATCTGTGGGATGATTTCCCAGTATAATGTAAAAACTCCGTATGCTATAAAAAATTTTGAACGGTTACATTCCGCTCGTGCTACTCTCAAAGGATTCATTGTGGGCGATCGGACAGATAGATGGCCAGAAGCTATTAGAAGATTGGAAGTTTGGGTCAAAGAAAAGAAACTAAAGCATAGAGAAAATGTCTTTCATGGGCTAGAGAATGCTCCAAAGGCCCTTCACTCCATTTTTACTAATGCTCCCATAGGAAAGACAGTGGTCGAAGTCTGATTTCTATTTTTAATCCTCTTAGCTTGAGCCAGAGAAAGAGGGATACTTGGTCTGGATACAGGAAGAAAAAGAAACTCATTCAATAAGATCTAAAAGAGCCAGTAAAGGAATTGGCACCCATGCTGGTCGACTACCCAACTCATAGCCTACCTCATATACTGCTTTTTCAATTAAAAAGAAATCAAGTAAGGCAAAGAAACTTTCCTCCGTTGAGGGTAGTATTGGGGCAGATCGAACCTTCTTTCTATAAGCGTCTAAATAAATTTTGACGATTTTCGAATACCAGAAGGCTGCCAAGATCCTCTTAGAAGGGTCATCCATTGGACTAAAAAAAGAGTAAGCAGCATAATGGAAAGATCTGAGCATACCTGCGACATCTTTTAATGCAGGCCAGAGCATTCTCCTTTTGTCAATTGACCGGTTGGGCTCTCCTTCAAAATCGATGATAAAATAATCTGATCCAGTCCACAAGACTTGTCCGAGATGAAAATCCCCATGGATCCTTATTTTATCTGGGTTCTCCTCTTCAAGATCAGTTATTTTTTCTTTCAGTTTTTGGGAAATTCTCTCCGTTAAGGATTGGAACGTAAAATTCCGTTGAGACAGGATCCTCTGAAACCAGGGATTCGCTGACGCATTGATCCATTTTTTATCGATCTGTTGGATGGCTTCTTCAAAAAGCAGTTTTAGATCCGTTTTTTGTAGTGGTTCTGGCTCGAATCCCTCAATGCCTTGAGCACTGCTTAAAGCAAGGTGTAACTCGGCGGTTCTTTCCCCAAGATAAATGGCATCCAGACCAAAACAATCATGATGGAATGTTTCTTGAGGAAAATGAGACAAGGCACTACTGCTAAGGAGTTCTTGGGCAACTTTATGGTATCTTTCTAAACAACTTAAAGCTCTTTTCCAACCATTGCCTTCGTTAGGTACATATTTTGTCAACAAGCCAATGACATATTTGCTACCATTGAGGAACAATTCCATTTTTCCCAAATAGCTGGGAATATTGCCAAAAGGAGTCTTTTCCGTTAGATAAGAAAGGATTTCAGATTCTGGATTCTCTCCTGCTTCCAGCTTCCTGTAGAGTTTGAAGAAGAATTTCTGATCGAAAATATAGGAACTATTAGATTGTTCAGTCCCTAAAAATTGTCCTTTTTCCTTAAAGGAAATATCCTTTTCATTAAAGAAAAAAAGCTGCGAGCAACTTCCTCGAATACTGCCACGACGTCCTTTGCTTTCTTTTTTATGCACAATCAATTCCAAAAATAACTGGCCAATATTGTTATTGGATGTCGCTTCAATCCAGCAAAGAGCAAGGTCCTCACAAGAAAACAATATTTCCCTGTCACTGTGCTGAGCTTCAGGAAGACTTTTTCTTTGGAGAGGCAAAAGAAAAAGATCTTGAGCTTCAGGTCCTTTGTCATAGGTTACCCTAAAAAAAAGCAGGCTAAATTCCTGCTTAAAAGGATCTAAAAAAATCTCTTCTTCAAATTCCAACTGGACAATTGACTGTGATTTGGAAGAAAACCAGCGACAATGCGGTAAGTAGTCCTGTAGAGCTTTTATTGCAGCCTCTTTTTGTTGGGGAGTCTGACAAAAAAGCAGATCCATTTTTTTTACTTGTGGGTTTTTGGTTTTGTCAATAAAGCCACTACCCATATTGGGAAAGCCGAAAAATATGAGCAGGACATATTTCAGGATCAAGTTTAACGAAATTCCAATCCCCATGCCATGTATAAGTCACATCAGCAAGAAGGTCCATGAGTTCATAAGGTTTTGAAGCCTCTAATCCAACCAAAGAAGGAGAAAAATTAACCCAGCCCATCTCTACGTTCTTGCTCATGTTAACAACGATGAGCAGCGGATCAGCATGCGCGGGGCCGTCTTTCACATAAGCAAGAAGTCTTGGATTATCCGTCTGCACAAACCGAATATTATCCGTTCGCTGAAGAGCCACATTATTTTTTCGAATATGATTTACCTTTCTAATAAAATCTTTGATGTTCCCAGAAGCGTCCCAATCCCATTTTTTGATCTCGTATTTCTCAGAATCTAGATATTCTTCCTTTCCTGGTTCAAGAGGAGTATTGATACAAAGCTCGTAAGCAGGACCATAAATGCCATAATTAGAACTCAGCGTGGCAGCTAAAACAAGGCGCATTTTAAACATGGAAGGGGGCGCATATTGAAGATAACAGGGTAAAATATCTGGAGTATTAGGCCAAAAATTAGGCCTAAAAAATTCGATAATAGGATAAGAAGTCAACTCTTCCATATAAGCCCTTAATTCAGCGGGAGTCGATCTCCAGGTAAAATAAGTATAACTTTGAGAGAAGCCTCTCTTTGCCAGTCCATAAAGCAACTTCGGTCTGGTGAAGGCTTCAGAAAGAAAAATTGTTTCAGGATACTCTTTTTTGAGCTCCCAAATGACCCATCGCCAGAATTCCAAAGGCTTAGTATGCGGATTATCCACTCGGAAGATCTTGACTCCTTGATTAATCCAGAAAACAAATATGCTCTTTAACTCTTCCCACAAAGCTTCCCAATCGCTTGTTTCGAAATCAAAGGGAATAATGTCCTGGTATTTTTTGGGCGGGTTTTCCGCATATTGCACCGTTCCGTCTGGTCGCCATTTGAACCAAGAAGGATGTTCGGTAACATAAGGATGGTCTGGAGAGCATTGGAATGCAATATCCAAGGCAACCTCTATACCATACTGCGCTGCTTTTTCTACAAAATGCCTGAAGTCTTCTAAAGTTCCTAGAGCAGGATGAACCGCTTTATGTCCTCCTTCCTCTGATCCAATCGCCCAAGGACTACCAACATCCTCAGGGGTCGGTTCAAGAGAATTGTTTTTGCCTTTTCTTGCTTTTTTCCCAATAGGATGAATGGGAGGCAAATAGACAACATCAAAACCCATGGAAGCAATTTCTGGGAGTAGTCTTTCGCATTCTTTGAATGTCCCATGTCTTCCCGCTACAATGCTCCAAGACCTAGGAAAAAATTCATACCAACTGCTAAATTGGGCTTTTGGGCGTTCCACAAAAATCAAAAAAGGTTCCGTTGATTCCGAACCCAAACTTCTATCTGGACATTTCTGAACCAGTTGCTGCAGAGCAGGATTTTTGGCTAAATGTACTCGCTGTAGAATAGAAAGCCGTTCATTCTTAAGCTCCTCGATCCACCATTTCAACTCCTCATTGTGCGATAGCTCTAGGAAATTTTTTTCCAAAAGCTGTACGCCAATCAATAATTCTACGCCAAGCTCCTTATCGTCTTCAGGAAGTTTATAGAGTTTTTCCAGCCAGTTTTGAAAATGATCAATCCACCCAATGACCTTCCCTTCATAAATTCCAAGCTTATTCAGAGGAAAGGATGCCTCCCACTCGTCATTTCCACAGTCCACCATGGGGATTTCATTCCATTTTTCCTCATTGATATGTTTGAAGGCAAAATGAATGGAAATCTTTTCATGCCCATCAGCAAAAACATGGGCTCTGACAGTCATCCTCTCACCGACAATTCTTTTGAGAGGAAAACCACCACAATCCACCCTTGGGAAAATGTGATCGATGACGATCCTTCTTCTACCATCAGAAGGAATAAGTGCTCTGTCCAGCAAATAGCTAGAGAGATTTTTCTTCATCTTTCCAAGTGCTATATAAATTGAAGCGCTTTTTGCTTCGTCGGCTGGTATCTGATAGCAATATCTAAAGCCAAAAATCTATCTCTTAAAAAATGACACTCTTGCTAATTAAAAAATGTTATAAAGGGAGAAGGCCTCATCTTTTATCCAGTAGTCTGCTTTCCTAAAAAAAAGAGTTTTAAGAAAGACCAAAGGGGAAAAGACCATCCTCGCCACGAAACCGGTATTTTTTTGTGTCCTTTTCAAAATCTTCGCTTGCCGTATTGGAGTTTTCTTCAAAAAAATCTTCTTCTTCTTCTGCTTGAATAAGTTGAATGGCAGACAGCTTTCTGTCGATTTGTTCTAATTTCTGCTCGATTCTATCAAACCGCTCATTAAGGTGGAGATCAAGCTGGTCAATACGCTCAAGCACTAATTTCATAAGATACTGAATCTCATCCTGAGAACTCTCAGATTTAAGATTTTCAGTCCATGTTCGGTTTAAAAAATCGATTTGTTTTTTAAAAGACCCAAGCCTATGTTCCACATACCACCTAACCCCCAAGAAGAGAACAGCACAGCTAATAATGCCTATACAAATAAATTCGATGCTATATGAATCAATTAAAAACGATTTCATAATTTGTTCCTTACTTTCATAATATTAAATAAAATTATAATTAAAAGCGTCTTTTAATTTTTTTTCTAAAATCGATACTTCCTGTTGCTCTTTCTTCCTTGATATAGTAAACCCAAAAACACTATATAAGTTCGATGCCCTTCTTTTGGAAAATATTTCTCTTCCTTGTATTGCCCTTCCTTTCTTTAGGCGGATGCACTGGAGAGCAACAAGCTTCTTTTGCAAAAAATAAAATTGAAGAATACAAGCAAAATCCGACAAAAGAAAACAGAGAAGAAGCACAAGCCGCTCTTTCCGAACTCGATGCTGCCATCCACAAGCTTGAAGCTCAAATTTCAAAAGAAGAGGGAGAAACAAAAAAAGAAGATCAGAGGCGATTAAACGATTTGAAAAAGAAAAGAGCAGAATTAAGTTCAGATTTTACAAAAGCCAAAGCTGACGCATTGCTAAAAGATATAAAAGATTTTTTTCAAAATCCTCCCTTTTTCAATAAAACAAAAGATAATAAAAATCAGTAGTTTATTGTGGTTTTAGCAGGTCAAAGAAGCAAGCTTGAACCCACACAAATTAGTACACAGGAGATTGTGCGAGTCGAGTCGAAGGCTTGCTTCTTTTATGCGAGGGGGGGGTCTGTGGTGGGATAACCACTCTCTCATAGGCAAGCCGGTAAAGCTTCACCTTCGAATATTCCTTTGGCCAAAGTTGCCAAAGGGAAGCTTGCTGATAAAAATCTGAATACCATTTTCCCTTGTAATAGATTTCCATATGTCCGTAATGACTTTTTTTCCTAGGATAAAGAATATGGACATCGAAATCCCTTGGCTGTGAATTTGGAGACTGCTCTCTATATAACCCTGTTTTGACCAATGCCTCCCCATATTCCTTGGCATAATCCTTTCGATCTAATGGTCTGCCAATAAGTTTTTCAATACAAGTGCGGACTACCCGAGCACACATTCCCCCTGATGTTTTCCTTCTTTTTGGTAAAGACGATTCAAATTCTTTTTTATTAATAATGACGCCATTTGGACCTAGAGGAGTAAAACATTTAATTTTTTTGCAAGGCTCCTTTGATGCTTTTGCTAAAAGCGACTCTGTTCTACCGAAAGAAAGAAAAACGGTAGCACCAACAAGGATATAAACCGAGAATCTAGAACCCATACTGGGTTTGATTATTTGCCAAATATTTTAATGGAATGCAATCTTTTTCTATTCGCTTAGCTGGAGTGAAGCTAGCCTTAGGATAGGATGTGCATCTAGATCTGAGCTAGCTCAGGAAGTAGAAAGCAAGCATTGATTTTCCGATAAGATATTTTTGACATAACGAAAAATTGTTTTAAGAATATGGA
Source organism: Candidatus Methylacidiphilum fumarolicum (assembly GCF_949774925.1). Classification (GTDB taxonomy): domain Bacteria; phylum Verrucomicrobiota; class Verrucomicrobiia; order Methylacidiphilales; family Methylacidiphilaceae; genus Methylacidiphilum; species Methylacidiphilum fumarolicum. The sequence goes on from NZ_OX458932.1 coordinate 355,319, forward strand.
GGATGGCTTCGATTGAAACCATCCTATATCAGGAAGGCAGCTAGTAGTTTTAGATAAAGCATTAAAGAACGAAACATGCCTCACAGATTCCTAGGTATTGAGAAAGGGGTCCATTACGTAGCCTAGGAGTATATTAGGGATCTTATACAGGAGAAAGGATTTTGCTATAGAAACCTTCACCACTGTTTCTCTTCCTCAACCTTCAGTGGATCAGCTCTTTACTGTAGCCAATCGGAAGGCTTTTTTAATCGATGTCCCAAAGAAAAAAGTTCTTGGAATGATCGATCTTGGCTACATGGGCAATATAGTCCTTAGTTCCGACCGTAAGTTTCTCTACGCTGTAGAAACATTTTATAGTAGAGGAACAAGAGGCATTAGAACCGACGTCATCACTGTCTATGATACGAAAAATCTTTCGGTCCTCCACGAAATAGAAATCCCCCCAAAACGCTTCCTTTGTGTGATTAAAAAAAATACTCAAGCATTGAGTGGGGATAACCGTTTTCTTCTTGTATGCAATATTAGCCCAGCTAGTTCGGTTAGTGTTGTCGATCTTCACCAACAAAGACTCGTTAAGGAAATTCCCACCCCCGGTTATGTTTTGCTTTATCCTTATGAAACCAGACGTTTTGCAATGATTGGACAGGATGGAGGCCTACTACTTCTTTCATTAAACAAAGCAGGCCAGGTAGAAGAAAAAAAACGTATTTTCCCCGGTTTTTCCTTGGCAGATCCTATATTCGAGCATGGGGTATATCTCAAAAGCGCAAACCAATACTATTTCGTTTCCTATGAAGGGATGCTTTGGTCTTTGAGTCTTTCTGGATTAAGCGCAACGTGGGAACAAAAATGGAATATAGCTTCTGGTAGTGGTTGGAGGCCCTGTGGCTGGCAGCTTTTGAGTTGCGATCCAGAAGAAAGACATTTTTATATTCTTATGCACAAAGCACCTAAGGGAAAGCATAAGGATAGTGGCACCGAAGTTTGGGAAATTGGAAGGGATGATGGGGTAGTCAAAAGAAAAATAGCTTTAGATCGACCGGTAGATTCCATTCGCATTGTAGCCAAAGAAGAAACTTTACTCTGCGGTCTATGTCGCAAAGCCTATCTGGATATTTATGATCTTCGTAATGGAACTAAAACTGCAGAGATAGAAGAATTAGGAGAAGAAGCGCTTCTACTTATAGGATATGATGGCTGAAGAAAATGAACACTCCCATATTCCAAAATACCATTGAGTATTTTTTCTTTGACCTTTTTCTGTATTCTGCCATCCAAAAGATCCTCCATTTTTCTCCTTTTACTCGATCCGTGGAAAGCTACAGGCTGCTGCCAACATACCTTGTGGTTCCTTTATCGATCCTCATTATCCTCTCTGAAATTGGAGTGGCTGGCTCTTTTCTTTCTATCCCCACACAAGCTAGTGCATCTTTTGCACTGATCCTTTTAATAAGCTTCTCAATAGCTATTTTGGTTAATCTTCTTAGAGGAAACAAAAAGATCGATTGCGGCTGTTTTGGCCATTCCAAAGAGGTCTCCTCATGGATGATTCTTGTTAGAAATATCATTTTGTGCGGTATCTTGGTCCTTCTCTATCTTCTTCCTTCAGCTCTGCGGTTCCCCACATTCTGGGAGCGAGTATTTTCTTTCTGGATGGGCACTATTTTTTTCGTCATTTTTTCAGGTTGGAACCAAATCATTACCAATGCTTCTCTACCTTTATTGAAAAAAAAGATGCTTTATGACTGAACTGCTTATTGCTTCCCTTATTCTGTCGTGGGTGGCGATCGGCTTTCTAGCCCTCGTTCTTCTTGCACTTGCTCGACAGATCGGCATCCTTCACGAAAGGATCGCCCCGCTAGGAGCCTTGTCATTTCAGGGGGGAATCAAGGTTGGAGAAAAATCTCCATTGTTTGAATTAAAAGACCTGGATCAGAATCGGCCGCCAGTACGAATCGGAGGGGAACATCCTTTGAAAAAAAATAGCCTTCTTTTATTTGTTTCTCCTTCTTGTCCAATTTGTAAGAAGCTTCTACCTGGAGTCGCTTCTTTGAGTCGGTCACTCAACAATCTAGATATAATCTTTGCCAGTGATGGAGAAAATCTTGCTGCCCATCAACAGTACAGAGCCTCCACATTCTTATCCCCATTCCCCTATGTCCTTTCAAGAGAGCTTGGGGTTGCCTTTGGAGTGAGCGCTCTTCCCTACGCGATTTATCTTGACGCAGAAGGAAAAGTTATGGCAAAAGGACTTGTGAACAATTTAGAGCAGCTAGAAGGATTGCTCCATCCTGTTCAAAAACAGGGAGAAGAATCAAAGGAAAACCTAAAGCTCTCCCTTTCCAAAAAAGACTTTTCGAGATCCCAAGACTTCAAAAACACCAATCAACCAGCATGAATTGGATCGATCGGCTAGTCGAGTTCTGGTCTCGTCGCCTTGCCCTACGTGGTTCCAGGCGTGGGTTTCTGACTTCTTTGGCTTTATTTTTGGGAGCAGCCTGCAAACTCTTGCCTGCTCCCATAGAACGCACCCAAAGCCAAAGCACAGCTCCAGAAGAGAAGGAGCTGACAGAGAAGACAAACAATGAGTCTTCCTGCGCCTACTGGAGGTATTGCAGCATCGATGGGTTTCTTTGCAGCTGTTGCGGTGGAGGAGTCACGGCGTGCCCACCGGGAACATTCCCTTCTCCAACCCACTGGGTCGGAAGCTGCAGAAATCCGCTGGATGGCAAGCAGTATCTGATTTCGTATAGGGATTGCTGTGGAAAGGGAGCCTGCGGTAGGTGCTACTGTCAGCAAACCAATGAAACAGAAATGCCTGTTTATCAAATCAACCGGAATAACGATACGATCTGGTGTTTTGGAGCACCGAATATGATGTATCATTGTACAGGAGCCTCCATCTTAGGATTAGCTCAGGATTTTCATAAAGAATGAATAGGAAAAATGTCTTCTTTTTTGCTATTTCGATCATGCCCTGCTAAATGGCATCGAATCTTCCATAGGAATATGGCTAGAAGTTTATTGCCAGTGGTATTTTTATCTGCTTTAGCTCTTTTTCTCATTTCCTCAGAAATGTTGTTAGCTATGCCACAAGAACAGGCATTATATTTCCTTCACTGTGCAGGCTGTCATGGCTTAAAAGGAGAAGGAATCGCTGGAGTCGCTCCTCAAATTGCTCAAACGATCGACTTTTTCCTTCTAAGCCCTGAGGGCAGAAAATATGTAATCCAAGTGCCTGGGGTTGCTTTTTCTTCCATACCCGATGAGGCACTTGCAGAGCTGTTAAACTGGCTTATTCTGAATTTTGGTCAGACGAAAAGAAAATTTCAAAAATACACGACTCAAGAAGTTGCGGTTGCAAGAAAAGAACCCTTGCTCGATATTGACGAGGCAAGAAAAAGGATTTTGCAAACACTTCCAGAAAAAATCATCTTAATCAAGTCCTGGCAACGCTACGCTACATTCAATACAAAAAGTATCAAATAGAAAGAGATAGATTTTGGAAAAACTAGTTTTGATACATGAACAAAGCCTTTTGTAGAAATTTTGGTTGTAATCGATTGGGTATAAAAGCAAAATAAATAGCCTCAGAGAAGAACTTCTTCATAGCCCTCGTGGCGGAATGGCAGACGCACAGGACTTAAAATCCTGTGAACCGAATAGGTTCGTGCGGGTTCGAGTCCCGCCGAGGGCAGTTTTTTCTACGATAAGAGTAAGGAATGGTTATTAATATTGGTATGCCAATCTAGTTAAATGCCTGCATGGCAAACCTATCTTCGCCGAAGAGGTTAGGCGCGCTGATCGGTCTGAGCCTACACAGGCAGTAGCGAAGGGTGATGAGAACACCGCACACGCGCCGACACAAAAGTCTCCAGCGCTGGGCAGAAGGGGAAGAAAAAGCAGCCGGCCTCGTTTGTGCAAGGGGCAGGCGGACATAGAGCGGCCAATAAATACAAACCTAAGCTCTCTTCTTATTCTACGAAGAGCTTCTGTACTTGTTTCTTGAGGATCTCCACATATATATGAGAATGCTCCAAGTAAAGAGCATTCCAGGCGCACCCTACCAATGCGCAGCGGCGTGTTTTAAGAGCGCATAGAATTTCTGGTGCCTTTGAGAGGGTCCATCCAGCCTATAGCTCTCTGGCTTTGTCTGCGATGTGGGTAGGTCTATCTGAAGAATTGCCTGGGGGGACAAGTTTGTAGGCCGGTATGGTAGGCATATGAGCTATGCGGATAGGGTTAGTGCATACCACCTCAAAAAAAAGATTGGAGATCGGGAGAATATGCCTGTGGAAGCCGCGGGAACGGCTGCATGCGATGCTTTTGAAGAGGTTTATCCCTAATAGCGGGCTACTGCCGGATTGAGAAATCGATGAGAAGAACTATTCCGGGACGGATGGCTCTAGGCACAGGAAAGATACCCTCTTTGATTGCCAAGATGACTCCCTAATACTATCCCGATTGCCCAGAGAATGCAACGGGCTTGGCAATCCCCGAAGCATCCCAGTTCAAAACCAAGGCGAAAGGAAAGAATATGGAGCAGACGTAAGTAAGTCTAGAGTATGTTTTAGGAAGAGCTTTAGATTAGGAGGATATAGAATAAAGTCATAAAAACTATTCAAAAAAAAACAATATATATAGGATGGAAAAATTTTTTTATCAGACTATTATTCTATGGATTTGTAATGGACTTTCTTCCTATTACGGACATTATATGACTCTCATTTAGAGAGGTGGAAAAGCAAATTTCTATTGGGAGAAGGTGTAATGAGTATCGGATAGGAAGAAAAAAATAAATAGATGAAAATATGCGATATAACGCAGTTTTATTCGCCTCGCAGTGGGGGAGTAAAACGATATCTTTCTGAAAAACAGGATTATATTCGACGCTTTGGGAAAGACGAGCATTTTTTAATTGTTCCTGGAGAAAAAGACTCTCATTATTCAGAACAGTTGGTCCATATCATTACCATTAAGTCTCCCAGGTTAGATAAGACCTCCAGATACAGAGCGATGCTCAACCTGCAGGCCCTATCCTTGCTTCTTGAACAGATAAAACCGGATATTATCGAAGTTGGGGATCCCTACCAATTAGCATGGTTTGTCTTAAGAAAGGCAAAAAGGCTTAAAATTCCTGTGATTGGCTTTTATCATAGCCATTTCCCAGAAGCCTATCTTAGAACTTTTTCTCGCTACGGGGGAAGGCTGTTGGAGCAAATGTTTAGAAGTTTTTCAAAAAGCTATATCCTCGAACTTTTTTCAAAATTTAAATTGACCATTGTCCCTTCTTATAAACTCTGTGGGCTTCTTAGAAGTTGGGGATTAGCTAATTCTGTTCCTCTGCCCTTAGGGGTAGATACAGATATTTTCTGTCCTGGTCCAAAGGATGAAAGCTGGCGAGAGCACTTGGGCATTCCTTCTGATGCTTTCCTTCTCCTTTATGTTGGGAGACTTTCCAAAGAAAAAAATCTTGTTTTACTTCTTGAAACTTTTCGTTGTCTTCTTGAAGAGAAAGCTGGGAGCAATTATTGGCTATTAATTGTTGGAGATGGCCCTCTTAGAAGCCTTGTGTTAGAGGTTAAGCGGAGGAACCAAAGGATAACATGGATTCCTTATATTGATTCAAAATACGATCTTTGCCGTAGTTATCGCTGTGCAGATCTATTTGTCCATCCTGGCATCGTCGAAACATTTGGTCTGGTTACTATCGAAAGCCAATCCTGTGGGTGTCCTGTCATCGGGATTCAAGGGACGAATATGGAGGAGCAGATTGAAGGAGGGCTAGAATACTGGCCGAAAAAAAATTGTCCAAAAGCTTTTGCTGCTGCCATAAAAGCTTTTCAGGCAATAGACTTAAGAAAGCTAGGACTCGAATTATCCAGGAAAACTAGAGAAAAGTATGGATGGCCTCAGGTCTTTGACAAGTTATGGGGGTATTATCAGAAAGCGATTGATGGAGAAATTCCTGAGCCCGAAAAGCCGAGTATTATAGAATGTTTGCAAAGCCAAGTCGTCGATGAATCTCACCACTAAAAAAGTAGCTACCGACAACATCGAGCCTTCTGATCCAACAGACAAAGTGATCATTCGCAAATATTGTTGCAAAGATAGGGAAGCACTTAGAACTATCTGTGCGGATACTGGCTTCCTAGGGAAGCCTATTGACCCAGTATTTGAGGATAGAGAATTGTTCGCCGATTTTCTTACCCGTTACTATACAGACATGGAACCGGAGTCGGCCTTTGTGTGCGAAAGGAATGGAAAAGTGGTTGGGTATCTTATCGGCTGTTGCAAGCCTAGATTGAAATTTTGGTATCATCTGTTGTATGATCCTTTGCTGTTCTTTAAGGCTTTCTACCGTTATTTCTTTAAGCCCTATAATGCTGCAACCAAAAAATATATCCAGTGGGTGCTCACTAGAGGATGGAGGGAGACCCCACCAGCTCCAAAAGATTGTCCCCATTTTCATATTAACCTGTTAGAGTCAGTCAAAAGCCCGAACACGACACGCAGACTGATAGATAGTTTTTTGGCTTATTTAGTTTCTAAAGGGCATCGAAAAGTCTATGGCCAGATTGTTGTCTTTGGGGATAGACGAAAGCCGGCTCTTTTTCGTCGGTTCGGATTTGAGGTGATCAATAGCATGGAAGTCACAAAATATAAAGAGCATTATCCTTCGAAGATTTTTCTTTTTACAGTGGTAAAAGACTTAGAGAAAAGGCCTTTGCTCTATTCGAAGTAAAGAGGAAAGCCCTCTATTATTGATTTAGTGATATGGCTGAGAACCTACTTTTTGTCACTCTTCATGATGTATATCCCATGAACAGAAAAAAAATTGAGAAACAAAGAGAGGCTCTTGCTGCATGGGGAATCGAAAAAGTAGGGCTACTCATCGTTCCCTTTTATCATCATAAAAAATCGATTGTCGAAGATCCCAGTTTTTGTTCGTGGATAAGTACCTGTGCTAGCTTAGGAGACGAAACGATCGTCCATGGTTTTTATCACGACAGGATGGGTAGAACAGATAAATTTTCTGAGTTATTCTGGACACGAATTTATACACAGCAAGAAGCTGAGTTCTTAGGTATTGAAAAAAAAGTGGCTTTCAGGCGGCTAGAGGAAGCAAAAAAAATGTTTATGAGCCTTGGATGGTCCACTAGAGGATTCATTGCCCCAGGATGGCTTTTTGATTCTCCCTTGCTAAAGTGGCTTCCGGAAGTAGGTTATGCGTATACGGTAGCGATTGATCGCATTATTTTATTTGAAAATCCATCAACTTCTTCTATTTTTTCATTTTCTCATTGCTGGTCCAATAGATCGGCCTGGCGCCGGGCTACTTCCATTGTGTGGAACAGCTGGCTAAAACAGAGAAATATTTTAAGTAAAAAACGCTATGTACGTGTAGGGCTGCATCCAGAAGATAGTGATTATCCAGCAATCTGGAAGCAGGTTGAAAAAATAATCAAGGATTTTCTTGAAGTTGGAATGCATCCGGAGACCTATGGAAGCCTGGTCAAAAGTTGATCTGCATCTTCATTCAAAGTATTCAGATAGGCCTTCAGAATGGATTTTAAGAAGGATAGGTTTTCCTCAAAGCTGTACGTCTCCTCAAGAACTTCATGGGAAGCTGCAAAAGGAAGGCATGCGTTGGAAAACTATTACCGATCATAATCGGATTGAGGGATGTCTTGAGCTGATGGAAAGGCATTTGGATGTATTTATGGGGGTAGAATTATCCACCTTTTTCCCTGATGGTTGTGAGATCCATCTATTGATTTGGCACTTTCCACCGAGTGATTTCAAGATTTTTAAAGAACTAGCCTCGAATGTCTACGAGCTTTCCAGCTATCTTCTTAAAAGGAATATTCCCCATGCGGTAGCGCATCCTTTAAAAAGTGTCAATGGCAAACTTACCGTGGACCATTTTGAAAAAATGGTCCTTCTTTTTAAAGGATTTGAAGTCTGTAACGGATCATTAGAACCTCTTTCTCAGAAAATCCTCACCCTCTGTTTAAACGCATTGACTCCTGAACGCATCGAAGAACTCTCCAGGCGGCATTGCCTTATGCCCTTAGTTCCTAACGCGCATGAAAAGATTTTTATTGGCGGCTCCAATGACCATGGAGGGCTTTCGGTTGGGTCAGCCTGGACGGAAGTACAAGGAGCTGAAAGTGTTGACACTTTCTTCAACTCCCTTTTTTCTGGAAAGGGAAGGGTCCAGGGGGAGCCAGGGGATCCATTAAAGGTCTCCACCGGATTTTACAATACTTTCTTTAAATTCGCTCAGAGCCGTCTTAAGCAGACGGCTCCCTTAACTGCTGAGCTAATTGGAAAGATTGCCGAAAGATTTGTCAAAGGACAGAATCCAACCGCCTTTTCTTTTGCAGAAAAAATTGGACACCTTGCTGAGGCAATTCGTACTGGCCAGGCCTTTAATTATGTTAGGATAACGGATGGGCTGACCCTAACCAAGCAGTTCATTGATTTTTTGACTGATTCGAAAACCAAAGACATGCTCGATGCTATTGTTCATTCTAAGGAAAGCCCTATTAGTCGTTCGTTTCGCATAGCTTCTACAATAGTAAACGAGCTTTCTTATAGATTCTTCCTTCAATTCGTCACAAGGCTAGAAAAAGGGGATTTTCTGGATGCTTTCCAGTCCCTAGCTGGCTTTTTCCCGCTAGGTTTAGCCGTGCTTCCTTATTTCTGGGCTTTTAACGAACAGTCCACCGACAAAGCTTTCTTAAGAAAATTGGCAAAGGACTATCTGGATCATCTACCAGCGGAGCTTTCGGAGGTCAAAGTAGGTTGGTTTACTGATACGATCGATGATGTCAATGGGGTGGCTCGAACCATACAAGCTATGGCCAAAACAGCTTTCCAAGCGAAAGCACAACTGAAGCTGGTCATTTCAAGAAGCAACCTCAAAGAGTTGGAGATTCCTGTACAAAATTTTGAGCCGATAGGCGAGTTCGAAATTCCAGAATATAAACTTCAAAAATTAAGTTTTCCCCCCATTCTTGAAATAATCGATTATATAAAGAAAGAGGATTTTTCTCATCTGCTCATTAGTACCCCTGGTCCCGTCGGCTTATGCGCCCTCTTAGCTGGAAAACTGCTTAAGATTCCAATGATAGGTATCTATCATACCGATTTCCCTCAGTATGCCCGTTTTCTCAGTGATGATTCATGGATGGAGACGCTGACTTGGAAATATATGGAATGGTTCTACGGTCAGTTGAATAAAATTCTGGTTAACACCGAATTTTATAAGAAATGCTGGATTCAAAGAGGTGTTCCTGCTGAAAAACTTTCTCTTTTCCCTCGAGGCATTGATGTGGATATGTTTAGTCCTTCCTTTTATGATCCAGCGTTCTGGAAAAAATATAAGGCTAAAGAGCCAGTGATTCTTTATGTAGGAAGGATTTCAAAAGAAAAGGAACTTGCCTTTCTCGCCGACGTAGCCCATCATTTGTGGAACAAAGGAAAACAATTTACTCTAGCTTTTGTCGGCGAGGGGCCATTTAGACAGGAGCTCCAAAAGTTGCTGCCACACGCTGTGTTTACTGGGGTGTTGACAGGCCTAGAGTTGAGTAAAGCTTATGCCTCTTCTTTTCTGTTTGTCTTTCCGAGTACCACGGATACCTTTGGAAATGTGGTGCTTGAAGCGATGGCTTCGGGTGTGCCCGCCATCGTTTCAGATGTTGGGGGGCCTTCAGAGCTAGTCGGTGCGCTGAATATTGGGAAAGTCTGTAAAGGAAAGGATCTTAAGGCGTGGGCTGAAGCCATTGAATTTTACTTGGATAATCCACTCTCATGGAAGGTAAAGCTAGAAATGGCAGAGAAGATAAAACAAGAAAGAAACTGGAACACAGCTTTTCAAAATTTTTGGAAAATATTTAAAATCGAAGATTAAAAAGAAGCTCACTATGAACGGTACAACGGCTTTGAATCTTTCTCCTTACAAATCCTTGGGTTTTCTTGAACCTGGCCAAGATATACTCGAAGAGAACACTCTCCACCAGCTATTCGATAGGCTTGAGAACGAACTTAAAAATGTAAAGAGCTTGGAAGAACTTAAGCGGTGGATTGGTTATTATGATGAACTGAGGGAAGCACTCGATGAGCAAAGGGCCATTCGGTATATCTCGATGACTTGTCAGACGGATGATGAAGAAAGAGAAAAAAAATATCTCTATATCATCACCGTGGTTGATCCATTAAGAAAACCGCGCCAGATTGCGATTTTAAAGAAATTAGTTGAAAACCCTTTTTTTAAAGAACTGGAGGAGTCTTACAACGTTTTTAAAAGATCGGTATTAAGCCAGCTTTCCATATATAGAGAAGAGAACGTAGCCAGAGAAATCGAAGAGGAAAAGCTCTGCCAGCAATATCAGAAGATTTCTGCAAGCCTGACAGCTTCGTATGAAGGTAAAGAATATACGCTAGTTCAATTGAGCCGGTATCTTGAAGAGCAGGATAGGGAGAAAAGAAAAAGGGTATGGGAAACCATAGCTCATAAGAGGTTAGAGAAAAAAGAGCTTTTTGATGAAATTTTTGATAAGTTATTATCTATCCGCTCACAGATTGCTGCCTCGGCGGGTTTTGAGAACTATAGAGATTATATTTTTCAAAAATATCAACGCTTTGATTATACACCAGAAGACTGTTTAAAATTAGGTAAAGCGATAGAAGAGGTTGTACTGCCTCTGCAAAAAGAGATCGAAGAGTGGAGAAAAAACGCCTTGAATTTGGACCAATTAAGACCTTGGGATTTATCGGTCGATCCAGAAGGAGCTCCTCCTTTAAGGCCTTTTCATAATGGGAAGGAACTGTTTGAAAAGGTAGGAAATATTTTCAAGAGGATAGATAACCGCCTCTGGAATTTTTACAAGACATTGGGAGAAAAAAACCTGATTGATTTAGAAAATAGAAAAGGGAAAGCCCCAGGCGGCTATCAGAGCACGCTTCCTTTGGCTCGGCTCCCCTTTATTTTTATGAATGCGGTGGGGACTCATAGGGATTTAGAAACCCTTCTCCATGAATCTGGACATGCATTTCATTCCCTAGCCTGCAGGGATCAGTTTCTCTATGATTACCGCTCAGCTCCTCTAGAGTTTTGTGAAGTGGCTTCCATGTCCATGGAACTCTTTGCTGCATCGTATCTGGATGAATTCTATTCCAGTTCCGAACTAAAAAGAGCGAATCGCAAACTTTTTGAAGGCATTATTCTTTTCTTCCCATGGATGGCGACTGTGGATGGTTTCCAACAGGAGCTGTATGTAAGTCCAGACAAGAGTAGGGAAAAGCGAGGAAGAATCTGGGAGCAGCTGATGGATAGGTTCGGTGGTACGGTGGATTGGAGGGGATATGAGGAAGCCCGTCGGTATTTGTGGCAGAGGCAACTCCATATTTTCGAGGTGCCTTTCTATTATGTCGAGTATGGAATTGCCCAAATCGGGGCTTTGGCGTTTTGGCTGGCAGCCAAAAAGGATTTAAAAGCCACTCTTGATCGCTACCTTTATGCTTTGTCTCTAGGAGGCTCAAGACCCCTGAAGGAACTGTTCCAGGCGGCTGGACTGCCTTTTGATTTTAGCGCTCCCACACTAAAACCATTAGTAGAGGCGGCTAGAGAGGAATGGTTGCGGTTGAGGGAATAAAATTGCCAATCCCTCCCAGAACAATTCCTGCTTTGCTTGTTTTTGAGGTTTGGCTCGTTGCCATGAGTAGTAGTGAGCAACTTACTGCTACTCACTACTACTCACTGCGTTCTCTGCCTTTGTCGCTGAGCTCGTTTGCTCAAGAAGGGTTATTTTTCTTTTTCTTTAAACTCTCTGGTTGTGTTCCTCGATTTGTCCGTTAAATCAGTTTTCCTTTTACGGAGCTGTCTAGCTAGCCGATCGACTATAAGATCGACCGCTTGATACAGATCATGCCCCCGATCTTCTGCGACAATATCCTTACCAGGAATGTATAATCTAGCTTTTATACAAAAAGCTTGATGGCTAATGTCGGCCTTAGAAGGTTCATGATGGATATTCAATTGGGCAGACAGAATCCGATCGTTGATTCGGGTTAATTTTTCAAATTTCGATTCGATATGATTGTGGAGTGCATCGGTCAACTTTAAGGTTGGTGATGAAATCATAATTTGCATTCTGATAATTTATCTTTTTTTTTGACATATTGTCCAGATCAAATCCTATTTGCTTTCTCTCCAATTTGTGAGAAGATTATTTTTCTACTATGCATACGGCTGCAACAAATCAATTGGTGCTTTATGACACGACCTTAAGAGATGGAGCACAAGGAGAAGATATTCACTTTTCTCTTTCTGATAAGCTTCGAATTGCTAAAAGGTTGGATGAGTTTGGCATAGCCTATATAGAAGGAGGATGGCCAGGCAGTAATCCTAAGGATTTTTCTTTTTTTAGTCAGGTAAAAAGTTTGAACTTAAAACAAGCAAAGATTGCTGCTTTTGGTAGCACCAGAAAGGCCATGCTTGCTGTAGAAGAAGACCAACAGATAAGGCTTTTGTTGGAAGCGCAAAGCCCTGTGGTAACGATCGTTGGGAAAAGTTGGCTGCTGCATGTTTTAGAAGTGTTGAGGACCTCTGAAAAAGAAAATCTTGCGATGATCCGAGACTCTGTCCAATTTTTAAAATCCCACGGCCGAGAGGTTATCTTTGATGCCGAACATTTTTTTGACGGTTATAAATCGAATAAGGAGTATGCCCTCCAATGCATTAAAGCGGCCGAGGAGGCGGGGGCGGATTTCATCGTGCTTTGTGATACCAATGGGGGCAGCTTGCCATGGGAAATTGGACAAATTACCTCTGAGGTCTGTTCGAGTTGTAAGGTGCCTATTGGGATTCATACGCATAACGATGGAGAGCTGGCCGTTGCTAACGCCCTTTGGGCAATAAAATCTGGAGCACGTCAAGTCCAAGGGACAATCAATGGTTATGGGGAAAGAACTGGGAACTGTAATCTTATATCTGTTATCGCGAATCTTGAACTGAAAATGGGACAAAAAGTTCTTCCAGATGGAAAACTCAAAGAACTAAGAGAACTGTCTTTATTTGTCGATGAAATTGCGAATGTGCGCCCCAATCCGAAGGCGCCTTTTGTTGGTAGATCTGCATTTGCCCATAAGGGGGGGACGCATGTCAATGCCTTGCAGAAACTACTAAGAAGCTATGAACATATTGATCCAGCTCTTGTTGGAAATCATCGGAGGATTCTGGTTGGAGAACTTTCTGGTAAATCCAACATTGTTCTTAAGGCAAAGGAGCTTGGAATTGCTTTAGAAGAGAATAATCCTAATATCCAACGGGTGCTTAATAAAATTAAGGAGTTGGAAGCCAAAGGATATGAATTTGAATCAGCGGAAGCCTCTTTTGCCTTGCTTCTGCGTAAACTCCTTTCTCCTTATCCATCCTTTTTCCATTTACTAGAATATCATGTGTCGATCCGACAACTGCCTTCAAAGAATTACAAAGTCTGCGAGGCGACCATAAAGATATCCATCCATGGAGAAAGGGTCTACACGGTCGCTGAGGGGGATGGGCCTGTGCATGCCCTCGATAGAGCTTTGCGTGAGGCATTGGTAAAATTTTATCCTGCTATCGGTCAGCTCCGGCTGGAAGACTATAAAGTACGGATTATTGATTCAACGGAAGGAACGGCTTCTTCGATTCGCGTATGGGTTGAATCAACTGATGGCAAAGAGATTTGGTCAACCGTAGGCGTTTCTCATGATATTGTTGAGGCTTCCTGGCTGGCGCTCTTCGATAGTATAGAATACTGGTTATTGAAAAAAACTGAAAATGGATAATAGCCATTTTTCGTGCTTAAATTGTAGGGCAAGGCACGATAGTAGGCTGTGGCAGAGCCTGTGGGACCAAATGCTTAAATGGCGAAGGGTAAAATCTATACAGTGGGGAAAAAGCTAAGCTGCAACTCCACAACGGGGTGGGTTTAAAAAGAGTTAAATCACTTTTTCTCTTCTTTTTTCTCTTCTTTCTTTTCTTTTTTATGTTTCTTTGTTTTCTTCTCAGGTTTCGATTCGTCTTGAACTTGTTCGGCTTTGGGCTTTGCAATGCCGCAAATGGGACCAAAGGCAAGACTCAAAGACATGACTACAAACAATATTTTAGTGATATTTTTCATTTCAATAACCTCCTTGTTAACATTTCAATCATTTTCCACCGTTTAGATTCCCTACCCTTCGCTAAATTTAAGCATATATATTGCAAGCACTTTATAGATTGCTAATTTGCAGTGATCTTAGTAATAAATACAATGGAAGTCAAAGTCTTTTCTATAAAATGTTATTCATGTTTTAGTTCGTTCTACCTATAAAAACGAATGATTGCTTATTACATTCATCATTTAAGCCCTTTTCTTGTTCAATTCTCTGAGGGGATCGGTATTCGATATTATGGACTAGCTTATGCCCTTGGTTTTTTATTTCTATGGATAGGATTAAGATGGCAGAGAAAAAGGGGTTGGCTAAAGCTTTCTATCCGTCAAGTGGATGATTTGGTGTTTTGGATTGCCCTTGGAGGCGTATTAATTGGTGGTCGGCTTGGGTACTGCCTGCTTTACGATTTTACTCACATCATCCATGAGCCCTGGTCGATTTTTGAAATATGGAAAGGGGGGATGTCAAGCCATGGTGGTATCATAGGGGTGCTGATCGTCCTTAGCATAGCTGCCTACAAATGGAACATTCCTTTTTTCCAAATCGCTGATGCTGCCACATGGTGTGCGCCTATAGGCATCTTTTTTGGAAGACTGGCTAATTTTATAAATGGAGAACTGTGGGGAAGGCCGACGACCCTTCCATGGGCAGTGATATTTCCAGAGGCACCTTTGGTCAATGGACAGGCTGTTCCTCGGCATCCTTCGCAGCTCTATGAAGCCTTCCTAGAAGGGGTTGTGCTCTTTGGCGTCTTAACTTATATCCGCTTGCATGTAAAAACCACGGGCTTGGTTTCGATTGGGTTTCTTTTCTTTTATAGTTTGCTACGGATCCTTGGCGAATGTTTTAGAGAACCCGATGCGCACATTGGCTACTATTTTGGTTTTCTCACACAGGGTCAACTTCTCTCTTTGCTGACTCTGCTGCTTTCTTTTATTCTTTTCTATATGAGAAAAAAGTGGTTAGTAGAGACAGAGAAAGAATCGATCGTAAGCAAACAGTAATTATGTTAATTAATTATGCTAGAGAATGCTGCTGGCAAATATTAGTCCTGAAGCCAGGATTGTTTGTGTATTGGAGTGTATCAAAAAAGCAGTAAGAAAGAACAAATGACACAAAAGATGAATCCATTGGAAAAGTTGCGTCATTCTGCTGCCCACGTATTAGCAACGGCCATTTTAGAAATATGGCCAGAAGCACAATTGGCAGCGGGACCTCCTGTGGAAGGAGGATTCTATTATGATGTGGAATTAGGCCACCGGATTAGCCCAGAGGATTTTCCACTGATAGAAGAAAAGATGCGTCGTATTATTGCAGAAAGACAGCCCTTCAAAAGAATTGAAGTCTCAAGAGAAGAGGCTAGAGAATTAGCTTTAAAGGGCAGGTTGGGGGCCTTATCTGAAAGAGCTACTCCAAGCCGTTATAAACTGGATATCCTTGCCTCGATTCCGGAAGATGAGCCAATTACACTCTATCAAAATGATCATTTTATCGATCTCTGCGCAGGTCCGCATGTTGAAAATACGGGGTTGATAAAGGGATTTAAACTAACCCATGTTTCTAGTGCTTATTACAAAGGGGATGAAAAAAACCCACAACTCCAACGTATCTATGGAACGGCCTTTTATTCAGAAAAAGAACTAGAAGCTTATCTGAAGCAACTGGAAGCCGCTAAACAAAGGGATCATCGTAAGCTTGGCAAAGAACTGGAACTTTTCCTCATAGACGAGGAGGTGGGACCAGGTCTTCCTCTGTGGCTTCCTAAAGGAGCAATCATACGGGCTGAACTTCAAGTCTTTCTGACTGAAGAGTTGCAAAGGCGAGGGTATCAGCTGGTTCATACCCCTCACATTGGCTCATTAGATCTCTTTAGGATTTCTGGCCACTATCCTTATTACCGAGACTCTCAATTTCCTCCGATCCTCGAGCCTGCTGAGCTTAAGGAATATGAGCAAAAACAGATGAGTTGTGCAGAATTGGCCAATCGGCTAGAAAAAGGTGAGGTTAGTGGCTATCTTTTAAAACCAATGAATTGTCCCATGCATATCCGGATTTTTTCTTCTAAGCCACGGTCCTATAAAGATTTGCCCATACGTCTTGCTGAATTTGGCACTGTCTATAGATTTGAAAAGTCTGGAGAGCTTTCAGGGCTGACTCGGGTTCGGGGATTTACTCAGGATGATGCGCATATTTTTTGTATGGAAAGTCAGGTGGAAGCAGAACTTTTAAGCTGTTTGGAGCTTGTAAAAGTCGTTGTGGAAAAACTGGGGCTGACGGATGCCAAAGCAAGATTGGGATTAAGGGGAGAAGATAAAGAAAAGTATGTGGGAAGTGCAGAAAGTTGGCAGAAAGCTGAAAGGGATCTACGGAAAGCTGCCGAAGATTCGGGTATCAACTTTGTTGAGGAACTAGGAGAAGCCGCTTTCTATGGGCCGAAAGTCGATTTTCTTGTCAAAGATGCTATTGGAAGATTATGGCAACTGGGAACTGTGCAATTGGATTACAACTTGCCTTTGCGCTTTTCTCTTTCCTATGTTGGAGAAGATGGCAATAAAGAGCGTCCTGTAATGATTCATAGGGCTCCCTTTGGATCGATGGAAAGATTTCTTGCCATTTTGATCGAACATTTCGAAGGGCATTTTCCGCTTTGGTTGGCTCCCGAACAGGTGCGGGTTATTCCTCTTTCCGATGCATTTGTCCCCTATGGCCAAAAGGTGACTGAGCTTTTGCAACAGCATAAATTTCGGGTTACTTTAGATAGAAAAAATGAAACACTTGGAGCAAAAATTCGTATTGCACAACTTGAAAAAGTGCCTTATATGCTAATCGTTGGGAAAAAAGAAGAACAAATGTCTACAGTTTCGGTAAGAACCGCAAAGAAAGGGAATCTTGGAGAGATGGAACTAGAGGCATTTCTTTCTCTCCTCTTAACTGAGTATAAAGAGCGAAGAATCTAAGAAGACTATATATACTGTGCATCCTTCATCTCGTTTTCAACATAACAGCAAAAAACCATTCGTTAGGATAAACAATGCTATTCGGGCAAGGGAAGTGCTCGTGATCGATTCGACGGGGAAATCTTTAGGTGTCCTTCCCATTCATGAAGCGCAGCAAAGGGCTCAACAGCAAGGGTTGGACCTTGTTGAGGTTTCGCCTCATGCCAATCCCCCTGTCTGTAAGATCCTGGATTATGGGAAATATAAATATTCACTTTCCAAAAAAGAGAAAGATTCAAAAAAAGGGGCGACAAAACTCAAAGAAATCCAGCTCCATGTGAATATCAATGAGCATGATTTTCTCATAAAATTAAAACAGGCTGAAGCTTTCATGGCGAAGGGAATGAAAGTAAAGTTCAATCTTTTTTTAAGAGGCAGAGAAATTACACACCAGGATCTAGCATTGAATTTGATGAAAAGATTGATTCAAGACTTAGCACACGTCGGCCAGACGGATCAGGAGCCGAAACTGGCGGGAAGAAATATTTCCCTTACTTTTATTCCTTTACCAGCGAACAAAAGACTGCTAAAGTATAACCTCTCTGAGGTTGAAACAAGTAAGCAAAAACCACAAGAAGAAAAGGATAAAACTTAAAAAGTCCTAAAGGGGATTAAAGTGTGGAGGTAAATAAAAATGCCCAAACCTATAGCTCGAAGAAAAACAAAAAAATCTGTCGCAAAAAGATTCAAAGTATCGGCAAACGGTAAAATTCTTTATCATGGTGCAGGGAGGCGGCATCTGGCATCCTCGAAAAATAGGAAAAGAATGAGAAGAATTGGCTCAGTAAAACTAGTAGACAGTTCGGATCGAACAAAAATTGAGGAAAGCCTCCCCTTTTCTAATCGCTAAAAGGATTGTGCTAAGAGACGAAGGGAGGAAAGCATATGGCAAGAGCAACAAATTCAGTAGCATCTCGTAAACGACGCAAAAGACTGTTACGGAGTGCGCGTGGGTTTCGTGGGAGAAGGAGTAAACTTTTTCGATATGCCAAGGATGCCCTCTATAAAGCTAGGTATTGGGCTTATAGGGATAGGAAAACCAGAAAAAGAGAGTTTCGTGCTCTGTGGATTCAACGCATTAATGCTGCCTGCAGAAACAGTGGATTAACTTATAGTCGGTTTATGGAGGCTTTAAAGAAGGCTGGAATTATAATGAATAGAAAAATGCTGGCAGAACTGGCTGTTCGATCTAGTGAAGATTTCAACAGGTTTTTAGAGGTGGCTAAGGAAGGGAAATCTGCTAGTTAAAAATATTAAGGAATTGCTCTTTCCTTCCTTTCATGAGGAAAAAAGTCGTCATTCTAGGTTCGACTGGTTCGATTGGGCGGAGTGCTCTGGAAGTAGCCAGAAAGCTTTCGGAACGTATTGAAATAGTTGGTCTTGCGGCAGGGACTCAATCAGAATTACTCCGAAGGCAGTGTCATGAGTTTAAACCCAAAGCCTTTGCTTTGTGGAAAGCTTCTTCAAAACCGGAATGGTTCAATGAGTTGGCAACATCCAAGGGATTATGGGGCCCAAACAGTCTCAACGAGCTTATAGAGGAGGTAGAGGCCGATATTGTGCTTGTTGCTATTGTGGGGACTGGAGGACTTGAGCCAACCTTAAGGGCCATAGATAAGAAAGCTCTCCTCGCTCTTGCCAGCAAGGAAATTCTTGTGATGGCTGGATCAGTCGTGATGCGAAGGATAAGAGAAAAAAATGTGCAGATCATTCCTGTGGATAGTGAGCATAGCGCGATTTTCCAGTGCATTCGAGGCGAAGATTGCCGGGCCCTCAAAAGGATTATTCTCACTGCTTCTGGAGGACCGTTTCGAGGCTATACGCTCGAACAGCTTAAAAAAGTGACTGTCGCAGAAGCCTTGAATCATCCCACATGGAAAATGGGTAAGAAAATCACAATTGATTCGGCTTCCCTTTTCAATAAAGGGCTTGAGATGATCGAAGCCCATCATCTTTTCTTTCTTCCTTATTCTCAGATCGATGTCGTCATTCATCCACAAAGCATTGTGCATTCTTTAGTTGAGTTCTGTGACGGTTCTCAAATAGCACAGCTGAGCCATTCCGATATGTGCCTTCCTATCCAGTTTTCTTTTACGTTCCCAGAAAGGCTGCCTAGCCCCGTAAGACAATTAAACTTATATGAAGTTGGAACCTTGACATTCGAATCTCCTGATCACAAAAGTTTTCCTGCTCTTAGGCTGGCAAGATTTGCTGGAGAGGCTGCCGGAACTTATCCGTGTGCCTTGAATGCTGCTAATGAAGTGGCGGTGGAAGCATTTTTGGAAGGTAAAATTTCTTTCTCTCAAATATGGGAGTGCGTGAGCTATATTCTTGATACCCACCGGCAGATACAGAATCCAGGACTAGAAGAAATTATCCAAGCCGATGAGCTTTCAAGAATGGCTGCAAGAGAATGGATAAAAAAAAGAAGTTAGACATTAAGCGGTAGTGGAATAAATTTCTTTTTAAATATTGCTATGGGCTTTAAACCACTCCTTCATTTTCTTGTCATATTGTTCGAAGTAATCCTGCTTTTTAACATTATGATTGTTGTCCATGAGCTTGGCCATTTTTTGGCAGCAAAATGGAGAGGACTGGTGGTTGAAAGGTTCGGGGTTTGGTTTGGCCATCCTATTTGGAAAAAAGAGATTGGAGGGGTAACCTATAGTTTGGGATGGATTCCTGCTGGGGGATTTGTAGCCTTGCCTCAGATGATCCCTAACGACAATAAAGAGGAGAACAATGGCCAAGAGAAAAGTTCTCTGCCTCCGGTCTCTCCAAAGGACAAAATTATCGTAGCTCTGGCGGGTCCTCTTTTTAGCTTGCTTCTGGCAATCGTCTTTGCTCTGGTCGTCTATGTTGTGGGTCGTCCGGTGAGTGAAAGCGAAATGACTACGGTTATTGGCTATGTCATGAAAGACTCTCCCGCGTATCGAGCAGGATTGCAACCAGGGGATAAAATAGTATCAATCGATGGTCATCCTGTTTCTAGATTCCAAGGTATGGATAATGACTCAGTCACATGGAATATCATTCGAAGCGAAGGATCGACGATTGCTGTAGAGGTTGATAGAAACGGGAAGAAGTTGCGGTTTAATGTTGTTCCTGTCAAGGAAGAAAAATCAGCCTTCCAGAGGAAAGGTTTGAGACAAATCTTTATTATGCCGGCTCAAACTCCAACGGTTGCTAAGGTGTTTCCTGGGAGTCCTGCCGATGCTGCTTCTATTCAACCAAACGATCAGATTCTAGAAGTAGATGGCCAAAAACTCTATTCGCCCTTTCTACTTAATGACTATGTGAGTTCCCATCCCCAAAAAGAAATGACATTGTTGATTAAACGGGGGGAGAAGACTTTTTCAGTCCGAATCAAACCCATGACTCCCGAAGGGGAAAATGTTCCAAGGATCGGTATTTTGTGGGATTTAAATGGCCAGATGACCCTATCACATCCGACTCCGTTGGAACAGCTCAAAGCGAGTGTTTCTGCGATGTTCAATGTTTTGCAAGCTCTTTTATCTCCCAAGTCTGACATCAAACCTCAGCATTTGAGTGGACCAATAGGAATTATGAGATTTTATTACATGCTCTTTGAAAGCCCTCATGGATGGAGGCTTGCCCTTTGGTTCAGTGTCCTTTTCAATGTTAATGCCGCTCTGATCAATTTATTCCCAATTCCAGTGCTAGATGGAGGGCATATTCTTTTGGGATTGGTCGAATGGATCCGGGGCCGGCCTCTGAGCCTTAAGTTGCTAGAAGCTTTGCAAACCGTCTTTGCTACTCTCCTTATTGGTTATATGCTCTATGTTACCTTTTTCGATGTTCAAGAAATTCCTTGGAAATCTAAAGGAAATATTCCAGAATTAAAATTCCATCCTAAGGAGGGAGAGCCGGCTCCTCAGCCTCATTCTCCCTAATGAAAATGGAGGAGCAACTATGTTCTCTTATAAACGGAATTTTTTTGAATATACACGAAGACCTGTTCGAGAAGTTCGGGTGGGTTCAGTGGGATTAGGTGGGCCTCATCCCATAGTCGTTCAATCGATGCTCACCTCTGATACGATGGATACCGATAGCTGTTTGAAAGAAGCTATGGAGCTTGTAGACTGCGGATGCCAAATTGTCCGGATTACTGCCCCCACGGTTAAGGATGCCTCTAATCTTGAGTTTATTCGCAAGGGCTTAGATCAGTTGGGATGTAACGTGCCCATTGTTGCTGATATTCATTTTAAACCGGAAGCAGCCATGGAAGCTGCCAAATGGGTGGAAAAAATTAGAATCAATCCGGGGAATTTCTCCGACCGGAAAAAATTTATCATTCGATCGTATACGGACCAGGAATATAATGAAGAACTTCGAAGGATAGAACAAACGTTCCTGCCGCTTCTTGAGTTTTGCTCCAAAAGGAAGATAGCGCTGCGTATTGGGACAAATCATGGCTCTCTTTCCGATAGGATAATGAACCGGTATGGAGACACGCCTCATGGCATGGTCGAGAGTGCTTTGGAGTATGCAACGGTTTGTAGAAAATACGGTTTTCATGACATTGTCTTTTCGATGAAAGCTTCGAATCCTCGAATTATGATTGCAGCTTATCGTCTGCTTGTTGAGCGTCTCGAAAAGCTTGGCGAAGATTGGAATTATCCTATCCATGTTGGAGTTACTGAAGCTGGGGATGGGGAAGATGGTCGGATCAAAAGCGCCATTGGTATCGGTTCTCTGCTAGCCGATGGCATAGGGGATACGATACGGGTATCCTTAACAGAAAGTAGTGTGCACGAAATTCCTGTGGCCAAAAAACTTATTGCCGTGGTGGAGGAGTTGGCAGCCGCACCCGCTCCAAAAGTCAATGGATTTTCTTTTAAACCTTCCTTCGAATATAACAGGCGGCCTACTCTACAGCTTGATTATGGCATAGCGGTAGGAGGAGAAGCACCAGTGCGAGTAGCCGTCCCTTTATCCCATTATGATTATCTTAGAAACAATCCGCCTGGTAAAGAGTTTCTTGCAGAATTTCCTTATGATCCTTCTGCTGTGAGCGAGGTTGATCTAGATGATATCCAATCGATTTTAGCTTTAAAAGAATCACCAACAAAATTAGTGACTATCAAAGATGGCTCACCTTACCCACCGATCTTTGCTTTTAGAGCCTTGGCGTCGATCTTAGGGGACCGGCATCCTATCCTTTTGAAAGATACATTTTACCCGGAGAGAGATCAGCAAGCGGCCGATAAGGAAAAAAACCTCATAGCTTCCAGTCTTCATATTGGCTCTTTGCTTTGTGATGGTATCGGAGATGCCATTCTAATACGACGGGATCCAGATCCTTCCTATGCTCTCGTCTTGGCCTATTCTATTTTACAGGGGGCTGGCAACCGGATTGTAAAAACTGAGTATGTGGCTTGTCCTTCTTGTGGAAGAACTTTGTTTGATCTTCAATCGACAACGGCCCGTATAAAAAAAGCAACAGGCCATCTCAAAGGTCTTAAAATAGCTGTCATGGGTTGTATTGTCAATGGGCCTGGAGAAATGGCAGATGCAGATTTTGGCTATGTTGGTGGGGCTCCGGGGAAGGTGAATTTGTATGTAGGGAAAAAAGCGGTGAGATTCAATATTCCTGAGGCTGAAGCGGTAGAGGCGTTGATTGAGTTGATAAAAAAGGAAGGAAAGTGGATCGATGCCGCCTCCTAAAAACATACTAGGGACTTGCTTACGCCTGCCACAAATTCGTTCTTTTTTCCTTAGTTTAGGACCAGGATGCCCCTGGGATTGCTAAGGCCAATTCCTTCTCTGGGGAAGCGGCGTGGTATTGAAGAGCCGGCGCCGCTCCCACAAATCGCGATGGCAATCGCTCCCGCTTCTCGTCCATCCGCTGCAGTTAGCCCCTGCCTAGAGTGATCCGCCTTGGAATAGTCCTCCCCCTCGTTGGGTTTCCAATCGGGTGGTTTCCCGTTCCTGCGGGAAAACCTTTCTAAAAGAATCGCATGCAGCCGGTTCTGCGGCGGCCTCAGGGATATCTTCGGATCTCCAATCCTTTTTTTTGAGGTTGTATACGCCAACCTTGTCCGCGTAGAGGGGGCAATGCCGCATGTTAGCAGGGGATCAGTTCCTAATGTCGCTTGACAGAAGCGTGGATTCACTTTACAGTGCTTGTGGATTGGTTTTGTTCAAGAAATAGTCCGATTTTCAAGGAAACCAAAAGATGAACGCGCAACTCCCGTTGGAACAGCTCTCGGAGGAGGTCTTGGAAAGGGAGGTGGAGCTTCTCGAATACAGCAAGGCGGCCGATCCACTTTCTTCCGGAGCGACACCCAGGGTGCCGGTAAAACAATTTCTTCCAGATCTCTACACCACCGGGGGAACTCGCTTAATTCCTTTGGATCTCTCCGGGGAACTCGGAATAGCCTATCCGGCTACCACCCCAAGCCTGCTTGCACAGTTTATCAGTCTTCGCGGTGGGGATTCTCTGAGGACTGCTCCACAGGCGACTAGCGAGCTCTTCTATGTGATTGCGGGCTGTGGCCATACCGAGACCGAATGGGGAGCGATTCCCTGGAAGAAGGGCGATCTTTTCGTGCTTCCGGGAATCGAGGCGGTCCACCGTGCCGAGGAGGATGCGTTCTTCTATGCAGTGAACGATAGCCCCCTGCTCAACTACTTAGGGGTGGAGAAGCGGGAGAGCCGGTTTGCTCCCCTTCACGTCCAGGGGGAAGCGCTCCGACAAGCGGTCGAAAAGGTGAAAGCAGAACCGGAAGCGGGAAAAAGAAACCGGGTTAGCGTTCTTTTAGCAAATCGGAAGTTTCCCCAGACGATGACGGTGACCCATTGCCTATGGGCGATGTTCGGGATCATTCTCCCAGGCACTCGACAGAAACCCCACCGCCACCAGTCGGTTGCACTTGACTTCGTGGTGGAAGGGAGACCAGGAGTCTATACCCGGATTGGCTGGGAGCTCAATGGGGATGGGTCGATTCGGGAAGCGGCTCGGATTGATTGGGTATCGGGCTCAGCGTTCGTCACGCCTCCCGGTTGGTGGCACGAGCATGTGAACGAATCGAGCGAGGATGCCTACATCCTGCCGATTCAGGATGCGGGCCTCCACACCTATTTGCGGACGCTTGACATTCGCTTTACTTAACGCTCCTCCGCTGTCCTTTGATGGCGCTGGGTTTAAATACGATTTTAACGGGAAAGGTTATGAATCCGTGTGATTCCTCTCCCCCCTCTGAAAGCATCGACTCCCCTTGATCGCCGAGGTTGCAGCGGTTATTGCAGCCTCCTTCCTGCTGGTCACGATTATCCCTTGCTTTATCAGCAACGAAGCTCTTCGGGCCTGACCCGAACGCTTGATGAACGGTCGACTCAAAGAGCATCGGCCCTAGATTTCCCGAGCCTATTTCCATCCGCTCTGTTCCTAAAAACATATTCGAGACTTGCTTACGCCGGACCCAAGTTCGTTCTTTTCGCCTTGGTTTTGCCCCGAATCGCTTTCTCCCCCCACAAGTTGTGTTTGTGGGTTTTCTTGTATTGAGGGTGGTTATTGGATTACGCCATAGGCGTTTTTACTGCGTGTGGCTGCTATCATATGTTTATAGATGATCTGCGGGCATATCATAGTCACTTCTTTTTCACTCTACTGATATTTTAGATGCCTCACATTACCTATTGTCTGTTGTGGTAGTTTTGCATTTCTACGAACTTCCCATTTTCTTTTTGGATTTTAACATCTACTGAATACGGCTTCCATGCCTTAACAGCAAATGGATCCTATTCGTAATCAATTGCTTCGCCGTTGTCTGTAACGATGCTTACGTAAAATTTAAAAGAATGCTCTTTTATGCTAATAGACGCCCCATTCGTACGATAAACGTGCGCAACGCCGTTACCCATTCTCCATGCCGTTCTAACAGTAAAAAGTCGTCGCACACTGCTTTTAGCAGTTTAGACATCATAGGCCAATCGTCAGGAGAATAATCGTAATAATCCGGCGATTTTTTGCTTTTCTGAGCAATCGCATCGCTTGTGCTTGCAGGAGCAGCGTTTGATGCCTTACCCTTCCCGCCCATCATCATGGCGCCAACAACCAACCCGATACAGGCTAACCCCAGTCCAATCAATCTCCTCGCCACCACTTTGTTGAATTTATCCTTCACATAGTCTTTCTTTTCTCTGGCGAATATAGGTTTGCCATACATACATTTAACTAGCTTGGCATCGCAATAGCATTAACTGTTATTTACTCCTCCTAAGTCATTCGATAATTTTGTTTGATTGATAAAAAATTTTTTTTTGATATGGTTTTTCTATGACATTTGCATTTGGTTTGCCATCAGGATCGGAATGGTTCTGGATTTTTGTCGTGGTCTTTCTTCTTTTCGGTGCCAAGAAATTGCCTGAGCTGGCGCGGGGGTTAGGAAAAGCTTTAGGAGAATTCCATAAAGCCAAAGAAGAATTTGAAAAAGAAGTAAGACAGGCAGCAAAAGTTGAAACAGAAGAGCCTTCTCAGAACATTCCAAAGATTGCTTCTCCAGAAGGCACGGTCTCTAGGATCACAGACAAAGAAGTCAATAAAAGCTCCTAATCCAGAAATAGCGCACTTTCCTTTTCAGGCACAGGAAGGATACAGTCTTCGTTTTTTTTTCTAGAGTGGAATAACCGCTGAAGAGTTGATTTTTTTGAGGAAAAAGGTTTCTCAAAGCCTTTTAAGGTTTTTTCATAATATTTCTATAGAAAAAAACACTATGGCATTGACTTTCTTTTTGTTCTTTTTTATTCTCCCTGTTCACTATGGTGCCTTTATCTCAAGTTTGGACTGTCGCCAGTTACGTTATTGGGAAAAAACTCAAAGGGGTCAAAAGATATCCCCTTGTGTTAATGTTAGAACCGCTTTTCCGATGTAATCTGGCTTGTGCAGGTTGCGGAAAAATTCAATATCCGGATCATATTCTTAATCGAAGGCTAACACCGGAGCAGTGTTGGGCTGCGGCTGAAGAATGTGGCGCTCCCATTGTCAGTATTGCTGGAGGAGAGCCACTCGTCCATAAGGAAATCGATCAGATCGTCGAAGGGTTAATTAGAATGAAAAGATATATTTATCTTTGTTCCAATGCCCTTCTGTTGAGGAAAAGGCTCGATCTATTCAAGCCAAGCAAGTATTTGACTTTTAGCATTCATCTGGATGGGCTCAAAGAAGAGCATGACGAATCGGTTTGTCGGGAGGGAGTCTATGAAACAGCCGTCGAAGGAATAAAAGAAGCGGTGAAAAGGGGCTTTCGGGTCACGATCAATTCGACCCTTTTTGATGGGGCTAATCCAGAAAGAGTGAAAGCTTTTTTCGATGAAGTGATGCGTTTAGGAATTGAAGGAATAATGGTTTCGCCAGGATACAGCTATCAAAAAGCGCCGGATCAGGAGCATTTTCTGCAAAGGAATAAAACTAAAGAGCTTTTTAAACAAATTTTAAAAGACAGAAAAAAAAGTTGGAAATTTAATCTTTCGCCTCTTTTCTTGGAATTTCTTCAAGGAAATATCGAGTATGATTGCACGCCATGGGGAAATCCCACCTATAATGTTTTTGGTTGGCAGAAGCCATGCTATCTTCTCCAAGATGGATATGCCAAAAGCTTTAAAGAGCTTATGGAGTCTACTCCTTGGGAAAAATATGGTTTTAGGAGTGGCAATCCAAAGTGTGCTAACTGTATGGTTCATTCAGGCTATGAGGCAACGGCAGTAAACGATACCTTTGGATCTTGGAGAGGCTTTGCTAAGACAGTTAAAGCTACACTATCTTTGTAAAGCAGTAGAGTAGAGTATGGGGAAAGAAAAAAAGGTGTTAAGCGGAGAAAAATACGTGTTTTCGAGCGATAGTCAAAAGATAGAAATTCTTGAAGCAGCCTTTGATTATCGGGGGGATGTGACTCTTGAACTGGTTCAGGGAGAGACCATCGAAGGCTATCTTTTTAATAGGCAATTGACGGAAGCTCCTTTTTTTGTCGAAATGCTTGTTCCTGGCGAAGAGTCGGCTCGTCGTATTCCTATCGAACAGATCTGTGCTGTGACGTTCAGTGGAAAAGATCCAGCAGATGGAAAATCCTATGAAGCATGGAAGGCTAAAAAAGAAAAAGAAAGACGCGAAGAAGCCAAAAAAATCGAGTCAGAAATGAAGCAGGCAGGCTTGCTGGACTAATGACTTCTCTCTTTGCATGCAGACATGATCCTGAGATTAATTCTGACAATCTTCTCTATAGTGGTTGTTTGAGGAGAACGGCCCACATTCTTCCTGTATTCCCTTTTTCGGCTCTATAAGAAAAATATCGATCGAGATTACAGGCTGTGCAGCTGCCCGCATCGAAAATCTGCTTTACTCCTTCCGATTGAAGTTGATGGATGATGTCTGAGAGAAAATCAATTTCATAATGAGGAAAGCGAATGCACGGACTTATCTGGACAATTAGGTCGCTGGGCTTCGAACCGAAAACGTTTGTCAATTGTCGGAGGGCTTTTCTTACGATCTCTAAGTGCGTGCCTTTTTTGCCGGCATGCACAAGCCCTATTGCTGTAGAATGCGGATCGTAGATATACAGAGCTGCACAATCAGCTACACGGATACATAGAAGAAGATTGGATAGGTTGGTTAGCAATCCATCGGCTTGCGGAAAGAATAGTTGGTTCCTGCTTTTTACAACAGCAATACCATCTCCATGTGGCTGTCCAGCTGTGGCTATGGGAATGGATTCATCAAGGCCAAGGGCCTTCAAAGAAGGTCTTAAAAGATACTCTTCTTTTGCTGATTGGTTTAACTCTCTTGGATACCGAAGAGAAAAACCATGCTTCAGCGGCAAGGTAGTCAAGGCTGGAAAAAACTCCCATTCTAATGTAGGCATGGAGACTATCCTGTTAGTTATTCGGGCTGCAGGGATTTGAACCCTGGACCTCTTGGTCCCGAACCAAGCGCGCTACCAGTCTGCGCTACAGCCCGGAGCAAATTAATATCGCAGTTTATAATTAATTGGAAAAGTTTTTTTCTGTTCTTCAAAATATATTCGGAACTTGTTTACGCCTGGGCTAAGTTCGTTCACCTTGGTTTTGGATCGGGATGTCTTGGGATTAGCATGGCCGATTCGTCCTCCAGAGGGCTCATGGTGGAATCGGGCGGTTTCCCATTGCTGCGGGAAAACCTTCCGAAAGCTGTCTTTGGCGCGGTTCTTCGGATGGGCATAACCGCACTTCAGACAAGATCAGAGTGCTATAGGCCAGGTTATGCTTCTCTTGAGGGGAACACGCCCGCAGCCGCCAGCAATTTGATTCGCTCCCAAAGCACACGGTCCGTAGCTGGATGATACGCTGGAGAAGCTCCTTGCTCGGAGCGCGATCCTGAAAGTAGAGGGTCATCGAGCCGGTCGCCAATGTCTTTCGTGAGGCAAGAAACCAGCGCAGGCTTGTGTTCAGCTGCCGTTCGATTTTCTTCGGAGCCTTGCGCAGCAGCTTTTGGCGCTTTTCGTCCCCAGGTTGTTCCTTCGATCCGCTTGGCCTTGGACGTGTCCTTGCCATTCGGCCGGATCGCATGAAGCCTGCCCCGCTTCTGCCCCTTCTTCTTGTGGACGCATGACAACCGGCTGAATAGCTCGCCAAAACCTATCCCATACCGCTTCTCATGATCATCGGTGAAAACCTTGGAGAGGCCAGCGTCGATGCCGCCGAATTTGCTTTCCCGCCATCTTTCGTTACTGCTTGTTTATGCTCCGAATGGGCAACGCGTCAAACTTTTCCGGCGAATAGAGGGTCGCCTATGCATACATTTGACTAGATTGGCATCACTATATCATTACCTATTCATTTCTCTCTCAGAACATTGTTCAACAAAAGAGTGAGCGGTGACTTCTCAAAGAGAAAGGAATCAATCAAATAGTTATTGAAAAATGAACATTTTTTATACATCATGCCTAAAAGAATTAATAATAAGGCTTATACAAAAAAATATAATTAATTATTTTAATGGCAGGGTAGCTCAGTGGTAGAGCGGGGGTTTCATAAGCCCTAGGTCGAGAGTTCGATCCTCTCCCCTGCTAATTCTTCTAAATTGCCTCAATTGTTAGACAAGATACAGAGAAAATTTAGAACCAATTTTCATTTTTCCTTTTTTATTTAAAATGGATTAGCAATAAAGAAATAGAAGCTTATCTAATTAGATTTATTATTGTTATCAATGGGTAATATATTTAACCGGCAGTCCAACG
This sequence comes from Candidatus Methylacidiphilum fumarolicum, assembly GCF_949774925.1. Classification (GTDB taxonomy): domain Bacteria; phylum Verrucomicrobiota; class Verrucomicrobiia; order Methylacidiphilales; family Methylacidiphilaceae; genus Methylacidiphilum; species Methylacidiphilum fumarolicum. The sequence continues at coordinate 384,756 of NZ_OX458932.1, forward strand.
ATTTACCTCCTAAAATACTATTAGGGATTGTAGTCCTGGGTTTTTTATTTGTGATGGGCATAAGCTATTATTTTACGCCTAAATACTCGAGAGTCGGCTACATGCCCACACAGCCGATACCATTCGATCATTCTCTCCATGCCAATCAACTTGGGTTAGATTGCCGTTTTTGTCACAGTTATGTTGAAAAAAGTGGCTTTTCTAATATTCCGACCACACAAACTTGTATGAACTGTCATAGGCAAATTAAAATGGACAGCCCTAAATTGGCTCCACTCCGAGAAAGTTGGGAAACAGGAAAGCCTATAAAGTGGGTAAGGATACACCAACTGCCCGATTATGTTTATTTTGATCACTCCGCCCATGTCAACCGAGGAATAAGTTGTGTGAGCTGTCATGGTAAGGTCAATCAGATGCAGAAGATCTATCACGACCAGCCTTTGAGCATGAGCTGGTGTTTAGATTGCCATAGAAACCCTGAATACTTTGTGAGGCCACCGGATAAAGTATTTGATTTGGATTGGAAGCCAGAGAATGAAGGAGAAACCCAGCTGCTCCTTGGTAAAAAACTAGTAAAAGAAATGGGAATACATCCACCAGAAAATTGTGATGCCTGTCATAGGTAATTACATGTATTATAGCGTTATGGTCTTCACATAAAAATAGCTCTTAAGAGGAAAAGAGGGCTAGAGGTTTTATATTATGGATGCGACGAAAGAAGAAGGGAAGATGAACCGCAGGACTTTCTTGAAGGCTATGTCGGCGGCGGCTATGGCGACTGGATCAATAGCAGCGACAGGATGCCGACGTCCAGAAGCATTTCTTGTGCCCTATACGAATAGCCCTGAATGGATTATACCAGGAAAAGCTTTGTTTTATGCTACTTCCAGACCGACTCGAAACGGTGCCGAGCCAATCCTTGTAGAATCTCACGAGGGAAGGCCTACGCATATCCATCCTAACCCTTACTTTGCTGATTACGGAGTGTCTACGCAAACACAAGCTTCGATCCTAGATCTCTATGATCCGGATAGGGACGGGCGCATTACCCGAAACGGAGAGGTGGTATCCAAAAAAGAGTTCATCGAATTTTTTAAATCTCAAGTCCAACAATGGAATGATAGAAAAGGGGCAGGGCTAGCTATACTTTCTTTTCCAGTGATTTCTCCTACGTTTGATCGGCTAAAAACCGAGTTTTTGGAAAAATGTCCTCATGCAACTTTCGCCTTTTATGACCCAGTGGGTAATGAGAACAGGAAAGAGGCTATCAAGCGATTTTATGGAGTTTCCTTAAGCCCTGTTTTCCAATGGGAGAAGGCCGATGTCATTCTTTCTGTAGGATGCGATTTCTGTTCAGCAGAAGAAGGAGTAGAAGCCATTCGTGGATTTGTGAAATCAAGAAAACTAACAGAAAGCTCCAGTTCGATGAGTCGACTGTATGTAGTCGAAAATCGGATGACGGTGACTGGGGCGATGGCCGATCATCGGTTGGCTCTAAAAGTCTCCGATGTTGAGCTTTTTTTGCTGACCTTGTGTTACTTCTTGGCCCAAGAAAAAGGCTTTGAAAATTTAAAGCCCGCCATTGCTTCCTTTAGCATTCCAACAGGTTGGAGTGCGGACTTGATTAATTGGATAAAAGTCTTGGCTAACGATTTAGCTGCTGCCAACGCGCCACTGGTAGTAATTAGCCGGATGGCTCCAGTATCGCAGCAGCTATTGGTTCTTGCCATCAACGAAGCCTTTGGAGAAAGACAGGCAGTGCGGATGATCCCTCAGCTAGAATCAGAAGGCGCTAGCTTCCCAGAACTCTGTGAAATGATTAAAAAAGAAGAAATCAAAGATCTTCTTATCATTGGGGCTAACCCAGTTTATAATGCACCGGGAGACAGCCATTGGCCTGAACTACAGCGTAGCCTTCCTTCTGTTGTTCATTTTGGGCTATTAAACGATGAGACAGCTGCCTATGCTAATTGGCATATTCCTCTAAGTCATTACCTAGAATGCTGGGGAGATTCGAAGACCTCCAGCGGGCTCTACGTTAGTCAACAGCCTCTAATCGAACCACTTTTTGGATCTATCGGTTTGTTGGAACTTTTCGCTTTTATGAACGGGACGTGGGAGGCTTTGGAAGAGTCTGAACCAACTCCTCCCTCCATGTTAGCTCAGCCGCCCGTGGCAGGAGCCCCTCCCTTTATTCCTCTACCGCTTGGATTGCGTCTAGTCCGAGATACGTTTTTTAAACTTTTCCCTGCCGCAGGCTCTGATAAGGATCTTATTTGGAGAAAACTATTGCACGATGGATTTTACAAAGAGTCCTCGCCTCAATTTGTCAATGCTGTTCCAAAGTGGGAAGAATGGAGCAAGAGTGTCGAAAATCTTAAGGTTCAGAGAACCAACAAGGAGCAGTTGGAACTTGTTTTCTATCCTTGTCCTAAAGTGGATGAAGGCAGTTTGGCCAATAATGGCTGGCTGCAAGAATTGCCTGATACGGTGACCAAGCTCTGCTGGGACAACGCTCTGTTAATGAGTCCTAATACGGCTAAGCGTTATGGCATTTTTGCCCGAAAGGCGGATTCAAGAAAGGCAGAAATCGTGCGCATTGTTTCTGGGGAAAAATGGATTGAGGTGGCTGCCTTAGTCGTTCCTGGTCATGCGGACAATTCTTTATCTTTAGCCCTAGGGTATGGTCGTAAGAAAGAATTAAGAGTGGCCGCAGGGGTGGGCTTTAATGCTTATCCACTTACCAAAACGGAACAATTTTGGTGGATTAGTGACTGTTCGATCCAAAAAACAAATCGTTTTTATGATTTGGCTAGATCTCAAGAACATCAATTGATGCATGGAAGACCGCTAGTCAAGATAGCTTCGCTGGAGTATTTCCGAAAGCATCCCGATTTTATTTCAGAGCAGGGGACTGAAGAGATCCCAGAAGTCTCCATTTATGAAAATCCTTATTCTGGCCAGAAAGAAAAAGGTCCTGCTTATAAAGGAGGGGTTTGGGGAGGGCCCTATCAATGGGGCATGGTCATTGACTTGGGAAGTTGTGTGGGATGCAACGCCTGCGTTGTGGCTTGTCAGAGCGAAAACAATATTCCGATTGTAGGCAAAGGGCAGGTTATGCGTGGTCGGATTATGCAGTGGATTAGGATAGATAATTATTATCAAGGGAGCGATGAAAATCTGCAGATGTTTTTTGAACCCATGCTTTGCCAGCATTGTGAGAATGCTCCCTGCGAGTCGGTCTGCCCAGTCTATGCGACAGTCCATAGTAAAGATGGGTTGAATGTGATGGTTTATAACCGTTGTATTGGCACAAGAGCCTGTGCAGCTAACTGTCCTTATAAGGTCAGACGATTTAATTTTTTTGATTACAATAAAAGGGATGTGCTGAAGAAAAAGAAGATTGGACCCTTTGAAATAGAAAATTTGTATTTGGGTCCTTTTGGGGACCTGGGTTCTCCGTTGACCATTCAGCTTCAGAGAAACCCTAATGTTACCGTAAGGATGCGGGGAGTCATGGAGAAGTGCACTTTTTGTGTTCAACGGATTGAAGAAGCAAAAATAACGGCTCTAGCAAGGTCCAAAGGCACAGAGCCTAAGACTATCCCTACCGATTCTGTAAAAACGGCTTGTCAGCAGGCTTGCCCAGCTGGAGCGATCATGTTTGGCAATCTAATGGATCAACAGAGCATGGTTTCTAAATGGAAAAAGAATGAGCGAGCTTATCGTGTTTTGCAAGAGCTGAATACTAGACCTAGGATCACTTATTTGGCTAGGATTAACAATCCAAATCCTTCGATTGCTCCTCAAACCCAATTCGAAGGGAAGAAAGAGAACTAAAGATCTATGGTAAGCAAATTTGGGCTAGAGAAGAACCTTTCAGAAGAAAAAAAAGCGTTGTTGCTTGAGCAATTAGAGAGGCCTCCTCTTGTGCTGAACAAGAGAAACTACGGCTGGTTAACCGAAGCGATCTGTTCTATTGTCGAAAAGCCAGCGAAATTGGAATGGTGGATTGCTTTTATACTTTCTTTTCTTCTTTCGCTGCTGATGCCACTAACAATTGTTTATTTTATCAGTACAGGACTTGGAGTATGGGGTCTGAATAGTCCAGTATTCTGGGGGCTAGCGATTCTTAATTTTGTTTTTTGGATTGAGATTGGCCATGCAGGCACGCTGATTTCAGCCATCCTTCTTCTTACTAGACAAAAGTGGAGAAACTCTGTGAACAGAGCGGCTGAGGCGATGACGATTTTTTCTGTTCTCTGCGCAGCGGTCTTCCCTCTGTTTCATATTGGTAGGCAGTGGATGTTTTGGTATTTGGTTCCTGTTCCAGAGTCGTATGCCGTATGGCAAAATTTCAGAGCGGCATTACTCTGGGATGAATTTGCTGTGGGCACCTATTTTACGGTTTCCTGTTTGTTCTGGTATTTCGGATTGATCCCGGATATTGCTGTTTTAAGAGATAGAGCTGAGAAAGGCTGGAAAAAACGGCTTTATCATATTCTTTGTTGGGGATGGAGCGGTTCGGCTGCTGAATGGCATCATTATGAACTTGGTTATCTTTGTTTAGGTGGCATTGCCACGATTTTAGTCGTTTCGGTAGCTTCCGTTGTTTCTACTGATTTTGCGACAACGGTTTTACCAGGATGGCATGAAACGATTTTCCCTCCTGATTTTATTACGGGTGCGATTTTCAGTGGTTTTGCAATGATCGCTACCTTATTGATTCCTTTACGAGCCCTATACCCGCAGCTGAAAGATGTGATCACTCCAAAGCATATCGATAATATGGCTAGAATCATGCTTGCCACCGGTTCCATGGTAGGCTATTCCTATATCATTGAGCTGTTTGTAGCCTGGTATAGTGCTAATGTTTACGAAAAGTATCTCTTTTTGAATCGTATTTTTGGTCCCTATGCCATCGCCTATTTTTTAATGTTCGGTTTTAATGTCTTCTTGCCTCAACTCTTTTGGTGGAAAAAAATAAGGTCTAGTCCGTGGGCGGTCTTTTTCATTTCGATTCTTATCAATGTGGGTATGTGGTCTGAGCGCTTTGTCATCGTTGTTACTGCCCTCTCGAGAGATTTTCTGCCTGGATCCTGGAGAATGTATTATCCGACTTGGGTAGATATTGGATTGTTCGTAGGAACTGTGGGATTTTTCTTTATGCTATTCCTTCTTTTTACGCGGTTTTTTCCTGTGATATCGATCTCGGAAGTAAAAACTTTAGTCTATGAAATGGAGCGGAAAGAAGATGATTTGAAGAAAGGAACCCCTTATGGAGCATGAGAGAAGCGAGGATATTTATGGATTAGGAGCTGAATTTGATTCCATCCATAAACTAATGGCTGCGGCCAAGGAGCTTTCTAAATTGGGTTATACGCAATGGGAAGTTTATTCTCCCTTCCCGATCCATGGAATAGCGCATGTAAGGAGACTTGGCAAATCGAAAGTTTCTCTCTTTAGTTTAGTGGGAGGCTTGATTGGCTTGTCTATTGCCCTAGTGATGGTAACGGCTATCTCTGCTCCTAGGCCCTCCTTCTTTAAGGAGGTGTTGAGTAGTCATCTCCAAGGCCTTTTTTATCCTTTGGTAGTCCAAGGTAAACCGTATCTAGGATTTCAAGCTTTTGTTCCCGTGCTAATTGAAATGACGATTCTTTTTGCTTCTTTCAGCACGGTTATCGGTGTGTTCTTTTTTAACCGTATGCCTTCTCCTTATAAATCGGTCTGGAATTGGGAACGGTTGTCGCAAAAAGCGATGGATGATCGCTTTTTTTTGGTAGTGGAAAAATCTGATCCACATTTTTCAGAAGATAAAACAAAACTTATTTTAAAAGAATTAGGAGCCCAAGCCGTTGTGAGCATTCGGAGATAAATCAATGCGGTATTTCTTTTATATTTGTTTTCTTTTAGTGACATCGGTGATAGCTACAGCGGGGCTACGTGGATGGAAAAGTCCAAAGCCGCCATTGGAAATTTTTCCTGATATGGTCAGGCAGTTGAAAGTCAAAGAACAGGCCTATAGCGTCTTTTTCCCAGATGGTATGGCAGCCCGAATGCCAGTCAATGGAACGGTATGTTGGGAGGAGCCGGTGGAAAACCCTTATCTTTCTACAGGCATTATTGGAGAACAGTGGGGAGAAGGATTCCCCATTGCCTTATCGATCGATACGCTTAAGAAAGGAAAAGAGAACTTCGAAATTTACTGCTCGGCTTGCCATGGATTGGCTGGCTATGGTAACGGAATAGCAACGCGGTTTAATCTTTTTGGGGTGCCAAACTATCACCAGGATCATACAAGAGAGCTACCCGATGGCCAGATCTTTTATATTATTTCTCATGGCCAGGGAATGATGCTAGGCTATGGGGCCAATCTGTCTGTGGAAGAAAGATGGGCTATTGTTGCCTATATTAGGGCGTTGCAAAAAAGCCAAAACGTTCCTTTTGACGCATTACCTGAGGAAAAAAAACAAATTCTGAAGGAGATCCAGCAATGAATGATGCCAGCTACTTTATTCATCAACGGACCATGCTCCCAAAGGAAAAACTCAATGGTGTTATTCGACTCTTGGGAATAGCTGGAAGCATTGTGCTGTTGATTTCGTTGTTGGGGCTTGCGGTCAACAAATCTGAATTTTTCCATGCCTGGCTTTTTTCTTTTTTGTTTTATTTTGGTCTATGTACTGGCTCTCTGTTTTGGGTGATCCTTCATTATGTCACGAATGCTGGCTGGGACACCCTTTTACGCAGACAGATGGAAAATGTAGCTGCTCTATTCCCATTTGTTGTCCTATTCGCTCTACCGATCTTGTTCGATATTTTTTCCACTCATTATCTTTACGAATGGACAAGACCGGAGGTCCAGAAACTCAAGGAGTATTTGGAAAAAGCTCCCTATCTTAATGTCCCATTTTTTAGCCTCCGAGCGGTTCTTTATTTTTGTTTTTTTAGTATCGTGAGTTGGTTTTTTCGCAAACAGTCCTGTATCCAAGACGGCGATGGCAACCCACTGCATTCACTCAAATTAAAACGCATCGCTTATCCCGTGGCTGTTCTCTTTGGCTTTCTGTTCACTTTTTTTGCTATCGATTGGGCAATGTCTCTTGAGTTTAGGTGGAGTTCTACCGTTTGGGCTTTTTATCTTTTTACAGGCGCAGCGGGAGCCAGTTTAAGTCTTTGGATTCTTATTCTTCTTGGTCTTCGAAAGTTTGGTTATCTCCTCCAAATGAACGCTGAGCATTATCATCTTCTTGGTAAATTGCTCTTTGCTTTTACAGCCCTGTGGGCCTATCTCGCATTCAGTCAGTACATGTTAATTTGGTATGGGAATATTCCTGAGGAGACCGATTTTTTTATAAAAAGAAACTATGATGGATGGTTTTACGTTTCCTTGTTACTAGTGATTGGTCGATTTGCTTTGCCTTTCCTATTTCTTCTTCCTCAAGCTACTAAGAAAAACGAACGGTTTTTGGCAATGGTTGCTAGTTGGGTGTTGTTTATGCAGGCTGTGGAATTGTATTGGATTGTTATGCCCATGGAGTTTGAGAAAAAACTGGTTGTTGGCTGGATGGAAATATTGATCGTGGTGGGTATGGGATTGGTGTTTTTGTCTGGTTATCTGAGAAATGCTAGCACCGTTTGTTTATATCCCATCCATGATCCAAGGCTGCAGGAATCGATAGAAGTATATAACTAAAGGAAGGAGGCAAAAGAAAAGATGAATACCCAGCAGATGGATCAAGAACAAAAGCTAAAGAAGCCTCTCATTTTCGAGGATCTGCTCCTGTTCATTGGAATCAGCATTCTTTTCCTTTTGGGGCTTTTATTCTCCTTCCTCTATGCTTCTTCTATGCAGAATAAGCAAGCATTGGCAGAAAAAAAGAGAGCCGAAGAAATTAGAAAAATGCGGCTTGCTGATCAGTTAGAAGCAAAGAAAAAGCTTTCATCTTATGGATGGATTGACAAAGAAAAGCGGATTGTTCATATCCCGATTGAGGAGGCGATGGAGAAGGTAGTGAAAGAGGAGGCATCGAAAAAACCAAAGGCTTCAGGAGTGTATTTGCCTGGTATACAAAGGCCTGAAAAATAGGAGAAAGCGACCGATGAGCCATCCAATGGTAGAGTCTCAGGAGTGGATTGGGAGTGGAGTTGCTAGACCAATCTCTCTCGACAGATCCTTTTTCATGCCTGTGATATTTATGCTTGTTGCTGCCTTTTTTTGGCTTTTGGTCTCTATGGGATTTGCTCTTTTGGGTGCGGGTAAGATCGTGATTCCAAGCCTGCTTGGATCGTGGGGATGGTTAACTTTTGGTAGGATCGGATTGGCTTCTTTTCTTGTATTTTCTTATGGATGGGGAATGAATGGTGGGCTAGCCTACGGCCTCTATCTTGTAGGAAAGAATGCTCAGGAACCCTTTAAGGGCAGCGGCTATTTTCTTTGCTCCGCTCTTTTTTGGAATCTATCCATTTTTATTGGTATGATGGCCGTTCTCATTGGGGATATTCCTTCTCTATCATGGGCGGGCTGGCCTGATTTTGTGTTATTCCTGCTTCTTTTGAACTATTCCTTGATGAATTATTGGATTGTAAAGAAGTTGATTGTGAGTGGGAATTTTTTGAAAAACCTTTCCCATAGTTATCTTCTAATTGCTTTATTGTGGTTCCCATGGGCGATTGGTAGTCTTTTTGTCTTTTTCCACTGGTTAGTTATTCGAGGTGTTTCTTTTGCAAGCATGGAATGGTGGTTTAATGAAGGGTTTTTGCATCTTTGGATGGCCCCTGTTGGTTTGTCCATGCTCTATGATTATGTGGAGGGGGGTAACGATCAACGATCTTCGAGTTTTCTTGGCTGGTTGGGCTTAATCCTATTTTTTCTCTGTTCTAATTTTGCCAGTGCTTCTCATCTGATTGGAGCACCTTTCCCCCTTTGGATCGTAGGTTTAGGTATTGCCGCTCGAATCTTGCTCATCCTTGGAGCCGTTGCCATTGGGATCGATCTTTTGCAAAGGCTTAAAAAAAGAGTGCAAGCCAGTAAGCAGAACATCTTTTCAAGATATTTTATGATTGCTTTCTACTGTTTTTTGATTGCGATCATAGGGGATGGACTTATTGCTATCCCACTCGTTAGCCGGCTCGTTCACTTTAGTTTTGTAGAAATTGCCTTTCTTGTCCTTTTTATCTATGGCTTTTATTCTTTTGTTCTCATGGGAATGGCGCATTATCTCTATTCAAATTATTTTAGAAAACCGTGGCTATCGGAGACCTTTTTAAAGATCACATTTTGGGCAAATATCTATGGGATAAGCTTTCTTTTTGTATTTTTATGTCTGGGCGGGATCATCCAGAGCGTGGAATTAGAAAATGCTGATCTTCCTTTCTCTCAAGTAGTAGAATCTGTTTTGCCTTATCTGCGAGGAGCTGGTATGTCTGCTACGCTGATACTCTTCTCTCAGCTTACCTATTGTTTTCTTTTGTTACTCATGTCCCTAATGCCGGTAGAGAAGGAGGGAATCGAAAAGAATGAAAAAAATTTATCGAGAACTATCTAACTCATAATCCATTGTAAAGGTAGTCAATGATAGCACGAATTGTTTGGGTTTTAGGCATCTTTCTCTGTTTTCTGCTTGGATGGTTTGTCTATATCATTATCCCTTCGCAGGTTTTAGATCCTTCGCCGGAAGGAGAGGAAACCCCTCCGCCTAATTTTGGGCTTGTTGAAGTGGGCCAACAAGTATATGGAGCTAATGGCTGTTCAGGGTGTCATACGCAAATAATCAGGCCAGCCAATATGGGTTCGGACATTGCCAGAGGCTGGGGAAACCGAAGAACCTTCCCTGTGGATTATTATCACGAGACCAATCCTTTTCTAGGGATTGTGAGAATAGGACCAGATCTTTCTAATATTGGGAAGAGAAAAAAAGATTCAAGCTGGTTTTATATTCTTTTATATGAGCCTAATCAAATTTTTCCTGGAACGATTATGCCCCCTTACAAATATCTTTTTCGTAAAGTCAGAGCGGAAGGAAAAAGGAATCCCGAAGCGCTACCTCCAGAACTCGATAGAACCCTTCCTAATGGCATGCAAATCATGCCCTCACCGGAAGCTGTAGCTCTGGTAGCTTACCTGCTTTCTCTTGATAGATCTTATCCTACCCAACCAAAAAAGCAATGACAGAAAACGAAAAGAATCCACAAAAGACAGTCAGCCCACAACCAGCCCTAGGGGAAGAATCGAATAGAAAAATTCCTAGTTGGTTTTGGCTCCTATCCTTTATTATTTTGTCAGGGGTAGTGTATATCTTGGTGTTTGAAACAGGGGGATGGCGTTCAACGGTCTTCGACACCACAAGCCTCTTTTGGGGATATATGCCAAAAGAGAAACCAAAAGAGAAGGTTTTGCAAAAGACTCAACCTGTCGCTGCTGATCCAATGGCCATCGGGCAGGAGCAGTACCAAGCGATGTGTTCGGCTTGTCATCAGCCAAGTGGTATGGGTATGGCTGGGCAATATCCTCCGCTGGCAAATTCAGAGTATGTCATTGGGAGTAAGGCAAGATTGGCGGCGATATTGTTAAACGGTCTTTCTGGAGAGCTTAAGATCAATGGACAAACTTACAATGGGGTAATGCCAGGATGGAAAACGGCCTTAAACGATGAAAAGCTGGCTGCCGTTATGACCTATATTCGCAATTCTTGGGGCAATCATGGGGATAAAGTCGAGGCTAATGAAGTCAAACAGTTCAGAGAAAAATATGGAAAAAAAGAGGAAGCGTGGAAGCCAAGTGAGTTATCCACCCTTGGAGAATAGAAAGCAGAAAAAATCGCATTGAATTTTAAATCAAATCAATTTTATTAATAAGAAAAAGCATGCATTTTGTGGATTGCTTAAAAAGAGAAAATGAATAGTGTATACATGTTATAACAATTAATGGGAGAACGCGTATGGATTCTGAAATGTCAATGACTTCTCAGGCAGCCCATGGTCATCATGAAGGCCATGAAGAAATCTCTTGGATAAGAAAATACGTTTTTTCTACCGATCATAAAATGATCGGTTACCAATACATGGTGACCTCTCTGTTTGTGGCCCTTTTTGCCTTTTTCTTGATGGTGTTGATGCGCTGGCAACTTTCTTTTCCTGGAAAACCGATTCCTATTTTTGGGCCTATTCTTGAAAAATTGCTAGGCTCTTCAATGGCTCCAGGTGGGGTGATGACCCCTCAGTTGTATAATTCGTTTGGAGCGATGCACGGCACCATGATGATATTTATGGCATTGGTGCCTGCGCTTTTTGCTGGTTTTGGCAATTTTGTGGTTCCCTTACAGATTGGAGCCCCCGATATGGCCTTCCCTCGGCTGAATATGGCCAGTTTTTGGCTGTTTTTTGTGGGGGTGCTCATAATGATGGTTAGTTTTTTTGTGCCGGGAGGTGCTGCGAAATCGGGATGGACTTCGTATACGCCACTGGCTGATTTTGCCGATATGGGACCGGGTTTTCACCCCATTTTTAATGGCCAAACCCTTTGGCTTATCGGCATGGTCTTTAATATCACAGGAAGTCTGTTAGGCTCAGTGAACATCATTACCACCATCATTCAGTTAAGGACAAAAGGACTCAGTTGGATGCGCCTGCCTGTTTTTGTGTGGAGTGAATTAGTCACTGCTTTTCTGTTGCTCCTTGCGTTCCCACCATTAGAAGCAGCAGGGGTCATGCAGCTAATGGATAGGCTTTTTGGAACAAGCTTCTTTTCTCCGGAAGGGTTAATTATTAATGGTAAGCATGCGGATATTAGTGGGGGTGGTTCCTCCATTCTGTGGCAGCATCTTTTCTGGTTTTTGGGTCATCCTGAAGTCTATGTTCAGATTCTTCCTACCATGGGAATTGTAGGGGAGATCTTTGCGAACAATACCAGAAAACCACTTTGGAGCTATAAGGTATTCGTTTATTCGCTTTTGGCGATTGGCTTTTTATCGATGGTTGTTTGGGCCCATCATATGTATATGACGGGCATGGGACAGGCCGTCACCTCGTTCTTCCAGATCTTTACAACAATCATCTCTATTCCTTCCGTTCTTTTGGGAACGGTCTTGCTTCTTTCACTCTGGGGAGCTTCTATCCGCTTTAATGTCCCGATGCTTTTTGCCCTTGCCTGGCTGCCAATGTTTGGCATAGGAGGATTAACGGGTTTGCCCTTGGGATGGACAGCTTCCGATGTGGTGCTCCATGACACCTATTATGTGATTGGACATTTCCATTACATGATGGCACCAGCTTCCCTGCTTGCGCTCTTTGCGGGTATTTACTACTGGTTCCCCAAGGCTACGGGCAGATACATGAATGAATTTCTTGGTAAAATTCATTTTTGGCCCACTTTTATATTTTTCAATGGCATCTTTTTCCCCATGCTCGTGCAGGGGTTTGCGGGCGTGCATAGAAGATGGTACGATGGAGGTGCGGGCTGGCAGATGGCCCAGAATGTCTTGTGGTTGAATCAGGTAATGAGTTTTTCTGCCTGGGCTTTAGCGATTGCTCAAATTCCCTTTATTATTAACTTTTTCTGGAGTTTGTTTGCAGGCAAAAAGGTAACCGATGATAACCCCTGGCAAGCAACAACTCTTGAATGGGCAACTCCCACCCCTCCAGGACATGGAAATTTCCTGCATCCTGTAGCGGTTTATAGGGATCCTTACGAGTATAGTGTCCCGGGATACAAACAGGATTATTTACCGCAATGGGAATCGGATGAAAGACTAAGCAAAGAAGGAAAATTGTCCCAGGTTTCTTTTTGAAAGTAAAAAACATATATAAGAAAGACATATATAAGAAAGAGGAGAGGTTTTTAAAATGGAGATCCCTTATACAGTGACTGCCAGACCGGATACCGGTCTTTATAATGCAAAGGTTGGTATTTGGTTGTTTTTAGCTTCTGAGGTCATGCTTTTTGGAGGCCTTTTTTCAGCCTATATTTTTCTGAGGCTAGGTGCTACCCATTGGCCGCATCATATCCTTAATGTTCCAATGGGGCTCTTTAATACCATGGTGCTTATTAGTTCGAGTATCACGATGGTGATGGCGTGGAGTTCCTTAAAGATGCGGCAATTTTCTAATTATAGAAAATGGCTTGGGATCACTCTTTTTTGCGGGGTGTTGTTTCTCAGCGTTAAATCTGTTGAATATAAAGATAAGTTCCATCATTACGGGATCATTTTGAATAGTGGACAGGAAATTACTGGCCATTTGGCGATGACAGAAGAGGAAGCCATCCATTCTGATGTATTAAAAATTAAGCCGGATCCTGAAAATGCTGGAGATTTTCTTTTTCAGTTAAAATCCATTTTTTCGAAACCTGAGGGAGAAGAGAAAGTCCTAGAAATCCCTAAAAAGGAAATTCGCTGGTGGTCTAATTTCGTTCCAAAGTATAATACCTACCTAGCCACCTATTTTACGATGACGGGGATTCATGCGCTGCATATCTTAGGTGGTTTATTAGTCTTGGGTTATTTTTGGGGACCAGGAGCAGCCTTATATAGAACGAATCCAGAACATTTAGCCAATAGGGTCGAAGTAGCAGGGCTTTTCTGGCATTTTGTCGATCTAGTGTGGATCTTCCTTTTCCCAACACTCTATTTGTTTTAATGAGAATTACTGCGTTATATAAAGGAGAAGGATACAATGAGTGAAGAAATACATACGGAAAAAAAGAGGATTAAGTCTTATTTTGTCGTTTTTGGATTTTTGGTCATACTAGCTTTGGTCAATGTGGCCGTTTCATATCTTCATTTAGGGGGAATGAATATTGCTGCAGGATTAGTCATTGCTGGCGTGCAGGCATTGTTGGCTTTAGGGATCCTGATGCATATTTTTTGGGAGAAAAAGACTATCCATCATCTTATAGGTCTTGCGATCCTTTTTGTTTTGGCTTTATTTTTATTATTAGTAGCTTCTTATTTTGATTCTATAGGAAAATAAATAAAGGAAAAATATATGTCCCTTCGACAATTCCACTTGGTGTTTATAACGCTAGCCACGCTTTTGTTTCTCACTTTTGGAGCCTGGTCTCTATACAGCTATATACAAAGTCATGAGGTTTTATATGTATGGCTAGGAGGAGGGTCTTTTTTATTTGGCATTTTGGCTGTTATCTATGGGATATGGTTCCTATTAAAGATGAAGAAAATGAAAATTTATTAAACCTGATGAAAATACACTACCAGAATAGGAAAAATAAGAAAAACTATCTCGTAGCCCTCACTGCTGTTGTCCTTTTTTTGCTTTATTTTCAATCACTGTGTAATGATCAAAAGATCTTTTCCATGACAGGGGTAACGAGAGGTTTTGAAAAAGAGGATTGGGCAGGATTTTTTCTGGTAACTATTGTTTTTGTGGTGTGGGCAGCGCTTGGGGTTTTTATCTATTATCTTTTTAAAAAATCAAAAGCTCCCCCTCCCGATTATGCTGAATTCTTGGATCTACAAGAAGACAATGAAGAAGAGAGACTGTGGAAAAATTAAAAAATATAAAAAGTGATTTTTGGGTGTAACAAAAAAATAAGCAAACCTTAACTAGGAGTTGTCAAATGAAAAGCGGGATCTTTGGATATGTAGGGTTGCTGTTAGCTCTTACTATAGACAAAGCTTTTTCTTGTGGCATTTGCTCGGTTCCCAACTCACCAGCGACGAAAGGGATGTTACCAGCGGTCCTTTTTCTCCTAGGGTTGTTGGGGGTAGTCTTTGGACTATTCATTTCGTTTTTTATAAAAATGAATAGAAAAGAAGCGGCTTTGGAGCAAGAAAGACAGGTTGAAGATGCCACCAAGCCTCAAGAAACAAGCCCAGAGTTTAGTGTTGAACGCGGAATATAGAAAGGAATTATGATCGCACTTTTGTTGGAACTTACAGGTATTTCACCAAATGCTGCTGAACATGGACACCAAGTAGATCAATTCATGGAGTTGATCTTATGGTTTATGCTTATTCTTTTTGTTATTTGGTTTTCGTTTTTTGTTTATTCATTGGTGAAGTTTAACAGTAAAAAGCATCCTAAAGCCAATTATGAAGGGCTGAAAGCTGATTGGCCAAAGCATTTGGAGTGGGGAGTTATTTTTGTTGAGATGGTTTTACTCTTCGGCTTTTCCATCCCACTCTGGGGGAAACGGGTATTGAATCCACCATCGGTTTCAGAGGCGATTGTAGTAGAGGCTATTGCTCAACAATTTGGATGGCTTTTCCATTATCCTGGAGCGGATGGGAAGCTGGGGAAACGGGATAATTTTCTTATTGATCCAATGAATCCCATAGGTCTCGATAAAACTGATCCGGCGTCTAAAGATGATATTGTTACGATGAACGAAATGCATGTGCCTGTGGGAAAACCTTTACTGGTTCAGATTGGTTCCAAGGATGTAGTCCATAATTTCTATGTTATTCAAATGCGGATTCAAAGGGATGCGATTCCTGGATTGACTATACCATTGTGGTTTACTCCTATCAAAACGGGAAGATTTGAGATTGCCTGTGGTCAACTTTGTGGAGTTGGCCATTTTGCCATGAAAGGCTATCTGGTGGTTGAGTCTCAGGAGGAGTACAATAATTGGCTCAAACAAATGGCTGAAATGAATGCTGAATCTAACAATCATGCACAACCTTCTGTGGCCGGCTACTAACTGAGTAATTTGAATTTAATGTTGGATAGGGCCACTCTCTCTATATATAGTTAATTCTAAAACCGGCTATAAACTAATTTCTAGAGAAGATGGATTATGATCCTTTCGATTTAACACAACATCCCCCTCGAAGTCCAAGAGTGCAATTAGGCGGGTTCGTACTACTCCCTAGAGTGATTGACAAGGGAAGAGCATTGCTCAAAGGAAAGATCGGGGAGTATAAGTACAATTGTCCCATGGATCAAAAGCTCTTTTCTTTCCTCCAGATTAATGAAAAACAGTTTTTGGAGATTCTCTCTAAAACTTCATCAGATAAAGAGGTTTTGAAAGAAATTTTAAAAATATCGCCTCTTTCATTAGCTTTTTGGCAAATTGAAAACTGGTCTAGTGTTCTGCAGCGAAGCGGCCCTTCAGATCTTGATTCAAAAAAATTTTTTGTAACCTCTCTTGAGCAAATTGCCCCTGATCGAGAGGATATAGTCAGTTGGTTTGATCTTTTGGATCTAGACGATTATGTCAGCTTTGGAGGAAAGCCTTAATTCTGAACAAGAACGGCATTCTATCCCAGTTCATTGAGGAGACTCTAAAACCGGTAGCTTTCTAAAGGCATTTCCAAGGCTGGATAACTGCATCTTGATCAAGTGGCTAAATGTTTTGCGGTATTTACAGAATTCCTTATCACTTCGACTAAGGTTTTTAATTCTTCATGATTGAAATTGAAACTTGTATTGGTTTCTTGAAGGTAATAACGTAACGATTTATTTGGATCTTTATGATATGTAGAAGCTATAAAGCATTGCACATAAGCCTTATCCCTTTGTTCAGGTGACCACTTTTCAATATTAGTACATTGGGCAAAGTTTCTTATACACGCTTCAATTTCAGGATGCTGTTCTTTCATTACTTTATAACAAAGAGTTTCCAGTGAGCCTTTTTTATCACAATCCGGAAGGAGATGAATTTTTATAGCCGGATAGCCTTTATTAGAAGCAACCTCACAGCAACTCATCGGAAAATTTAAACCCTTTCCTTTTACTGCCTTTTCATTACTCAGTTGGGCTACGAGATTTTCAAAAGTTTTTTTCGGATCTGCTCCTGCATCAGCAATAAACAATATAAGATTGGGCTTTGTTATATCTTTATAATTCACAATAGCGGAATTGAACATTACAGGAAATTTATCTATTCCCTTAGCACTCCGTACCTCATATTCATTGATCTGTTGGTTCTTTCCTAATTTTTTCAGAAACACTTCGTCTGCCTCTCCTTCGCAAATAATAAGAAGGTCTTTTTCTGTGAGAGGGGTATTTTTTGCTTCTCCGAATCACACATGTGGGGGGAATCCTCTTTACTTTAATCATCGTATTTCAAGCCTGGATCTGATGGCTGATTCAGCAAATTCTCCAGGAATTACGGATGCCGAAGGCATATTTGTTTTACGATCCTTTTTTGCATGGATAATGGTAAATTCAGTTTCTTTTCCAGATTCCTTCATAACATCGACAAAATATTCCAGGCATTCGTAGCTATGAGTGGTTGCAAAAACCTGTATTTGGTTTTTTGTGGTAAAATCATTTAACAGTCGCCATAAACTGTTCATTCGACTCCAGTGAATGCCATTTTCTATTTCATCAACCAGAATGATCCCTTGTGAGGATCTGGAATCGGCAGCGATGAGCAAAATAGTCAGTGATTTGTGGGTTCCAGAAGAATAGAGAGGCGAGGAAATTCTTATATTTGGATCTTTTATTTCAAAAAAAACAGCTCCTAGCGGAAAGTCTGGGGTTACCAATGGAAAAATATCTGTGACTTCAGGGTATTCCTTTTTAAAAGCATCTAAGAAAATACTCTCTTCTTTTTTTTCAATAAAGGCCGACAAAATTTTTGCTGAAGCGGATGGATCATAAATAACTGGGGAGCCAAAAAAGAACGTATTGGGCACAATTGCTTTGAAAATAACTCCATCCTGAACCATTTTGTTACCAATAAATCCAATCCAGTTTTCTTCAGGGTTTTTATTATCTTCTTGGATATGAAATTCTAATCGAGGTAATACATGTTCTGGGTTATACCCTAGGTTCACATTGGAAGTTTTTGGAGGAGAAAAAGCTTCTTCTTGAAAAGCAGGGGTATAAGAAGGAGTGCTAAAATCATATAAACGGTGGAGTATCAGCTTAACGCACCAGTTTTTAGAAGAACCCGCCTGTTTCTTATCAACCTGAAAAGATATAGGCGAAGTCGGATCATTAAAATAACGTCCCATTGAAAAGGCAAAAGCCTCTTTTTGTAAATAGGATGGAGGCACACGATGCTGAGTTAACCACTGGATTGTTCCTGGATTAGGCTTACAAGCAATATAAATAGCCTCAAGAATCGTCGACTTACCGGCCGCGTTATCTCCAGTAATAATATTGATTCTAGAGAGACCCTCTAAAGCGAGATCTTTAAAACAGCGAAAATTCGTTATTTTCAGCGAATTAATCATATTCTTTCTTTGGTAAGTTATACTCGTGCGGTTTATTAAAAAAGAAAGAAATAAACTTTTATAAAGGCAGAATCTTCTCTTTTTTTTGATGCACAGCAGCCCTGTTCATTGTTTCTTTGAAAGGCTTACCCTAGCATTTTCTTTTTTAGGATATTCCTTGCCCTTTCGGTGTGGATACTCTGGCCAATTTTTTTGGATTGGTCGGAGAATTTCACACTATCGAAACGAGTTCCAGGTAATGCTCCATCTTGATTCCTAAAGGATAGACCATGGGTCGCTTGATTATCGTCAAGACTAGGAATGTTTAAGCGATATCTTAGACGAGAACGTGTCCTTTTGCTGGATTCAAAGCGTTTTTGAGAAACCATGCAAAAGTTGCCCGTAACATACTTTTAAGATCTTAACCAAACGAAGTGCTATGCTTTAGGAGCTGGCCAAGGACCTTCTTTGACCACCAATAATGTGGCTTGGTGTATCGGAGGAATTTGGCAGGCAGATGAGCCAATACTTTCTTTTATCAATAATGAGCTTGTAGCCAGCCTATCCTTAGGAAAGAGACCAAAGAATAGGCTGGCTAGTAGCTACATACAAAAACACCCAGTTCCAATCTGGAATGGGTCAATAGCTTGCAGCATTAGGGGACAACGAAAATCTTGCCTGTGTAAGGACAACGGACTTCCGTTCCTGGAGGAAATCCCCTAACATCCACCAAACCCGCATCTGGAGCATAAGGGCTTTTTACATATCCAGGCTTTCCAGGGACTGATATCCCTTTTGGATATTTACTTGTGGTTTGTTGTGCCTGCGAACCTCCAGAAGATCCCCATGGTTTATATTCTCCAGAAACAGGAGGATTGGAGGTAGAAGGACTACCAGCTGTACTTTCTCCTGTAGTTCCAGAAGAACCGCCTCCAGGCTGGGGTTCGTTTGCTTTTTCAGGCAATTTCCCAGCTTTGGCGCCTTTAGTTCCTTCTGATTCAATTTTTTTTGATTTATTAGAGCAAGCTAAAAAAGCCAATGAACAAGAAATGAGTAATAGCAATACTTTTTTCACCTTGACAGGAAGGCTACGAAACTTTTTAAAAAAATTCAATCTAGGAATTTAGAAATTTTGTAATTATTTTTAATGTCATCTTTTCCTTAGGCTGCAGATGAAAAGATTTAAGGATCTCAAAAGTGGATCCTTGGTAGTCTTTAGCGAATAATCCCCTTTCATAACTGACCGTATAGATAGGAAAGTGATAAATTTGTAGGGGTTCTTCAGGCAGAATCCATTGCCAAGCAAGATTTCTGGTCTTGTCATAAATGGTCCATTCGCTCACCTGCTCTTCTTCAAAAATCATGCCTGGGTTAAGCTTTTTATCCTTAATGAGGATATAACGGTCTAGAGAATCAACAGAAAGGATCGAATAATTGATTTCACAACAATAAAGCAGTTCTATAGGGACGGTATCGTTATTAGTAATGGTGTAATTGACTTGAAGTTCGCCTTGAGGAGAAAGAAGGTACTCCTTTCTAATGGTAAAATGGAACATTTTGTTTATGAAATACAGCCCTCCATTTCTTTCCAAGACAACGGATAGTCCCTTTGCATTCTGGACGAGCTCCACAATGGTGTAGGGCTGATTGACAAAATCCCCATATTCCAAAAAAGAACTGTTGGCAAAATCATAGGCTGAAGTGGATAAAGGAACGAAATGATCTAGAAAGAGAGTCCTTTGATGCCAATCTTCGATATACATGTCTGGAGGAACAGGTTCGGGAAAATAACAGGGATGTCGTTGTAAGGTATTGGCTAAGTTATAAGAGGTGGGGAGGAAATTAAACTCGGTAATAGAGCCACCATATAAAGGTTCGATACATAAGGAGCAGTGGGAAGAGCGGAGGAAAATTTCTGGGAACTTATCTGCATCAAAATCATTTTGCTCAATAGGCGGTACAAGATGCTCTGCTTTTTCTTTGATCATTTTCTCAGCCTTAAGAATATGATAAAAGGCTGAATCTCGAATATAATTACCAAAAAGACCATCTTTAAAGGCATGCCAATACACTGTATGTCCTTGACTTGCCAACAGACAGTCAAAGATTTCTTCCTGGAATTCCTTGGGCAATAATCGGATTTTGGCACTGACTTGAAGCATTCTTTTATGGATGTGATTAGCTTCAGGATACTTAGAGAGGAAAGTTAACCAGTGGCCTCCACGAAAAAACTTGAGGAATCTATCAGCATCAAATCTAACCTTTAAGTCATTGAATGCGGAAATGTAATCTAATGTGGCTTTATACGGTAAGCAAAAAGGTTGTAGTTCTTTTCTTCCACCTGAAGGCAGGGTGATTATTGGCCAGTAGCCATCAATAAATTCTGATGGCAGTCTGGTTTGAATCCAAGAGGCGTTATTTTCAAGATATTGCAACCAATTTTCCAGTCGACCTCTATGATAAATTTGCTCTCTGGTATCAGGCCAAAAACCGTAGAGCTCTCCATTTTGAGCAATGCAAAGAAGTTGCATGCCTTCCCTGTGGCTTATTTGGACGAATGAGGAATGGATATCTTTGATATCTTTAAAAGGAATTTCTTTTGAGAAGGATGAATGATAAGCGAACACATGAATGGCGTGCTGGTTGAATTGAGTAAGAAATGGCTGTTTAATTTCTGCGGGTGTTATACCAGCATTTTCAAAAAGACTGTCCTCTAAAATGGTATATTGATACCCAGATCGGCAGAGTAGCTCGACAAAATAAGGTTCCCATATGGATTCAGCTAGCCACACACCCTTAGGAGACTGACCGAAGGTGTTTTTCAAAAACCGATTCAATTTTTCAAGCTGCAGCAAGCTATCCTCATTGGAAAGATAACAAAAGATGGGTTCATAAAATCCTCCTCCAAGCAGTTCAATCTGCTTCTCAGTAATCAATTTTTGAATCAGTTCTATAACCTCTATCTCATTTTCTTGGAGATAGACTAGATAGTTACCGCTAAAATGGAGAGAAAGTCGGACTTGCGGATGATCCCTAATCGATTGAAGGAAAGGGAGGGTGGCCTTATGAGTAAATTTTTTCTTGGTTTCAGCAAAAACACCTATGGGCTGATGAAAATGGACCACCCAAAGAATATCGATCTTTTTTAAATGAACCATTGTTGTAACTCAAAATCCTCAGAAGGAAATAGGAAATCAATAGTCCCTCTTTCAGGATATCTTTCCAGGCTTAGATGTTCATGATTAAGGATCCTTACAAAAAAACTAACTTGACTATTTTCTTTCCAACCTATGGCAGCTACAGGCAGAGCTAGGACAAAGAAATCATCCCAAAAGACCTCTATTGTTCCTCCCACAGGCTGAAAAATACCGGCACTGTCCATGGCTTCAATTTTCTTATCCCATAGGTTACTATCTTTGGCGACACATTCGACTCTATGGATGGCCGGAGAGATAAAGTCAACGACCACAATTTCTGGTTTTGTTGCTAAGTCTAACCGGAGGTAAAAATTATTTTTATCAAAACCAAAGAACAGTTTTTTGCCGATCCGATTCGATTGGTACATAGCAGTTTGTTGAACCGAAATGTCAAGGAATCCCGCACCAACCCAATCAAAATAATTTTCGAGTCTTCCTGTTAATTTTGGGCTTATGTACAATCTGGGAAAAATATAAGGGACCGGGAGAGAAGGAACATTGATAGGCAGGTCTAGATAAGGTGGTGGGGTGAAGCCTAAAAACCCATACACATTTTTAAGATGTGAGCGGAAGAGCTCATCAAAGAGTTGATCGGAATCAGTGGAAAAATCTGGACCATACCACCAGAACCAATCACTGCCTTCAGCAGCATAAAGACATTTCCAACTTTTAAGCTCAGAAGCATTCCCTTCTTTATTTGAATTTTTAGTTAAAAATTCCCTGGTTTTCCCCAGCCATTCCCAAGCTTTATTCTCCTCGCTATCTCCAATCCATATATCGAAATCAGCGTTGATCCATGAACCGGTATAAAGCTTATAAACAGTGTTGGCTGGGGGATAGGTATCAAAATACTCAGAAGCGAGGGTGGTTTTTAAATTCCGATGTTCCACAAGTCCCCGGTAGAAGGAACTAAGAAAAGCCTCTCCCCCATCGTTAAAAGACTCCCAAGCATTTTCTCCATCCAGAGCGATAAGAACTGCCCCTCTTTTGGGATCAATATGTTTGCAAGTATTCTCAAGGCTATGGAGAAGAAAATTAGCCGCTTGTCCTGGATCGTTTTGGGAAGCTTTGAATCCAATAAAATCCGACAGGGGTCTTTCTCTGAAGAGGGCACAAAGAGAAGCCTCTGGCAACTCTACCCGCCAACCCTGAAAAAGAAGGAGATGATCTTCATGTTTCCCACGCCAATGAGGATCAAGTTCAAGGCTACGGAAGAGAATGGATTCATCTGTAAAAAAGTAATCAAATCCTGCTTCTTTGAACAGTGGAAGAAGTTCCGGACAGACTGAGCCTTCTGATGGCCAAAGCCCACGGGCAGGTCTACCGAAAACACTCTTCATTTTTTCCTGCCCAAGCTTCAGTTGGTTCAATGCGTCTTCGGGAGCTTTGAATTGAGAGGGGAGGTTAACATAGGGCATGCAGCGGCGAGCAAAATTGGTGTCATAAATAAGAGGCAGGATAGGGTGGTAGAAGGGAGAGGTGGTGATTTCGATCTGGCCTCTGTCCAGAGCCATTTTATACTTTGGGATGATGGAGGAAAGGATGGAGTGATGAATTTTCAAAAGCTCTTCTTTTTGCTCTTCGGTATAATTTCCGCCCTGTTTTCTTAGTTCGTTTAGAAAAGGATACTGCTTTCGGGCAGCATAACCGCACCAGACCAGATTATAAAATACTTGTATGTCTAAGTAATCCTGAGGACTAAAGAGCGAAGTTAATTCTTCTAATCTTGCGTAATTAACTACCTTGCCTCTTCTTTGCAAGAGTTCATAGTACCGAGGGATAGGCCGAATCATGGTTTCATAATTTGCTTTGAAAAAATTTTCCAAAATCTTTTGTTTTTGGATCGGAGTAAGTTCGGTCGCGGGGATTCTGGTTAAAATTTCAACGAAGTCTTTTGCTTCTTTTTGTACTAGTTTTTCAATCTGCTCGAGCAACACCGGCGTAAAATTAAATATCGTTTTGAGTCCTGGAAATCTTTCCACCATTTCTAACATGTCCAGATAGCTATGAACCGAATGAAGCCTGACCCATGGCATAAGCGCCACATTGGTAGAATGATCAATGTAGTCGGGTTGGTGCATGTGCCAGAGAAGAAGAATATTCATGACAATTAAAATTGTTTATTGGCTATCATACAAAACTATACAAACTATATCTTACGAATTTGTCGAAGAAAATCGGCTGCTTCTTCCGGATAGACTGGATTGATGAAAAATTCACTACCTAATTCAAATCCTGCCAGGAAAGAAATCCTTGGTAGAATTTCAATGTGCCACCGGTAATCGACTTCTACGGCAGTCATATACTCGCGTCGAGAACTACGAAGCGGAGCTGTCTGCAGCACAAGATTATAGTCAGGATTTTCTAAGCCTTTTTTCAATCGTTTCAAAAGATTTTGAAGAATATCGCTTAAAAGCATGATCTGATTATCGTCAAGAGAAGAAAAATCCAAGGAAGAGAATTTTGGCATTATCCAAGATTCAAATGGGAAACGGCTCGCCCATGGGCAAAAAGCTGCAAAAAAAGAGTTTTCTAAAACAATCCTTTTCCCAGTGCTCAGTTCCTCATGTAATACGTCGGCAAAAAGGCTTCTTTCTTTCATTTCAAAATGCCTTTTAGCTTGCTCAATTTTTTCCTTCACTTCGCGAGGGACTATGGGCAGGGCAATCAATTGAGAATGCGGATGAATGATTGTAGCTCCGGCCATCCTGCCTTTGTTTTTAAAGATGAGAATGTACCGAAAGCGAATGTCTTGTTGTAAATCAAGAATCCGCTCCCTATAGGCTTTCAGTACTAATGAAACGCCTTCGACTGTTTGATCGGCAAGCTC
Source organism: Candidatus Methylacidiphilum fumarolicum (assembly GCF_949774925.1). GTDB lineage: Bacteria > Verrucomicrobiota > Verrucomicrobiia > Methylacidiphilales > Methylacidiphilaceae > Methylacidiphilum > Methylacidiphilum fumarolicum. The sequence continues at coordinate 408,908 of NZ_OX458932.1, forward strand.
GACTGTTGGATCGGGATTTTCGATGATGACTTCATGAGCACCTATCCCATTCATGCGATCAAACATTCCAATACCCTCGGCTTGGAGATCTCCTTCAATCCGTAAAGCGGGATACTTGTTGGGGACAACGCGTACAAGCCAACCAGGGGAATCGGAGGGACTATCCTTAGGTCTAAAAGCAAAAACTTCATGAGGAGTGAGTTTTTCTTTTCCCCAAGAAAAGGCATCGAAAATTTCTCTGTGATTGTTTTGAGCCACTACAGTGTATTCTACAGGCCTTTGTTTTCTTTCAGGCGAAAAAACGACCCATCGATTTGGCACAAAAGGATCTTTACGAAGTTCTGGCATAAAGTTAATTATTTCATCTTTGCTTCGGTGATTTCCGAAAAAAAGATACCCATTATGTTAACTGCAAACTGTCTAGGTATGTTTTTTTTGATTTTATTTTGGCATAAATGCAATTCTTTTTTTGTACCAATGGTTGGCATAGGGGCAAGAACAAAATGGATTGCAGTTCTATAGTCTACAGTTGGCTTAGAGATCCAACCGTCTTTTTTTAAATAACAGAAATAATGGTGATGAAATTTGAAGTCATTAAAAAGGTAGAGGGTTCGAAGGCTAGGTTAGGCAGGCTATTTACCCCGCATGGGGAAGTGTCTACTCCCTGTTTTATGCCTGTGGGAACAGCAGCGACTGTCAGGGCGGTCTTCCCAAAAGATCTAGAAAAAGATGGCGTCCAGATGGTTTTGGCCAATGTCTATCATCTCATTCTTCGTCCTGGAATCCAGATTATTAAGGAGGCAGGAGGCCTCCATAAATTCATGGGATGGGAAGGAGCGATTCTTACTGATAGTGGAGGTTTTCAGGTCTTTAGCCTCTCTTCTTTCTGTAAAATTTTACCCGAAGGGGTACGGTTCAAATCCCCGATTGATGGTTCTTCATTGTTGCTGACTCCTGAATCGGTAATCGATGCTCAAATGGAACTGGGAGCCGATATTGTAATGAGTCTTGATCATTGCCCGCCTTGGCCTTCTAAGGAAAAGGATTTAGTTGAGGCAACTCGAAGAACGATAGGTTGGGCTAAAATGGGCAAAGAACGCTGGGAAAAGCATTGGGGGACTAAAATGGTGGAACGTTCTACAAACCCTATGCTCTTTGGCATTGTTCAAGGAGGCACGAAGAAAGAATTGCGTCAGGATTGCTTTGAAGAACTTTTGAAAATAGGTTTTGATGGATTTGCGATTGGAGGCTTAAGCGTTGGAGAACCGCAAGAGGAAAGCCTGAAGACTATCGAAGCCCTTAGCCCTTTTATGGATAGTTCCTATCCAAAGTATGTCATGGGGATGGGCCATCCATGGCAAATCATCCAGATGGTGGATTTGGGTATAGATCTTTTTGATTGTGTCTTACCTACTCGGCTAGCCAGACATGGATCAGCCTATGTTGAGGAAGGAATCCTCCATTTAAAAAATGCTAGGTTTAAAAAAGATGGATTGCCTATAGAGGAAAAATGTTCCTGTTATGCTTGTCGAAAATTTAGTAGAGCCTATATCCATCATCTGTTAAAATCTCAAGAAATTCTTGGTATAATGCTCTTGTCTATGCATAATCTCTCATTTTACAACAGATTGATGAAGGAAATGAGACTATCCATTGGCAATGGACAATGGATTGATATGTTGACTAGATGGAAAAATAAAAAGATAACAAAGTAAATTTAAAACGAAGAGAAATTCTATGAAAAGTAATGTTGAACTCTACTTTAGTATGGCGCCACCTCCTCCCCCTCAACCCCATGGTCGCCCAGGGGCCAACCAACAAGTTCCAGAAGGCCCTCCCCCCATGACCTTTTTTGTAACGACGATTCTCATATTTGGGATCTTCTACTTTCTGCTTATTCGGCCTCAGCAGAAACAAAAAAAGGAGCAAGAAAAGCTCATAGCCAGTCTTGAAACCGGGGACAGAGTGATTACTTCTGGAGGCATTTTAGGAGTAGTGACGAATGTCAAGGAAAAAACCGTTGTCATTCGGGTCGCTGAAAATGTCAAAATTGAAGTATTGAAAAGTGCGCTGACAACCGTAACAAAAACGGTAAAAGAAGAACCCAAAGAAACAAAAGAAACAAAAGAATCGAAGGATGCCAAAGGTAAAGCTGGATGAGGGATGGTTTGCTTATCAAAAAAAGAGATTTGCAAAAGCTTCCAAACATTAGGACTGTTTATATAATCGATCGTGGGAAGCTTATTTTGAAATTTGATAAGGGGTATTGGTAACATGCTGTTTTTTTCTTTTGCTACAGCCCTTTTTTTCCTTATTACCCTCATCTGGTATTTTACTGCTGTCGAGGACAGAATCAAAAGATGGGTAGGATTGGCTTCTACCCTCTCGATTCTCTTCAACGCAATATTTTCCCTTTATCCGCTAGAAAAAAAGATAAGGCTTGGGCTAGATCTAAAAGGAGGAACAGCTTTTTTGTTAGAACTACAAGGAGAACCCACCTCCGGGGCGCTCGATCAGGCTATCGGGGTCATTCGCAAGCGGGTTGACAAGTTTGGTCTTTCTGAACCAATTATTCAACCGGTAGGCAAACGGCGAATCAGTGTGCAAATTCCAGGCCTATCCGAATCAGAGAAGGCTGCGGCCAAAGAACAGCTTTCCAAAGTCGCTAAACTGGAATTTAGGCTAGTGCATCCTGACTCGGATAAGCTTTTAGCTGCCGTCCAATCTGGACAAGAAAAAATCCCGCCTGGCTATGAGATCCTTCCTTTTTCTCAGGAGATATCAAAAGGGAATAAAACGGAAGCATTGATCCTTGTAAAGAAAAGGGAAGAGATGGGGGGGAAGTATGTCAAACGGGCTTTTAGAGGATTTGATGAAGTAGGTCGACCTACCGTGGTGATCGAATTCAACGAGGCGGGGGCAAAGAGATTTGGGGAGATCACCTCAAATAATATCGGGAAAAGGTTAGCCATTGTCCTAGATGGGGAAGTGAAAAGTGCTCCAGTCATCCAAACGGCTATTTTTAAAAGCGCTGTCATTTCTGGTGGGAATATGAGTCCCAAAGAAGCGGAAGATCTTGCCAGTGTTCTTGAGAATCCGCTTGAGACCCCCGTAAAGATTTTAGAAGAAAGGGGAGTGGATCCCTCTCTTGGGAGAGATTCTATAGTCAGCGGCATCAATGCTGCCCTAGCTGCCTTTGCCTCTGTAGTCCTTTTTATGGTGTTTTATTACAGGCTGGCAGGGCTGGTTTCCATCATTGCCTTGTTAGTCAATCTCCTCTTGCTTCTGGGCTTACTGGCCCAGTTTCATTTTACTCTTACTCTGCCGGGGATTGCGGGCATTATTTTGACGATAGGCATGGCGGTTGATGCGAATGTGCTTATTTATGAACGGATTAGAGATGAGCTGGAGGTGGGAGTTCCTGTCAGGCAAGCCATTTTTATTGGCTTCAATAAGGCCTTTAGTGCCATTTTTGATTCTAACGTTAGTTTGATTATTCCCTCGGTCATTCTCATGGAGCTTGGGAGTGGTCCTTTACAGGGATTTGCTGTAACGCTCGTTCTCGGTATCGTTGCCAATCTTTTTGCTGCTCTTGTCTTGAGTCGTAATGTGTTTGAATGGCTTCTGTCTTGGGGGATGCTGAAGAAACTTTCCATGATGAAATTCCTGCACAAACCAAATTTTGATTTTATAAAATTCAGTTGGCTGACGGTCCCAGCGGCTGCTATTCTACTGATAGTAGGAATGTCTACTTTCTTTTTGAGAAGCGGGGAGCTTCTTGGAGTTGATTTTGCTGGAGGCGATGCGCTGACGGTTGCCTATAAGGAAATGATTCCAGTCGCTAGCGTCAGACAGGTTTTAGAAGAAGCAAAAATCCATCCAAGCTTACTGCAGTATGCGAAAGAGTCCAAGCAGCTTATCTATCAAGTTCGTTATGGGGAAGGGGAAAAAAGTGTTGGGGTACTGAAAGAAAAATTTCCACACGCTGGCTTTAGTCTATCCAGAATGGATAGTGTGGGTCCAGTGGTTGGCGAGGAACTTAAAAATCGAGCGGCTTTAGCCCTTTCCCTAGGTCTATTAGCCATTCTCCTTTATGTATCTTTCCGTTATGAATGGTCTTTTGCTTTGGCTGCTGGGATTGGGCAGCTCCACGATGTGTTGCTAGCCATAGGTCTTATGGCCATATTTGGTAAGGAATTTGATATGTACTTAATTGGCGCTTTTTTAACGATTCTTGGCTATTCGATTAACGAAAAGATCGTTATTTCTGATAGAATCCGAGAAACATTGAAGTATAAAAGCAGTTTGACATTCAAAGAAATTATTAATGAAGGTATTAACAAAACCCTTGCCCGGACGATTATGACTGGAGGCACGGTTGTGTTAGCGACCGTATCGATGCTCCTCCTTGGAGGCCCAGTGATTTCTGTTTTTTCCTTAGCCATTTTGATTGGGGTGCTTGGGGGAATGTTTTCTTCTCATTTTATAAGTCCAGCTCTGTTGTACTGGTTTCATCGACTAACGGAGAAGAGAGGGAAAAAGATTCCTATTCAGTCCCAAGCCGTTTAACAACCCATCCGTCTTATGAGCAAAATGTTCTACCCAACAATAGGTTCTGTTCCTTATCTCAATGCCAAGCCTTTAATCTATGGACTTAATAACCACATTGTTTTTGCAGCCCCTGCTCAACTTTCCCTGTTGCTCAAAGAGGGGAAAGTTGATGTGGCGCTCTGTCCGCTTGGAGCATCGCTGATTGAGGGATGGAGCTATTTTGTCGATGGCATAGGCATTGTAGCCGATGGGGATGTCTACAGTGTCATCCTAGTTAACGATAAACCTTTAGATGCCTTACGAACCGTTCGGGCCGACTTTGAAAGCCGTAGTTCGGTGCTGCTTTTACGTGTTATTTTTGAATGTTTCTTTGGTAAACCCCTCCGGTTTGTTTCTGCAGAGGAGGAGGCCGATGGTTTTCTTTTGATTGGAGACAAGGCTTTACAGTATCGGAAAGAGCATCCAGACAGAACGGTGATTGATCTGGGTGGTCTTTGGAAAAAACTGACGGGTCTGCCGTTTGTCTTTGCCCTGTGGACGATCAGATCGGGTTATGAGGAGAAAGAAAAGATAAAAGAACTTTTAACCCAAGCCAAAGAAAGAGGCTTAGCTTCCATAGAAAAAATCGCTCAATCCCCACAGGAGATTACCTACTTGACCCATTTCATTCATTATGAAGTTAAAGGAAAAGAAAAAATGGGCATTGAAGAGTTTTCTAAAAAATTGGTACAATTAAAATTAATAAATCAGGTTAACCCTTTTCATTGGGTATGAATACGATGGAATATGGTGCAGCGGAACAGTTGATAGACAAAGTCAGAAGAAAAATAGAGAATTTTGAAAGAATAAACCTTGAAGAAGCTAGATCGCTTTATTTCCTTCCTCTAGCTGAGCTTGGGATGTTGGCGGATTTAAGGAGAAAGCAGATCAAATCCCAAGCATATGGTGGGAATGGGGCTGAAATTGTAACCTATATTATCGATAGGAACATCAATTATACCAATGTCTGCAACACCTATTGCAAATTTTGTGCCTTCTATCGCACACTCAAAGATCCTGATCATTATGTGCTTTCTATAGAGCAAATTGAAGAGAAAATAAAGGAATTGGAGGCTATTGGCGGGGTGCAGATCCTTTTACAGGGAGGCCATCATCCTGGGCTCGGCATCGATTATTATCTGGATTTGCTTTTTTCTATCCGTAAAAAGTTTCCCCACATTAATATTCATGGGTTTTCGCCTCCTGAGTTTCTTCACTTTTCCAAAACCTTTCGCCTTCCTGTAGAGGAGATTATCAAGCGGTTCATGGAAGCCGGACTTGGCTCCATACCAGGTGGTGGGGGGGAAATCCTTGTTGATTCTGTCAGAAAAAAAATTGCTCCTTTAAAATGCTCTTCAGAAGAATGGTTGGGAGTCATGAGAACGGCGCACCATCTCGGGTTAAAGTCTAGCGCGACGATGATGTTTGGGCATGTGGAACAACTAGAGGATCGGTTGGAGCATCTTGAGAAAATTAGAAAGCTACAAGATGAAACAAGCGGTTTTACTGCTTTTATCTGTTGGACATTTCAGCCAGAAAATACAAAACTCAAAGCGACAAAAAAAGGACCGTCAGAATATCTGCGCATGCAGGCACTGGCTAGAATTTTTCTGGATAATATTGAAAACATTCAATCTTCTTGGGTAACTCAAGGAGTAGAGGTCGGACAAATTGCCCTGTATTATGGGGCCAATGATTTTGGCAGTGTGATGATGGAAGAAAATGTAGTTTCTTCGGCGGGAACCACCTATAGAACTACGGTAAAAGAAATCGAAGAAGCTATTACGAGCAGTGGATTTAAACCTAAAAGAAGAAACAATTGGTATCAGCTGTTGAATTAATCTTTGTAAAAGGTCTCTGCTTGCGATTTGCCTTGCAATGGATGATAAAAATATTCAAGAGAAGGCCTTTGGGTTCATTTTTTATCAGAAAGTATCATGGGTAAAAGAACGGACATAGAGTCGATTTTAGTGATCGGCAGTGGGCCGATCGTTATTGGGCAGGCTGCCGAATTTGATTATTCTGGGGTTCAAGCTTGCAAGGCGCTAAAAGAGGAAGGGTTCAGGGTCATCCTCATCAACAGCAATCCAGCGACCATCATGACCGATCCGGAGTTTTCTGACAAAACTTATATTGAGCCTATCACTGCCGATTTTCTAGAGAAGATCATCAGGCTAGAAAAACCCGATGCTATTTTGCCAACTTTAGGAGGTCAAACCGCTTTGAATGTAGGCGTGGAGCTTGCCCGGAGGGGAATTTTAGAAGAGCTTGGCATAGAAATGCTTGGAGCGAATGTTCAGGCCATAAAGAAGGCCGAAGACAGGCAGCTTTTTAAGGAGGAAATGCTTCGGATCGGGCTGGACGTTCCCCAATCGGGTATTGCTAGAAACATGGAAGAAGCAAAAGCGGTGGCTGCGCAAATTAACCGGTATCCTTTGATTATTAGGCCTGCTTTTACTCTGGGTGGCCAGGGCGGGGGGATCGCCTATAACCGGGAAGAATTTGAAGCAATAGCTGCACGGGGGTTGAGTGTTTCCCCGATCGGCGAAATTCTGATTGAAGAAGGCCTGGTTGGGTGGAAAGAATTTGAAATGGAGGTGATGAGGGACAGAAAGGATAGCTGTGTGCTGATATGTTCGATAGAAAATCTTGATCCAATGGGAGTCCATACCGGGGACAGTATCACAGTAGCACCCGCTCAAACTCTTAGCGATGAAGAGTTCCAAAAGATGCGGGATTGGTCTTTTGCAGTCATTAGACAAATTGGGGTAGAGACAGGAGGGTCTAACATCCAGTTTGCCGTTGATCCGAAAACTGGAAGAATGGTGGTCATTGAGATGAACCCTAGGGTGTCCCGTTCTTCTGCGTTGGCTTCTAAAGCAACGGGATTTCCTATAGCCAAAATTGCGGCTAAACTTGCTATTGGCTATACGCTTGATGAATTGCCCAACGATATTACAAAAAAGACCTTAGCCTGCTTTGAACCCGCCATCGACTATGTAGTCGTCAAAATCCCACGGTTTACTTTTGAAAAGTTTCCAGAAGCTGATCCGACGCTTAGCTCCTCCATGAAAAGTGTTGGAGAGGTGATGGCTATTGGAAGAACCTTCAAGGAGTCGCTGCAGAAAGCTTTAAGATCCTTAGAGATTGGGGCATTTGGGATTACTGGGGGCATCCATGGGCATGATCAGGTGCTTTCCGAAGAACAAATTCGGTATTTTCTGCTCACCCCTCGAGCGGAACGGATTTTTTATCTTCGTCATGCTTTTCGCTGCGGCATGGATATAAAAACCGTTGCTTCTCTGAGTGGGATTGATCCATGGTTTCTTAGTCAAGTGGAAGAACTTGTCAAAGAAGAACAAAAATTAAGGACTAGCCCTGACCCCTCTTTATTGCTTGAAGCAAAGATGGATGGTTTTTCTGATAGACAACTTGCGCATCTCTGGAACCTTTCCGAAGAAGAGGTCAGAGCTTTAAGAAAAAGTCAAAATTGTCTGCCTTCGTATCGATTAGTGGACAGCTGTGCGGCTGAATTTGAAGCTTCTACCCCTTATTATTATTCCACTTACGAACCGGGGCAGAGTGAACTGATAAAGGCCGAAGAGAAAGAAAAAATCATCATTTTAGGAGCTGGACCGAATAGGATAGGGCAGGGCATCGAATTTGATTACTGCTGTGTGCATGCGCTCATGGCTTTGCGAGAGCTTGGCTATAGGACCATCATGATCAATTCCAATCCTGAAACGGTTTCTACCGATTATGATAGCTCGGATGAACTGTTTTTTGAACCGCTTACTACCGAAGACGTTCTCCAAGTTTACGAACGAACGAATGCCGCTGGGGTGATCATACAGTTTGGGGGACAAACCCCACTGAACCTTTCCTTGTCATTAAAAAAAGCTGGCGTAAAGATTCTTGGGACCTCGGTGGAATCCATTGAGATGGCCGAAGATAGAAGGCTTTTTTCCAGGCTAATTGCAAAACTTGGGCTGCGCCAACCGCAAAGCCGGATTATTTCAAATGTACAAGAATCCATTGAAGCTGCAAAAACAATAGGCTATCCAGTGCTTTTGCGTCCTTCTTATGTATTAGGTGGAAGGGCGATGCATATCGTTTATACAGAGAATGATCTGGTGAGATTTGTAGAAGAGGCAATAGAAGCGGCTCCAGACAAGCCAGTGTTGCTTGATCATTTTTTAGAAGATGCCATAGAAGTGGACATCGATTGTGTGAGTGACGGCGAAGATGTCTTTATTGGAGCTATTTTGGAGCATGTGGAATTGGCTGGCGTCCATTCCGGAGACAGTGCCTGTGTGATTCCACCTTTCAGTCTTTCAGAACCCATTAAAGAAGAAATTCGACAGACTGTTTATTTGTTAGCTCGGGAATTAAAAGTCTTGGGGCTGATGAACGTACAGTTTGCTGTGCAAAAAAACAATCTTTACGTGCTAGAGGTTAATCCGAGGGCCTCTCGGACCGTTCCATTCATAAGCAAGGCAATCGGAATCCCTCTGGCTAAGTTGGCGACTCAAGTGATTATGGGAAAAAAGCTTAAGGACCTTGGATATGTTGGCTCTGAGCTTACCCCTTCTTATTTCTGTATCAAAGAAGCGGTTTTCCCATTTGACCGGTTTGCTGGGGTGGATATCCTGCTAGGGCCAGAAATGAAATCCACTGGGGAAGTCATGGGAATAGATGATGATTTTGGGATTGCTTATGCTAAAACCCAGATTGCTTTGAATGCGCCCTTGCCGCTGCGAGGAAAAGTTTTTATAAGTGTCCGCGATCAAGATAAAAAAGATGGGATTGAGATTGCCCGTGCCCTTAACAAGCTTGGGTTTGAAATTGTAGCTACAGAAGGTACAGCCCGTGCGCTTAACGAAGCCGGTGTCGCCTGCATGAAACTCTATAAGTTATCCGAAGGCAGACCGAATGTATTGGATATGATCAAAAACGGGGAGATAGCCCTTGTAATCAATACCCCTTCTGGTCCAACGGCTAGAAAAGACGAGATTCGGATAAGAACGACCTCTCTTTATAGTAAAATTCCTGTCATGACAACTATAGCCGCCGCGCGTGCGACCGTTGAAGCCATCCGATCGCTCCAGTCTAGAGAAATCCATGTGAAAGCGCTCCAGGAGTATCATCATGGTTTGGCAACCGCTAGATGAATTTTTCCTATGAAGGGAAATAGTAAGGTAGCTTTTATTATGTATTATATTTTAAGAACCACTCCTTCTTTTGCCTTCTTGCCTTTGAGACTGGTCCTTAGCCTCATTTTTTTTGCTCATGGATCTCAAAAGCTCTTCGGATGGTTTGGTGGCAAAGGGCTAGAGGCTACGGCATTGAGTTTTGCTGAAAAATTTCATTTGGTTCCAGGGATCCTTTGGGCATCATTGGCTGGTGGAGGAGAATTTCTTGGAGCCATCCTTCTAGCCCTGGGGCTGGCGACGCGTCTTGCCGCTTTCAATTTGGTCGTAATTATGAGCGTGGCCATTCTTGTTGTGCATAGGCATGCTTTTTTTGTGCATGATGGAGGGATGGAATATGCATTGAGCCTTTGGGCGGGGGCTTTGTCTTTAGTAGTTGGCGGGGGTGGCTTTTTTTCCCTGGATCGACAAATCTCGCGGAGGATGGGTGGAGCGCAGTAGTTTAAAGTTCTAAAAAAACGAAGCATGAGACGCAGTTTTTTTTTGTCCTTTTTTATGGCACTAGTGGATACGTCATTTTCCGTGGTTTCTTGCTGTTGCCCCACCATTTCGTTCTTCAGCTTGTTTACTTGACCATTGGCGCTTTTGTTGTCTTTGGTTATTCTCTAGGCTCTTATTTGAAATCCCACTACTATCCACCTGGGGTGAACTGGATCATGTCCATATCCAGTCTTTGGATGCCCGCAGTCATCTATTTATTCATAGGAATATGCCTGGTGGATATTAGTCGGCCATGGCTCCCTGCACCAGTCCGCTCTTTTTTTGTGGGGAGAGAATGGATGGTTGGGTTTGGGATTGTGGGAGCTGTCAGTCTGATGTTGATCAAGGGCTATGTGAATACTCTAAATATAGAGCTTAAAAAATTGGAGCTTGTCATTAAGAAACAAAGCCTACATCCCTTCTTAAGATTAGTGGTGGCGTCGGACATCCATGCAGGAGGGACAATTGGGAAAAGAAGGCTTTCAAGAATAATTAACAAAATTCAGTCCCTAGAGCCTGATCTTATTCTTCTTCCAGGAGATTTGCTTGATGGCAGTAGAACAGCTCTAGAAAAAGAAGGGATAGATAAGGTTTTTATGAGCCTTTCTGCCCCTTATGGAGTCTATGGCTGTATTGGAAATCATGAGTGTTTTTACGGTTCCGATAGTCTTGCTGCTTTTCTTGAAAAATGCGGTATTACTATTCTCAAAGATGAAATAAAAGAAGTCGATCAGTTTTTATACATTGTGGGTAGGAATGACAGGGCGGTGGAAGTCCTCGAAGGCAAAGAAAAAAGGAAACCACTGAAGGTCATTCTTCAAGGAATAGATAGATCCAAAGCTATATTTGTGATGGATCATAGGCCGACGGCTATAGAAGAAGCCGTGGAGAATCAAGTCGATCTGCTTGTTTGTGGACATACGCATCAAGGACAATTTTGGCCAATCAATCTTATTGTGAAGAGAATTTTTGCTTTTAGCTACGGATACCAACAAATAGGCTCGACGCATGTGATAGTCACCCGAGGGGCAGGGACATGGGGGCCTCCGGTAAGGGTGGGACAGCGATCGGAAGTGGTCCTGGTGGAGATTCGGTTTATAGAAAAATGAACCAGTCTTTTGGTAGGATCAGAAGAATATCCGAAGGGTTCCTTGCACCCAGAAAGGAAGTTGTGGAGTGATAAAATCATAATTGAAAGATCTAGCACTGATAAAGCCAGGTGCTCCCGGAGCCCAGTATTTTTCGTCTGTAAAATTGTAAAAATAAAGGCTTACTTCCCATTTTGAGGTGGTATAGAAAATCCGTGCATTGAGCGTATACCATGTGGGGATTCTAACGGTATAGTCATAATTTAAGAACTGCCCACTTTGCACAATAGACCAGAGTGAAAATCCTAGGCCTTTTTCAGTTTGATAAGTAATGACCGTGTTGGCGTAGTTTCTTGGAAATCCAATGAATGGATAATTGAGAGGAGCAAGAAAAACGTATGGATCCACGCGTAAACCGAATTGATCGGCTATGTTGGAAGGATACGGCTGGGTAGTCAACGGACCAATAGGAGAGCCAATCCAATTTTCATGAGCATCAATGAATGCATAGCCAACATTGATAGAAAGATTGTGCAGGGGTGTCCAGATAGCTTGGAGTTGGCCGCCTTTGAGATAGGCTTGCGTGGTAGCTACCGATCCTTGTGGAAGCACATAGGCGGGAATGAATCCGTCTTGATAAAATCCTGAAAGATCGATCGATACTTTGTCTTTATAGAGGTTAAATTTTGTGCCGATTTCGAAGTATTGGTTGGTAAGATGGTAATAGGTAGAAGAGAAGTCTGGAGCGAAGCTCCCAAAGGCACTAGGAAAAGGATTTTGGCCGAAAAAATAGGTAAAATGGGAGTTCATCCAAGAAAAAGGATCGTAAGTGAGGCTCATGGAAAGTTGGGGGAGAACAGCGGTCATGTTATTTTCTAAAAATAATGGCAGAGGAGTACCTGGAGGACTGGAGGCGTGTACGGAATAAAAATCGGCTCGTCCTCCAAAAATTAGGCTGCATTTTTCGCTCAGATCGATCTTATGTTGATAAAATGGGGAAAGTTTATAGAAAGTCGAAGCGGTTGTTACAAAATTATGGGAATTATAATAAAAACCAGGATAGCCAGGAACTGGAATGTCAGTAAGGTAAGGATTGCCAAAGAGCAAGGCTTGATTGTAGGAAACTATTGGAGTAAAAAAATTGTCCAATAAAGGTTTTGTTAGATCCCAGGTATTAACAGGAGAATGCCATACTCCAGAATATTCGTTGTCGCTAAAATAACGAAATTCAAGGCCGCAATCGATGCTATTTTGGGTTAACAGACTGCCTATTGGAGCTTGGAAATTCCATTGATTTTCTATTCTATCATCAAAATTATACCCTGCAGGAAGGACCGTCCAAAAATCGACAGGAATCATTTGATCGATGAACGTGCTATAGTACTCGAAGAGGGAGTTGTTGAGGATTTTGAAGTTGTCTAAAATTTCCAGAGTTTCTATGAGCTGAGAAACGGCATAAAACTGTTCGGTGCTATCGATAGGATTATTCAGAATGTTGGTTCTTGGATCGATAGGGACAGCAGCTCCCCAGTTCACCGCATAGCCTTGCCCAGGAGGAGAAGTGCCTATCCCTTTGTGAAATACCCCGTTTTGGTCGAACCAGCCTGCAAAAGGGCCAGTCAGATAGAGCCTATTATTGATTAGTGCCTGAGTAGGTCGATTGAGACCAGCCGGAGGATTTAGGCTGTTAGAATCGATTTCTCCATTAAAATCGATTGTCAATTTTTCGTAAGGTTTATAACTCAAGGCCATGTATCCAGACTCTCTTCTTAGATAGGAGCCATAGTAGTAGTTGTAATAGGAAGAGCCATCTTGACCAAAATAGTCAAGCCGGTACGCCAGGTTATTCTTAATGGGGCCTCCAAAGTCTAAATTCCAGAAATTCGTTCCATACATTCCTGCCGTATAGGAAGCCTCTCCTTGGAACCGATCAAAGTGCGGTGATTTGGTTATCTCATTAAGGTATCCTCCCGCCAATTCTTGAGGTCCAAAGATGATATTGGATGGACCTGTTACCATATCCAGATTTTCATCCATATTCGGATTCATTAGAGGCCCATATTGAGCATCTCTACTGAATCCAACAAGCATGCCATTTCTATACCTTGTAGCTGGCAGTCCCCTTAATATGGGTTCCGCTTGCGGACTGCCGGTCATCTGGGTTTGATTGATGCCAACTTGATAGGCGGAAAGCTCATTGACATTCTGGAAATTAACGGTTTGTAAACTCCTTCTAGAAACGATCTGAGCCGTTCGTGTTGTTTCTTCGATCTCTGTTTGATCGCTAGTGGCTTCGATAGATTGGTTTTCCTTGGGTTTTTTCGATCGACCAGTAGATGGCTGCAGGGGATATTCAGGGGCTATTTCTTCGGGAATGGTAGAAGCCAAGGGACTTAGCGTGTCATTATTGTCACTAGATTGAGCCTGCAGCAAGCAGTTAAGCAAACTGAAAGTGGCAAAAAAGTAAAAAGAAAGATAAAAATAAGAGCAGGTAGATATTTTTAATAAGGCTCTTTTTTTTTTGATAACTTTTTTGCCCCCACTCTTTTTTTTTCACAAAAAGTCGGCAAGGACGCAACATTATGTGGAAGAAAAGACAAGCATATCTTTTTAAGAGCCGAAATTCAAAATACAAATCGTTTTCTTATATTTTCTTGTATAGAAAAACAGTAGCTAAAAAGGAAGATCCCTATCCAGAGATGTTTTTGATTGTTTGGATGGAAATTTTTTTTTCGTACAAACTCTTTCCAAGAATGGCTCCATAGAGGCCTTTTATCTTTTGAAGTTCCTCCACATCTCTAAGGCAACCTATTCCACCAGAAGCAAAAACAGGCAAAGCACTATTTTCTACTAGTTTTTTAGTGCCCTGAATATCGGGTCCTTCTAGGGTACCATCCGTCAGGACGTTCGTGTACAATAAGAAACCAGCACCAGATTTTTCGAGTATTTTTACAAAAGTTTCCATTCGGTAGGTGCTTTCTTTCGTCCAACCTTCCATTAAGATTTGACCATCCTTGGCATCAATAGCGGCTACAATTCTTTCGCTGCCTACGGCTCCAGAAATTTTTTCTAGAAAGCTTGGATCAGTAAGAAGCCGACTCCCGATGACCACTCGTTGAGCCCCATTCTCTATGGCTTTAAAGACGTCCTCTTCTGTTCTTAACCCGCCCCCGTATTGGATGGGTAAATGAGTCTGTTGCGCTATTTTTTCTAAGACCGAAAGTTGTTTTGGTTTGCCTTCAAAGGCGCCTTCTAAATCAACTATATGTAACCCATCGGCGCCTTGGTCTTCCCATAACTGGGCAGTTTGGAGAGGATCCGATGAATAGACAGTCAGCGCCTCCAATTTCCCTTGTCTTAACCGGACGACTTGGCCTTTATAAAGGTCAATGGCAGCATAGATTTTCATTGGACTATTAGATCGAAAGTAAAGGTCTGTGGATGGTTGAGTGGATCAAAAAATTTTTTAGAAGTTGGATTCCTTTCTTATGGCTTTTTTCAGGATGGAATTGAGTGGCTAGAAGATTTCCTCTAGCGATGGCACTGGCAAAAGGGACACAATAGGTTGTTTGCAAAAGAATAATCTCTTTTTGAATGACTTCGGGATAATAGCTATGCACAAAATAAAAGTAATCACCAGAGGATATCCCGTCCAAATAAGCTGATTTTTTCAACACTTCTACCGAATTCCAACCGATATGAGGTACTTTTTCTTTGCTTTCAGGGAACCGGACAACTTTTCCTTTAAAAATACCGATTCCTTTGGCCCCCTTAGATTCTAAACTTTCTTCAAAGAGCAGTTGATACCCAAGACAAATACCCAAAAAGGGTAAATCCTTGGATATCCAATTCTCCAGGAAGGGGAGGAACCCTTTAGCCTCTAGGCCTTTAATTCCGTCTCCAAAAGCCCCTACTCCAGGGAGGACAATAGCAAGAAAATTATAGTGGTTTGGAGGAGAAAAGAGCCTTTCTACTTTACAAGATAAGGATTCAAATGCTTTTTCGACACTCTGAAGGTTGCCCATGCCATAATCAATAATTCCAACGGGAAGCACTGGTTGACTTTTCTGTTCGAATCTATTTTGCAATTCTTTACGTTTTTTTCTATCAATTCTGTATAATAATAACTGAAAAACAAATTTTTTTATGACCCTTTTTTTTACCAAAATGAATGGGGCGGGCAATGATTTTATTCTACTTGATAACCGCCAAGGACTTCTCAGTTTGGATGCTTCTTCTATAGCTTATCTCTGTGATCGTCATAGAGGGATTGGAGCTGATGGCATTTTGCTCGTTGAATGGGCAGAGAAGGAAGGGCTCCGAATGGTTTATTTTAATGCAGATGGCAGCCGGGCAAGCTTCTGTGGGAATGGGGCAAGATGTTTTGCTAGGTTTGCATGGGAAACGGAACATAAAAACGTAGGTTGCGGAAGGCTTTCTTTTTTGACGGATTGTGGAACAGTCGAGGCTTGGGTGGAGGGAGAAAGGGTGAAGATTACAATGCCTTCTGCAAAAAACCTCAGGCTGGATGTCCCAATCAGCCTTAGCGACCGCACGCTTAACGGCCATGCCATTGATACTGGGGTCCCCCATGTGGTCCTTTTTGGAGATTATGAAAAATGGACAGAAGCTGCGCTTCAGGATTTGGGCTATGAAATTAGATGGCATAAGGCATTTCAGCCGGAAGGAACGAATGTGAATTTTGTCTGGAAGGCAGGAGAGCAAGCAATAAAAGTAAGGACGTATGAACGGGGGGTGGAAGGAGAAACACTGGCTTGCGGATCAGGAGTTACGGCTTCAGCTCTTATTTCTAGTGTGATCCTAGGCATGGAACCGCCAATCGACGTTTACGTTCGGAGTGGGGAGAGGTTGCAGGTGCATTTTAGAAGAACCGAAAAGGGCTTTGAGGAGGTTTTTCTTGAAGGCCCGGCCAAAAAAGTCTTTGTTGGGCAAATAGAATTGCCTTAAAAAAAAGAATATTATGAAAATCCAAGGAACCTATACGGCTATTATTAGCCCATTTCATAATGGGCAGATTGATAGAAAAGCTTTAGAGCGACTGCTAGAACATCAAATCGAGAATCGTATCGATGGGATAGTCCCTGTTGGGACAACGGGAGAATCGCCAACGCTTTCCTATGAAGAGCATATTGAGCTCGTCCGATTGACTGCGGAAATTGTGGAGAAACGAATAAAGATTTTCGCTGGTACTGGCTCAAACAGTACCGCGGAAGCCATTCACCTGACAAAAGAAGCTGAAAAGATAGGAGTGGATGGCGTGCTCTTAGTTTCTCCCTATTATAACCGTCCTTCTCAGGAAGGGCTCTTCCGCCATTTTTCGGCAATTGCGGCTTCAACTTCCTTGCCGATTCTCCTTTATAATATTCCTTCCAGATGTGGAGTGGATATTGCTGTAGATACCGTCAAGCGGTTGGTAGAAAAAAATAAGAATATTGTGGGCATAAAAGAAGCCGGAGGGAGTGTGGATAGGGTAAGTCAGTTGGTAGAAGCACTTCCTGGGGAGTTTTCTATTCTCAGTGGGGATGATGCGCTGACTTTACCTTTCTTAAGTGTTGGGGCAGTTGGAGTCGTCAGTGTGGCTTCCAATCTTTTCCCTAGGCCGGTGTCAGCACTCGTCCGATTGTATCTAGAAGGAAAGCCATTTGAAGCACGCCAGCTCCATCAGACCCTCTATCCGTTATTTAGGGATCTCATGATTGAAACCAATCCGGTGCCTGTAAAAACAGCACTGGCAATGGAAGGCTTAACGGATTTGGAACTTAGGCTGCCACTGGCTCCCCTCCAACCTCAGAATCTTGAAAAATTAAAAACAACCTTATCGCGCACGAAAGAAAAACTAGCCAAAGTAGAACATTTATGGGCTTGAGGTGAGGATGAACAGGCAAGGAAGGATAACAAGGATTCTTTTGACAGGGGCACAGGGGAAAATGGGACAGACTGTTGTTCAGGCTGCCGCATTAGATCCAGAAGTCAAAATAGTAGGGTTGATCGATAAGGAAGACAGGCTAGAAGAAGCTTTCAAGATAGCGGCTGATTGTATCATTGATTTTTCGGTACATCATTTTAGCCAGGAACTGGTGGAAGCTGCTCTTAGTCATTCTCTTCCCTTGGTTATTGGCACAACAGGGCATACTCCTGAGGAGCTTGAAAGAATAAAAGAAGCTTCACAAAAAATCCCTATTGTGATGTCTCCTAATTTTTCTTTGGGAGTGAATCTTCTGGAATTGATGGTGCACACTGCTACGGTGGTGCTGGGTAAAAGCTATGATAAAGCCATTATTGATATTCATCACAATACCAAGCTTGATGCTCCCAGTGGAACGGCAAAAAGGCTTTTGGAAGTCCTCATGGCCGCAGAAAAAATAATCGAGGAGGCTTCTAAAGACTTTTCATCGCAAGAAAAGCTGCCTCAAGTCCATTCTATCAGGGCTGGGACAGTGGTGGGAGTCCATACGGTTTTGTATTGTGGGCCTGGAGAAGTCATAGAATTAACCCATAGGGCAGAAAACCGGTTCCCTTTTGCTCATGGCTCACTCAAAGCGGCGAAGTGGATAGTCGGAAAACCGCCTGCCATTTATTCTATGAGGGATGTGCTCGGATTGGGGCAATTACTGTAGGCAACTCTTACTCTTAGATTACTTGCTAGAAGCGATCGATGTGGGCTTGAATTCTAGAAAATATTGATAGGGTAAAAAACCAAACTCTTTGTCAAGACTAAAGCCTGCTTGCTTGAAGTCTGCCACGACTGCTTGAGCTGAGAGTTTTATATGCCTTTTGAATCGTGCGGTGGCTGGGAAAAGACGCGGGGCATTCGGCTTGATGTCGATGACAGCTACCTTTCCATTTTTTTTGAGTGCCTTCGCTAAGGCTTTGAGATAGTTTGGATTGTGAATATGATGATAGCTATTACAGAAAAAAATCAGATCCACACTCTGCTTTTCAAGCCCAGGATTGTTTTTGGGCGATTTTCGGACTATCAGATTGTTTAAGCTCTCCTTTTTTGCCCGCTTTTTTAAATATCTCACCATGGAGGATTCTCTATCCAAAGCTATGACTCTGCCTTGAGGGCCCACAACACGGGCGAATTTTATAGCAAAATATCCAGTCCCAGCGCCAATATCCGCAACCGTTTGCCCCGGTTTTAATTGGAGGGCCTGGATAACGGCTTGTGGCTTTTGCCATTTGTCCCTAGAAGGCGCATCAAATTGTTCAGCCCATAAGGCAGGCTCTTTGAACCGATACTCGTCTTGCTCCCTAATCGAAGTGGTGGCGTAGCCAGCTTGGAAGAAACCATAAAATAAAAAGCAAAGGAGCACACAAAATGCTCGTAAAAAAAGAGAGTTCATAGAAAGTTTAAAGATATTTCACTAAGATTAAGTGTTTCTAAACTATGTCCCCAGCGTTGATTTAATCTTAAAATCAACGAGCAAAGTTGAAAAGTTTTTTTCTGGCTAAGGCTCAGGTGTCAAACGAGTAGTAGGAGCCTATGGGCAGGGGAGCTAAACTAAGACTCATGGAAGTGGCCAATCCCAGGAAATGGAAGTATAGATAAGATGTGATTTTAGAATGACAGCAGAGAATTCCCTGACTCCTTCCCATTATCCCATTCAATCAGACACCGAAACGGGCTTATTGAGCTTGGGGCATTCTGAGACAAAACCAATGTGTAAAGCATGAATTCCCGAGCAAATGCTGCATTCAGAACGTTTGTAGGATCGGATATGCTTGTTAGTATCATCAATCTCTCATGTTATAGTTAAATTTAGTCTCAATTGTCTTTTGACTGCATCTCAATTCCGACTTCCGGTATCCCTTCCAGAGTAGAATGACGAACCGACTCATCGAAGTGATTCATAGGATCATACAGCTTGCCAAAAGAATGGCCAGAGGCCTTCAAAGCTTCCGCTATCTCAGAATTGCTGCATTCTTTAAAGCAGACAAACTGATTCTCGGTATTCCGGCTCTACCCACTTAAAACAGCGATGAGGCAATAAATAATCCTACTGCATTTAACAAATGATGTTTCATTCCGAAACTCCTACACGAAGGTAGATTGATGAAGGGAAGTGGCCGGGAGGGGTAGTAAATGCAGCCACTCGCTCCTCAACCAGGCCATCCTGACCACCTTGTGGGATGTATTCTGGAAACACCTCGGTAAGTACCTTCGGACATTTATAGTGGAGCAGACTCATACAGAAAATGATCCTAAACCTATGATTAAACGCAAGAAAGGCATGCAACAGAGAAGACTCCGTACTGGGAAAGAACGTTTTTAGTAGATCTCGAGGGTAATCATATGGAAAGTAAATATCATGAAAATGAACAACCACTCCCTCTCGAAGCCTTGGTAACACCTCCAGAATAAGGAAGTTCACATCGCCGCCGGCTTTCACCACATGCGACGAATCGATGAATAGAAGATCATCTTTCCGCAGAGCCTCAAACAGTTCCTATCCTGTATCCTGTACCCGCTGAGCAAGCAGCCGAATACCGGCCATCGCACGGAGGGCAGGCGACGGATTCGGTTCAATCGCGGTAATTTCCACCCTTTCTCCCCCGTTCTCTTCATTCCTGCGTGCCGCCTCCCGCATGCAGAACGTAGAAACTCCAGACCCCACCTCGATAATCCGTCGCGGCTTCAAGTACCTAACCATAGCATGTAGAGCCTGCGCCTCAATATATCCGTAGCCTGGGCCGAATCCCATACTACTGGCGTATTTGTACACAGCATTCCCGGCGTACTCTCCAACAAAAGGCAGGCATATCTGTCGAAAATTTTTTACTTGGCTCTCCAGGTCCACTTCAACCCCACGCATCTTGGATGGCCGCATCCAACTCTTCTGCGTCTTCTCAAGCTCAATGGGATCTGGGAGAGGACAATAGTAATGAACAGGTACGACGTGAAGGCCGCACAGGCGTCGCATCGCTCTGTAAGCATACAATAGAGCTCGTTTCAGGAAGATCCTTATCTGTCTTTTCATTGCATCCTTATCTGTTTTTTTTTATTACATTGC
The DNA here is from genome assembly GCF_949774925.1 of Candidatus Methylacidiphilum fumarolicum. Classification (GTDB taxonomy): domain Bacteria; phylum Verrucomicrobiota; class Verrucomicrobiia; order Methylacidiphilales; family Methylacidiphilaceae; genus Methylacidiphilum; species Methylacidiphilum fumarolicum. The sequence continues at coordinate 429,311 of NZ_OX458932.1, forward strand.
GCCCCTCCCGTAGCTGAATCATACAGAAGTGCAGCTTCCACGAGGGCTAGCCTGACTTCCAATGACATGCGGCACAACTCATAGATGCGAAAGGATGGGACTTTCAGCTACTGTCTCCAGGGTTGCCCAATCCCGCGGCTGGGAGAAAAGCGGGAAGAGACGCAGTTTTTTCCAGCAGTCGATTCAGCTTCCGAGAAATCTTGATCAAAAGACAAGCAGCTGGTTTGCCTTTGACAGAAAGAAGGCTGGGGCGGATAGTCTGGAGGCGACGCAAGAGCCTGGGAACATGCTTGAAAACGCCACGCTTGCTCCACTCGGCGACCAAACGAGCCGTCATCCAGTACGCCGGGAAGCGTCTGCAAAAGGCCTGATTTGCCTCACAGAGGTTCTTATAGTGAGCCAGGACCTTCTTGGCAGAGTACTCGGTGGGAAGAAGATTCGTTTCCAACAAATACCTGTCATCGGTGGCTTCTTCCTTTGCGCTCTCCTCCTCGTGAAGCTTCCACCAGAATCGAACTTTTCGGTCGATTCCGTATCGGATGTACTTGTGCGCCTTGCAACGCTCCAACATCCGGCCAACCCGGCTATCCAAGCAAAACGCATCCTCGCCCTTACGGGCGTTTCGTTTGAATTCCTCCAGCAAAAGCTTCGTCTTGCCGATTCGAGCCTCCTGTCTCTCCAGATACCGTTTAGCCAGCCACTCTCTTTCCGCAATGATGTACCAAAGGCCGTCTTTCTCCACATCCATCCTTTTTGTCCGGTCCCACAGCTCCGGCTGCCGATCCAAAGACAACTTGTCCATTAGCTCCTGGAATTGAGCCCAAGTCGCTCGGGCCACGGATCCCCGCTCCATTCCCATCAACACCTCGAGACTCAACAAGCTTCGGGTACCGCAGTCAAAAACAAAGACCGCCTTGGCAATCCCTAAACGTCGCCACAAGGTGACCAGAAGCTTGGGGATCGTCGTCGAATCGGACCGGTTGTCTCGGTGAACCTCCACATGGACCGCGATTCCCTCAGCATCGGTAGCCATCGACAAAATTACCGTTGGCTGCTCTTCCTGGTAATCTCGACTATAGCCATAGCGAGCCAACCTATTCGGATCCTCTCCATCAAAATAGGTGCTTGAAAGATCGTATAGCACCAGACGCACCCTGCCGTGAGAGGCTCTCCGAAAAAGCTCATGCTCAATCCGGCTCCAAACCCCAGCAGAGCCCATCCACTCCCGGTAGAAACCCTCTTCTTCGAATCCTTCGCTCTTCTCTAATGAGCAGGCCTGCTCCAGAAGTGTCCCCCAAGCCTCCTCCTTCAAGAAAAGCTTTGAACAGAGAAAGAGAATTCTGCCAAAGATCAGAGCCTGCAAATGCTTCGTCTTGTTCGGATCCTTCACTGAGGCTAAGACGTCCTCGAGGCCCCACCAATCCCAAGTCTCCCGCAATACCGCAAGATCTCTGAAGTTCGACTGTTCCTCAAGTCTCAGATCTTCGATTTCGGAGATCCTCTTTCTATGCAAGTCCAAACGCATCAGCTCTTGGATCTCTTCGGATAATGCAGCGACATTGTAGATTGTCTGGGCACGAAGTCCTTTCTTGTTCCGATACGATTCTTGGATAAAGTAACTCTTATAGTCCTTACTCCTTTGCTGGGATTTGACTTCCCGCAGGCACATTACGCATTCTTTTTCCCATATCCCATTGCTTTTTGTCAACACATTAATGCATATGTTACCTCCTACATGACTATTGTAAATCATTGGTAAATTGTACTGTCAGCAAGAAGTGCTGAAATCAGGCTAGCTCCCGGGTCACAGATGATTGCGAACTGATTTTTGTAAGAGGTTCTGGTGAGAGCATTGACATTTTTTAAGAACTTCAATCGAGGCTTGATGATTGGAGGGCTTTTGAGCTAGGTGATTGTTGTAGAGCCAGATGTAGCGGTGGATAGGGGCTCTAAGTCCAAGGAATGCTCGATGTGGTGAGTTCGGAGAAGCTGGTTGAATCTGCCTTTGAAGCGTTCAACTATGCCATTAACCGGTATGTAAGGAATGGTGCCTTGTCTGTCCAACTGTGTTTTCCAAAGAATAGTGTTATGGTGTGATCATCTGGGAAATGAGGCCCTGGAAGCATCAAGGGTAAGCATGACATCGATGGGCCTTGGACTGAGAGCCAAAACTCTTTATATAGCCGCCACTTGCGACTTCCCCGGATGTGCCGCGAGCGCGGATCAGTAAATGGCATGTTGCCCTACGGTTCCCATTGGGAAGAAGCAGATGAAGGGAGGCAAGTATGCGGATTATTGGTTTGTACATCCACCGGTCCTTTGCGAAGGCTATCGATTAGAAGGATGAAAACTTCTTCGACTTGGCCGCGTCGACATGAGACGTCCATGCTTGTAAGCATTTGTCATAACTCTATCGTTGGAGGATATCCTAGTTGTAGATGTGACCGGTAACACTGCGGTGGAGGCGGTCGTGAACAGCTCTCATGTAAAACGCGTGATCGTCATCTACCACATGCAGGTGCACTTGATTACCCATGTCAAGATTAAGATAGACACGATTGACTCTGGGGTGATCTCTTAGCTTTACACGAGAAGCTTCCTTGCAGAACTATGGATTCGAGACGAAGCGACGCAAGCCCTGCACAGACAGGGAAATAGCCGCAAACAGATCGTTCGTCAGCGATCGCGATTGAAGAGCACCATTCAATCGATCAAGCAAGCACACCTCATTCCCGCTTGTCCTGCTGCCGACCTATGCGTCATAAGGAGAGAACCTGGTTGTAGCTGCATGTCTTGTTGACGGATGATGGTCCTCGTCTTCTCCCTTCTCACACCCATTGGGAGAGCGGGAGCTTCCGGGGATCTCAAAAGCTCGAAAGCTACCTCTGGCTGTACTCGAGCGTTCGACATTGGGGCCAGATCCCGTCTATCACGGCTGGATTACAAAGCGAAACCGGAGACATGCGAGCAATATGCTGGTCGAGGATGTCTGGGTAGGGCCAGAAATCTTCCTAATCAAGATCCGCAGCATCGAGATTAAGGCAGGATAACCAGCAAGAAGAGGCCGGAAAGGAGTCGTCCATGCCTATAATCCCCAAATTTGCCAGGAAGCGGAATGCCAGTTCGCAGAGAAAGTCTCAATCATCTTTCGGCTTCATCCATTATTCCGACTATGAGTTACCAAAATATTGTGACGAGCCCCCAGTTCCTGGGTCTCAATTGCCTTTCGGCTTCATCCATTATTCCGACAATCTTCCCTCATTTTTACCTCCTTTATCTTTATTGTAGTCTCAATTGCCTTTCGGCTTCATCCATTATTCCGACCAGGAAGCATTGAAGAAGTCTATTGGGGTTGAGTTTTGTCTCAATTGCCTTTCGGCTTCATCCATTATTCCGACACATTTTATATGTATTCCCCTTGCCTGAAGCTTCTTGGTGTCTCAATTGCCTTTCGGCTTCATCCATTATTCCGACATGTTAACAGACTGGGAAATTAAGATGATTCGAGACATTGTCTCAATTGCCTTTCGGCTTCATCCATTATTCCGACTTGGGATGAGGATATGAAGAGATACTACCTCACTCCTGAAGTCTCAATTGCCTTTCGGCTTCATCCATTATTCCGACAGTCAACTACTCTGACGAGGAAGTGATAGTGTATGGTCTGTCTCAATTGCCTTTCGGCTTCATCCATTATTCCGACAGAAGTCATGCTTATCGGGCCAGAAATGCTCGCTGGTATGTCTCAATTGCCTTTCGGCTTCATCCATTATTCCGACCTTTAGGGTTCAATCCCCTAGAGCCAAGAAGTTTATCTGTCTCAATTGCCTTTCGGCTTCATCCATTATTCCGACGAGTATCCGGAATATAGCAGGTCGAAATATTTGGTTTTGTCTCAATTGCCTTTCGGCTTCATCCATTATTCCGACAGACCACAATTGGGAGTCTTTGTTGAAAGAATTAATCGAGTCTCAATTGCCTTTCGGCTTCATCCATTATTCCGACCATATCTTCCCTTAGGGGAGGATATGTATTGGCATTTATTTGTCTCAATTGCCTTTCGGCTTCATCCATTATTCCGACTTCTTCGCCAGTGGTCGAATTTTGACCCTGTAACAAAGGAAAGTCTCAATTGCCTTTCGGCTTCATCCATTATTCCGACTACCAGAGGGTAAGCCAGAGTTCCAAAACTGGAATGAGTTGTCTCAATTGCCTTTCGGCTTCATCCATTATTCCGACTACAGCAGGAAGTTTCTCCTGCTGTACCAAACATTTAAGTCTCAATTGCCTTTCGGCTTCATCCATTATTCCGACTAATGGCTTATATTCGACTATTAAAGGAAGAGAAGGTGTCTCAATTGCCTTTCGGCTTCATCCATTATTCCGACGGAAAAACTTATGGAAGTGGCCAGAAGATGAGAAAGTCTCAATTGCCTTTCGGCTTCATCCATTATTCCGACGGGAACACAAAATCCCCATGAAATATTATCATAACAACATGTCTCAATTGCCTTTCGGCTTCATCCATTATTCCGACGAGTGAGTGAGAAGAATAAAGGCAAACTTGAAAAGGAATGTCTCAATTGCCTTTCGGCTTCATCCATTATTCCGACAAGGGAGGATATATGACGAAAAGAGACTGGGACTTGAGTCTCAATTGCCTTTCGGCTTCATCCATTATTCCGACTTAACGCTATGTATCGTGAATGGGGAGCTTTAGATGAGGGTCTCAATTGCCTTTCGGCTTCATCCATTATTCCGACGAGAAGCGGTTCAAGTTAGAAGGTGAAGGTGAAATAGCAGGTCTCAATTGCCTTTCGGCTTCATCCATTATTCCGACGACTTTATCAGGAAAAAGTCTTCACCCTCAGGGCTTGGTCTCAATTGCCTTTCGGCTTCATCCATTATTCCGACTATCTATCGAAAATTGGATGGGATTTACTTTGAACTTGTCTCAATTGCCTTTCGGCTTCATCCATTATTCCGACCTTAAGCGGGGAAAACGGTCAGCAATCAAGATTAGAAGGTCTCAATTGCCTTTCGGCTTCATCCATTATTCCGACAAGTATTATTTCAATAACATATCATATGAGATCATGGGCAGTCTCAATTGCCTTTCGGCTTCATCCATTATTCCGACAAGAAGAAGTTACTCTGAAGTATGAGTGGGATAAATTGTCTCAATTGCCTTTCGGCTTCATCCATTATTCCGACAGAGCTCATATGCTAACAAAAGGTGGGGTGATTTACGGGGTCTCAATTGCCTTTCGGCTTCATCCATTATTCCGACTTAAAGGAAGGCTTCATCAACTGAAAGCCGAAAAAGAAGTCTCAATTGCCTTTCGGCTTCATCCATTATTCCGACTGCGGTCTTCTAACATCTTGATTATCAAAAAATAAAAAACCTCATAGGCATTGATTCCAATTTTATGTTGGTACAGTTTATGCTTTATATTAGCCCAAAAACACAGAAAGTTTAATAAGTCATTTATATTCAATAATATAACTTTAGGTATTGGCATGGCTATTTTTTAGTGGTTTGGTGTTAATACCTAAAAAACCATTTTTGCATTTTTAAACACAAAAAAACTACCGTCATTCTTTATGCAAGTAGAAGATACAAGCTAGGTAAATATAAAAATTTCTTCCAATTTGCAATAGAGTTTATACCAAAAAGCAGATTACTTTTTCAGAACACACCATTGTTCCAGCAGTTCTAATCTCCTTTGCTAGTCTAGCATCTATTTTATAGGCGACAATCCTGTCTTCTTTAGGATCAATTTCCGCAAGCAGCTTTTGCCACAATTCTTCTAGTTCTGATTCTTCAAGATAACATTCGAAAACGCTAAACTGGACTCTTATTCCAAAATCTTCACAGATTTTGGCTATTTTATGTAGCCTTCGGTCATCACACACATCGTAAGCTATAACAGTAAGCATCTTATTATCTCCAGGAGGTTTTTTTTCTCTAGGTGCAGGTGCAAAAGCTTCATACCACCAATATGATGGATCTTCGTTCATTTTTTCTGTAGTTTTTTCCATTGTAGTTAATTCATTAAAAATGGTTCAAACTTGCTTGGATCTTCCAAAGCAGCTTTAAAAGAGCAAACACATCCTTCTAGTTGTGCTCTTAGAGTCGTTCTGGAGCCAGAAAATTCAGATTGAAACTGTCTTTCAAGTCTTGTTTCATATTGCGCAAGAAATTTTTTTCTTCCCAATTCGTTTAAATAACAGCCTCCATTTTTCTTTTCGAAATGTTCTTTATTGAGGATCTTATGGCTGAAAAGATCTAGTGCTAATGCTTCTACAATTACCGGTCTAAATGGCTCAATGAGATCTAAGGCAAGAGACCATCTTTCATTTTCTGGAGCATGCAAAAATCCTAAAGCTGGATCAAGACCATGAAGATGAATAAGAGCAGTCATTTCATTATAAAGAAGTGTTGCCCCGAATGAAATGCAGGCATTAACAGGATTGAGAGGAGGACGATTTGATCGACGTTCGAAAGGAAATTCTTGTGGTAGAAATGTCGCCCAACATTGGAAGTAACGTGCTGTAGAGGCTCCTTCATAGCCTCTAATTTCGTCTACGGTTGCTGCTGAAGCTACTTTAAAAAGAAGATGGTTAAGCCACTCGATATCGTTTTCATTATTAATTTTTCTATTTGAACTGAGTCTTTGAAGAGAGCGTCTTTGATTATAGATTTTGGCCTTAACTAACTGCTTTGAATAAGCAAGGACAGATTTAGGATCTAGACAATTCTGGTATTGTTTTAGCCTCCATAGTCCGTGGGAATTGGGAGGGGGAAAGAATCCTCCTAAGATTTGTCCATTAAAGCCTATAAAAGAAATAGGAATGTTTCTTAATAATAGTTCGCAAAGGGCAGGAGTAGTTATTGAGACGGTTTGGTCTAAAACAAGCCGTTCTAGTTCTCTTAGAGGAATTTCTCTGATAAGTTCTTCAGTGCCATTTTCTTTGTTATAACTAACGACTTGAAGTCTTTCGGAACAAAGTGAAACTTTAGCATAGGTTTGCAGGATATAGGCTGAAGGCATAACAATTCATTTTTTGGGAAATATAAAATTATGACTTTTTATTCTAAAAGTAAAAAGACGTACCTAGACGTCAGAGCTATATGAGAAAGAAGGAAAAAACTGTAGGTAAGGGGAGTAATCTATTGATTTTAAGAATTGTCTTTCATTTTGATGGAATTGGAAAGGCCAACTCCACTTCTAAGTGGAAATATGAGATCAACAAATTTATTTAACCCACGGTCGTTTAATTTCTTCCGTAGGTTACTTAAACATTTTTTGGAATCATCTTCATCAAAGTTAGAGTGTTCCGGAAATAAATGACTTAATTGCTGGTTTTTTTTCTTCCATTCTACTGCAAACACTTTGAAAGGTTTATCAACTTCTTTATGACAACCCAATGGCGGAAGATTTTTTTCCAAACGATCCCAAAGAAAAGCAAAGAATAAAAGCTCTTTCCCTTTCAACTTAATTTTCTTCTCATTAACGATCATTTCCCCAGTTTGCGAATCAAAGCCTACTTGAGGATAAAGCTCTTTTATTTCTTTTGAATACTGCCAGACAAGATCTGTAAACCGCCCCGGAAGTCTTCCAAATTCTTTAGGGAAAAGCTCTCTGAATTTTACAAAAGGAATATCTGCTAACTCAATTTTTGCGTCTTTGGCATAGACTATATTTCCTGTAATTGTTTTTAGGATCTGTTCTTTTTGTTGTGGAAAATAAAATTTAGGTTGTAATCTTGGATCATCATAAGGTTCGTTTACTAATACATGAGTTATCCTATCTCCTTTTCTGCCTAGCATAGAAACAGCACTATAAAGGAGGATGCCCATTGTTTTTCTACCTCCTGCTACGGAGGCAATAAGCTGAGTGTCAGGATTTTCTGTAATTTTCCGAACTTCCTCTAGAATATAATCTGCTGTTTCCTCATTGTCTTTAATGTTCCGGATATCCTCTAATTCTAAGCATTTGCCTTGATCCAAGAAAGGTGAAACAATTACCTTAATTTCCCTTAGAATGTGAGAATCCTTCGGGATATTTTTTTCTTTAATTAACCAATTTCTAAATTCTTCCCAAAGACATTTTCCTCTTGGCTCTAAAAGCTCTTTCTCGATCACTTTCTTTCCAATAGCTGTAGTAACAATGTCAATATATTTTGGATAAATAGGTGGATTTTCTTCTGCCAGTGCCCACAACGTTTCCGTAATAACGGCTGGGGATATCCCAATGACAGCGAGCAGAATGATCTCTTTGTTTTGATTCATTTCAGCTAATCAAAGACTGGATTTTCTTTATTAGTTCTTCGGGTAAAACAACCTCCTCAGGATTGATTCCTCTTTCCAGTTTCCCTAGTTTGACGGTAAGGATAGGGGAAGAAGAAATAACTGTGGATATGTTTTCTTGAACGCTTTGAATTTGCGCAAGTAAATTCAGGCCTAGTATCTGAGTAGCTCCTCTCCACTCTGCAGCCAGAAGATCATCTCTGGAAACAATAAGCGCTGAATTACAGAGGCCTAAAATTTGATGGTTAAATCGATCAATCTTTCCCCCACAATCAACGAAAAGAAGTCTTTTTGTCTTGGAAATTTCCTTAATATGCTGACAAATATTATCGACAAAAGACTGATTCCATTGATTCTTGAAACGCAGGGTCTTACTGTATGGATAAGCTTCATGAAACCAGTTGCCTTCTCCATCTGGACAGGCCCTAATGGTGTATGTTTTTTCCTGATAAAAGGAAATAGGCAGGATTCTTTTTAATGATTCTTGAAGGAGCATGAGAAAGACGGATTTGCCGCTGTGAGGGGGGCCAACAAGTGCAATGATGAGAGTAGAAGGAGGAGAAGAGGTCTTTGATTGGGCTGTAGACTGTACCGTATCTTGAAGTAGATTCTGATTGGATTCCACATGAGGCTGGATAACTTCTATTGGAATCACATAGCCCAGCTGAGGGGCCTCTATATGATGCGCTTCAATGATGATCCCTCCCATTCGTGGATCAAAGATAGCTATCCAGCGGCATGGATGGAATTGATGGACAAAAAATCCATAAATCCATATAGGGGCACGACCATACAAAATGACACCTTTTGCATAGTTAACTTTGGGCAGTTCTATGTTTTTCAAAATGGAAGCTTCTAGTATTCCATTGCCCGTAATACTTATTTTTAGAATTTGAAAATCAGGAGTGTCTATAATTTTTAATTTAAGATTATTCATGGTTCTGGAGGAGTTCTTCGATAGAATCAAGGGCTTTTTCTACCTGATTTTTTAATTCATTTGCCAATATTTCTTTTTTTCTTCCCATGCCGCAGTGCGCGAGATCATTTCTTACTTGTATTATTCGACTCCAAGCTTCTATAAGTTTTGGATCAAGGGAAGAAAGCTTGTTTTTGATATTTTCTTTGTCTTCTCTTGATTGAAGAGAATCTTCTGGGCGATTATTACGGATTTTGTGTCCCAAGTTATTAAGTATATTTTCAACCTCTTTTCTTTTTTCAGGATCATTCGAGTCATCTTGGATCACTTCGCATACATAACTTATGATCCATTCTCTAAGAAGGGTTGCACATTGCATAACATAACCGTGTTGAAGATATTTCTTAGCAAGCTCAATTTGACCATGAAGGCCATCGAAAGCTGTTGCTTTATATGTTTCTTTGACCTCGTCAATTACTAAGTCAAGTGGTTTAGCCCATTTATTAATCTCTTCTCGTAATTCTTGATTCTTCAGTATATCTTCAACTCTTTTACATATTTTTGGTATTTCTAAAACTCGACTGAGATTTAAAGCTAAAGAGAGATCTTTCAATGACGATCCAAGATTTTTGAGATGCGTTGGTTTTTTTTCCTCTTTATCTTTTTCTTGATACAGCTCGTTTTGGATCTTATTTAACAATTTGGCGAATTCAGAAGAATCTCCAAGGTCAATGAATCTTTTACTTGCTCCAAGCCATTCAATTAGATCAAGAAATATAGAAAGATCAAACACAGGAGTTATATCATTTTTATTTGCTTCATAAGCTCCATAAAATATTCCTTTAATATTCACTTCTTTGACTTGTCTAAGATAGACTATGGTACTAAGGGCTATTAAAGGTAAAGATCTATAACCATGGGTTATGTCTATGATAAGCTCAGATTGTTTGGGAATCATTTTAGCAATCGATTCAAAAATATCCCAAAGCTCTTGTTCTTCTTTTCCCTCTGGAATACAAATGATTTCGTATTTGAAGTTCTTAGCTTTAAATTCTTCTTTAAGCTCTTTCCAATTATCCCCATTTTCTATTTTCTTCGTAAGAGCCATAAATATGGTCTTAGGATGCTTTTCTAAAGCTAATGCTAGCGGGAAAAATTTTGTTTCATGATGTCTCCTTTGAGAAAAGGAATACTTAGTACTTCTATAATTTCCTGTACCAAGGAAAGACAGCTGAAGAAGATTCATGTTGTAATAAAGGTTGATAAGTGTGGATCTTTTTTAGTTTTTCCTAAAAATCATCATAAAGGGGGTTTTGTTTTATTTGGATAGGATCTTATGAAAATAACCAATGCGTATTGTTCTAAGTACAAAGAAAGGTGGGAACGCAGAAGAATTGGTGATGGGTGTCGAACTAATGTATCCCTGTTGGGTGTGATACTTTGACTTTGTTTCTTCCACCAATTCCATAAAGTTGATAGAATTGGATTTGGTTTAGCCTCAGAAAAGTTTGTGTTTTGTTTTTGCATTATATGAATATTGTCTTTTTTCTTAAAAAAATTGAGAGCCCTCTTCTATAGCTAAAGAAGAGGATACTGTGGTAAAAGTCATAGCACCAAACTCCTTGCTGGATTTAGCTCCAAGAGCTCTTAAATGAATCCAGATATTAATTAAAGTGTGCATGTTACTTAGCGCATCATTTAGGGAACTAAAAGGAGAAGGTGCACCTTTCCATCTTACCTGTAATTTAAACTTGGAGTCTTGTTCGATGGCTTGCCTATTTTTGGGCTTGCCTGCTCCAAGATTCTCCTTGGACTTTCTTTTGCTTCTATGCACTGAGAGGGCTTTTATGATTGGTTTTGAAGCTAAAGAACTGCTTACTGCTGAACCAAAGATATTGCTTTCTAGTTTGCAAGCGTCTTCACTTAGACAATTAAACCCTCCAAGCAACCTTAGCCACCAGCGAAGCTGCCCACGAATAAATGGCACTCTTACTTCAGCTTTTCTAGAAAGTTCTGCTTTCTTTCGCATAGCAGTCAGTAATGAATTCGATCAGATAGGTTTTAGAAATCATGGCAGGCGTTCCTTTCTATTCTTAGCAATCTCTTTAAGTTTTTGAGAGATGTTCGCCCACTTTTTTCTAACTTCTTTTTTTGGACTTTGTTGAGCAGCCTTGTTAATTTCTTCCCAGACTCCGGGTTTATGCTTTTTTATGCATAGGTAGAAAACTAGCTGCTGATTTGCATCACTTTTAAGGAAATCGTTGATTAGTTTGTCTTTAAATTGTTGATCATTTTTTTCAGAATGAAGCTTAAAAGCTTCTTTTTCTTCTGGACTCATCCCTTTTGTTGCTTCTTCAAATTTCTGCTGTTTTTTCTCCTTTTCTATTTTTCTTCTTTCTTCTTCTTCTTCCTTTTTTCTTTTTTCCTCTTGTTCCTTTTGTCTTATTTCCTCTTCTTTTCTTATCTTCTCTAGCTTTTCTTCAACCTTATTTGTGCAATCCTTAAACCACCCGTAACCCGCAGCTGTTTTTGCTCCAATACCAAAGGATTCCAATCCATTTTTGAGCCATTCTAGAGCAAAATCTTTTACTTTTCCATTAGCCCGCCTCGTAGAAGGATGGATACAGAAACAAAAGATAAGATAAGGACTAACAGCTGGGAAAAAGACCGGAATAGGATCTTCTTTGTCCCATGCATCCTCCCAGCCTGTTTCATGAGAATAATATTTTTGATGATGACATGTAATAACGTCAAGTTCCAGTTCATTTCCCACTAGCTTTTTTTCTTCTGTAGGATAGAAATTTTCTGGAATGGGATAAGCAGGCAAGAAGCGAATAGTGCCAGCATAATTGGGAACAGTTTTAATGAGTTGGTTTCGGAGTTTATCATCTGTCTTAGTAGGAATGGACATGGCTTCTAATACAAGCCCTGCCGCTTGATCAACAACATCATCAACAAGGGGGGGGGTATTAGAACAGCCATAATAAAAATCAGAATTATTCTCGTTTTTCCAGTCCAATTCAGACCAGCCAAACACAAGAGCAATTTGACTTAAAAGCTGTATTTTCTCATGCTCAGAAGCCTCTAAAAGCTTTTCTATAGCCATTCTCCTGGCACAGCCTTTGGCTGCACTACCAGGGATATACGGAATTCCAAAACGGTCTAGACATAACCCAGCGTTTTCAAGGACTCCACCAGCCATGTTAACCATCATTCGAGATTGTAATTGGGCAAAGAGTAAGCTTGCATCTTTGAGTTTGCTATAAAGACTATTCCAGATTGATTGAAGCCTGTATTTTGTTATGTTCGGATTTTTTATATTAATTGCTGTAGAAAATTGAGCTTTTCGTTCATCCTTTTTAATTCTTGGATCGATGTATTTTTCAAGAAGAAGGGAGCGTGATTCAATAGATATTGTATTCAGCACGCTTTCTACATCATTAATGAGCAATAACTTATCTTTCTTAGCTACATTATCATTCATAGACATCCCCTAGGAAGAAGACGATTTTTTCTCCGAAAACCGCTTCAGATAGGCAAGATACTTGAGGGTTTCATAAGTAGCCTGCTGAAGGTCTAATGAAGAACCCTTGGTTATTAGTTGGTGGAGCATTTCTTTAGCTGCATTGTTATTCTCTTTGATATCTTTTAGAATATTTCGTTTGCTAAGGTATTCAGCGACTGCGTCCATAGCAATTTTAAGAGGCTCTCTTTCAGGTTTTTCTTCACAAACAAAAGCAAGCGTGGCTAACAATCCATTAGAAACAATAAGTCCTGGAAGCCGATTGACAGATTCTTTCTTAAGTCCTTCTGCTTTTTTTAAAGCATGTTTAGCCCGAAGAATTTCCAGATTATCCATTATTGCTTTCTCCTTCTTTGTGGGTTGTTTTGGTTAAATAGGTAGTGCAATATCCAAGGCCAGTACCTGCATCAGCTCCAAACTGGAAAAGATAATTTTTTTCTTTAATTTTTTTTTCAAGAACTTCAATAGGTTTGAAAGAATTCTCATTTCTTGATGGTCCTTTCCGAACTATGCTGTAGAAAGCTGTTTCAGATGGAACATTTTCCTGATTAAATAAAGCCCCACTTTCTGCCGTACCCGTCTTGTCATTTATTTTTACATGTTGTGCTATTTCACATGCTGACTGCGTAAAAAAGCTCATCATGCTGTCACTCACAATAACGAGTCGATTTCCTATTTCCTTCCAAATAGGATCAATAGAAACAAGATCAACAGGAAGCTGATTTACAAACGCTTTGATTATTTCTTCGGAGTCCTCTTGGGTTTTTTCAAAGATATATTCTTCAAGAATTACTTTTTCTTTTCCTCCTTCGTTAATGCAGAGACAGCTTTCTTTTTTAAACAAAGCCTTATTGTCACTAAGTTGAATGGAATCTAGAATTGTCTGTCCGGTATCCCGACAGTAACGTTTCAGTATCAGCGGACAAGTGATCCAACCAAAACAGCCTTTTGGGGATCGAATAGGAAATAGGAGAAGTTTTGCTTCCGAAAATTGAAGCATCCCTCCTTTTTCCTCTGTTCCAAAAAGATCTTTTCCTTCAGTATTTCTTTGATAAATGTGTTCCTTAATCTCAGCATCATTGCTTTGATAAGTGTTTTCATTAATCTCAATCCATTCATCAGCAAATACGCCTTTTAAAGCACTTCCTGGAATAATAGGAAATGCTGTATGCCGTTCTCTAATGATGGGTAAGTCAATGGCTCCGACTGATCCACCAGAGCCAACGTGGAGAGAAGTACGAGTAAAAAGATAAATTATTGCGCTTTCACTGGTTGCCATTGCTTTATCTCCTGCTTTTATTTTTTTTCAAGACTAATATCATGAAGATTTTTAAAATGTCTTTCATAAGGATGTCCGTGGACATTCCTCTTTTTTTTCATGTAAACTCAAAGTAATCCCAAGTGCCACAAAGCCCTAAACCAAAGCCTTTTTCCCCATAATAATCCGATCGGCATCTTTCATGGAGGGCTTGAAACAGAGATTTTGTATCCTCTTCTTTTTCTGTCTCAAAATAGTAGACAGAGCCTGGAGGAACGGCCAATAAGGTGGGTCTAGGTCCTTTCTCTAAAACTTCCCAACCTCCAATTATAATTGGTTTACCAATGCGCGCTGCGACAAGAGTTGCCTTAATAGGCGGGGCTTCGTCTTTTGAAGGATCATATTTCCATTCACGATCGCTTCTGCGCTGCTTTCGGAACACCCGCCTCTTTTCTTTGTCAATAGCGCGCAAAAGCACATTTTCTTTTTGTTTTTGAGGATCGATCCAACCAGGAAGCCATCCTTGACTAAAGATCGCTGGACTAAGAAGAACCCATTTAAGTCGCGTTGTCTTTAGATCATTGACATCAAGGGAAGGGAAGAGGAGTGGTTCTTTGACCTTTTCTACTTTAAAGAATCGATCTTCGCCACCTACAGTAATTGTTTCTTGATTGAGACATTCGATAGGGCTCTCATCTGGATTCTGAAGTTTATAGAAGGGCGGATCATTGATAGAAAAACACAATCTTATGCCTTCTCTAAGTCTTAAATGTTCAGCAGCAAAAAGTTTACTTTCTTCGACAGTTTGAGTTTCTGGATTAATTCCAATCCCAATTCTATATTCTGAGTCCCAAAGCTCTTTGTCCCCGCTGCATTCACTAGAATTTATCTCATTTAATTTGTCTTCTAAGTAGTATTTATAAAACTCAGAAGAGACGAAGGATGGCGGTCTTACTTTAGAAGGTGGATCTTGAGAAACAACAGGGTATCGAAGCGGATTGGGTAAATTGGACTTACATTCAGATAAATTAAACATTTCTGTTTGCTTTAGAGGTCTTAATAGCTTTGAGGGTTTTAATGACCTGTTGTTTTCTTGATGAATGCACCAAGAGATGTCTAAAGGGGTAGGGAAAAAAAGCCTGTGTTCCTTTCGATCCACTGGGAAAGGACCTTTGATATGCAGCCAATTGTAAGCCTCTGTTCCTATTTTGCCTTGAGATTTGCCTCTTCGTTCGTAGCCATTCTTTTTTTCTGTGGGGGTTAAACCCGAGAGGGAAAGCAAAGCAGAACGTATAGCCGAATGGATTGTCAACGGTAGAGGCCACCGAGCTCCTCGACCATAACTACTCCCAGCAGCCAGAGGTTTGCTATCACGGAAAAAGCAGGTGTCAAAAGGAATAAGATCAAAAGTTGTCATCCAATGGCTCCTTTCGTTTTGAAGAATGCGAAGGTGATAAGTGGACCAAGAAAATCGTGGAGTTTTGTACAATGGTCTAAGTAGTTAGATAAGACTTTAATAAGTATTTCTTTGCCTTTGGAATCATTGGTTTTTTCCTCTTTGACTGAAAAATGTTGATCCACTGCGAAACGGATGTCGTTTTTAATAATTTCCTTTACTTGCTCATTAAGCTCATCATTTCCATACTGAAAATAGCAAGAAACAAGTTCAGCGATTCTGTAGGGGAGTTTTCCAGAAATTCGATTATTTTCATAGAGTTCTTGGAGCTCATTGAGGATTTCTAGAGGAAAAGAGGTTTCTTTTTCTTCTTCTTTAGAATGGTTCCATTTAGATCCCCATTGGGCAATCTCTCCCGAACGTTTAAATAGATTAACAACAAAAGCTGACTTGCCATATCCAGAAGATTTGGCAATTTCTAAGGCATTTTTGGCTTCTTCAACTAAATTTTGTAAAGGGCTATGAATATGCCCAATGGCAATTCCTGCAGAAATATCTGCATTCTTGCCCATGAGAAGAAGAGGATAGCCTTGAGGAAGAAACTTATCGACTGATTCACACTTCCACATTTCTTTCCATCCTTCCCATTTCCCATCAATACTAACGAAACCCCACTGGTGCGGTGGGGCTTTAAGTGCTCCATAAAAACTCTCTGAGAGAGTGGGATCACCGCGAAAAGCTTTTCTTAAAACATAGGCACATTGTAATGCCTTTTCAGCTGGGAGCATGGCCAGAATATCATCCCCTCCAGAATAAATAAGCTGGCCATAATGTTGGTGGACGATGGATGGGGCAAGATAGAGAGAGAAATTGGCTAGGGCGCTGCTTAATTCTATATGATAACTAGGAAACAAGGGCCTTTTGGTTTTTAGAATTTGTTGAAGCTCTAAGAGTTGTTGATTATTAAAGTATTCCTTAGCTTCTTTGGAAAGCTGAGTATGAAAACAAGGAGATTTCTCTCCGCTTAGCCATTTACCCATAGAATCCCCATCCATAGCTAAAATGGCTATGTAAGGAGTAGGCTCAGAATTTAATCTTTTTTGAAGTGTTTTAAGATGTCGGAGTGCATTTTCTGAATTTTCACGTTTTCTTGAAGTTGGATTTTTATCTTTATATCTATCTTCTTTATATTCCTCTTTAAGACGTCTAAGTTCAGAGGTGAAACAGAAAGAGGGATATTCTTTAAGGAATTCTTCCGGGCTCTGAAATTTTTTCTCATCTATTTTTATTTCTTCTATTTCACCGTTTTCATAGGCCTTCTGAAGTGATTGAACAAAATCATTACAATATTTGTTAATATCATGATCTTTATCTAATTGTTTTAGAAGAACTTCTTTAACCCAGGAATTAGCAGCAACATCTGGGACAGATTCAAATATTTTAGGCTTGAAAGATAAATTGGCATTTTTGTAAGTCTTTTTTAAATAAGCTTCATCCCAAATTCTTTTAATAATATTGATGGCTCCTAACCTTTCACCTTCCTTAAACGTGTGCTTGATCTTATCATGCAAGCTCTTTTGCCAGTTTTCATCCCCAATACACTCCTCTTTGCCTGAATACATGTCCTTAGGCACTCCAAAACGGCTTCGAAATTCGTTGGAATTGGGATCTCCAAAAAATTTGAAATCACGAATGTTTCTTCGACCTTCATGAAGGAAATCAGTCATTGCATAATGAGCTGACCAACAGAATCCAATATTCTCAATGATAGGATGACCTTCATTGTCATACTTATAATTACGAGGATCTCTGTCTTCCTTGGGAATATTAAGCGCACATTGATATACATCGTCTAGATCTTTAGCAGAATCGCTAGCAGGAAGTTGCTTAAACAAAGCAATTGCTTTGTTAACATCTTTTTCCCATGGATAGACCTGCCAAGAAATGAAAAGAAAATCTTCGATTTGGTCATTCCATCTTTTTTGAATGTTATCATTCCATTCGATGCCTTTTTCCTTTGTTAAATACTCAACACAATATTTGCTAATTTCTTCTAGCTTATTTTGTAGTTCTTTTTCAATGGATTGTGAAAGAACTTCTGCTTTGTCATCAGGGATAAGAGCAAGGAAGCGATTAGGAAAGTTAGGAGTTAAAATAAGTCCAAGAGGATAGTCAAATTCAGTGTCCCAGAGAGATTTATTGTCTTTTGTTTTGATCTTGTTATAAAGTTCATCCATGTGCAACCAATCAAAGAGTGGTTGGCCGTAGAGTGCTGGAAATATTACAGCATCAGGACCTAAACGATCCGTCAGTGCCTTTATTGCATGAGCAATTAAATAGGAAAGGAGATAGCTACCACTCCATAGGTCTTTTGTTTTTCTGGCTTGAGCAATGAATTCTTGGACTGGGCCAATTTGGAAAAGTAGAAATGCTGGATTAATTTTGGTGTCAGCCTCATCGATTTTTTCCACACATCCTTGTAGAGCACTGGTAATTGAACAATGAGTCCAGATAGTGTGATCAGGGATTCTGGTATCTGCAGGCATAAATGCCAAGCTTGGATGTTTCTCTGAGATAAATTTTTTCCATAGTCGCCAATGAAGAAAAAAATTTGCCCATTCTTTACCAATTCTTTTCTCAAAACCATTAAAGTCTTTGTCATCTATTCCATTGAGATCATATATCGGCTGAACTTTAATGACATCGTCTTCAGCTATCTCAGGATTAATAGGGTTTTGAAAGATGAGTTTTCCTCCACCAAGAGTGTGATAGTAAGGTGAATCTTCATTTCCTTTAAAATCAGCATGTAATACCCTTGGTTTAGGAAAGATCAATCGATCTGCCGATGCAGCAATATGATCAGTAATCTTATCAAATAAAACTCTTGCTTCTACGTATTCATACCCAGCATGCTGGATAATCTCTTTAGAAATTTCTTCATGTTCCTGGATCTTAAAAGGTTTGGTTGGAGGATCATGAACAAAAGCAAAAAATTTAGATTTCCAAAAGTTCATGGTGGTAGTTTAGAAAGAAATAACGATTGAGAAAAGTGTAGAGACGTCTTTGGACGTCCCAAGAAAAATAATGCAAACCCAATTGCATATTAATGTGCTAGCTTTTAAACTTAAATTAAAAAATTAGCAATATTTTTTTTGGTATATCAAATTAAAAATAAAGATGGCTTGCCTATGAGTATTAAAGAAACTTAAAGAAACTTAATCTTTTAGGCTATGGGAAAAAAGGTCCTCGCCATCTTCTTTACATATAGTTTTTGATCGAGCCTTTTTGTCTGGAATCAATAGAGCCAATGACAATCATCTGGATTTGACGTGGTAATTTTGAGAAGCCTTGAAAAATAGAGGTTCTAAGGGTCTCTAGATATGAATTTTTTCCAAAGTAAATGTCGCTCTTTTCTGTTAGGGTTCTATTGTTAAATAGAAAGGTTATACCCGTGGAAGTTTTAGTCCTCTCCTATATCCCATCAATTATTGGCTTTTGGTTTAGAGTTAACCAGCCTATTTCCGAAAGATAGCCCGAAGGCTCTTTATTAATTAAGAAAGGGTATTGTTATACTTTTTGTTTTATTTGCCAAGTCCAGTAGATTTTGCAGCAAATGAAACTAAGAGCTGATAAAGTAGCTTAGAAGTATAACCAAAAGGGATGCGGCGGCTATAACTTAATTGTCTATGAGTAGTGGAGATAGAGCGTAGGAATATGATTGAGAAGGAGCGGGAGGGATAATCTAAAGAAAATTGCAAGAAGACTGATTGTACAGCATGATATCTCAGCTTCCAGAAGAGTAAAAAAGCTGATCATTAAATTGAGAATACAGAACTTTACCTTTAGAATCTCAATGATCACTAGTTTATTTATCTAACTTGAGATCCATAGAATGGGTCACGACTCTTTGCTAGAGAAGTTAATAGCTTTACGTTACTGAAAACATGGATGCCTAGGCTGGAGGCTTGCAAAAAAAGTAGGAGAAGCTCATATTTTCCCAGGAGTCGATTCAGCCCCAGAGGGATCTTGGGACAAAGACAAACGACTGGTTCGTCATTGACAGAGAGAAAGGCTCAATCAGATCGACTGGAGGCATCCCTCTACCTTGGGAACGTCTTCGAAAACGTCCGAGCTTGCTCCATTTGGTGGCTAAGAGAGTCGTCATTTCATAGGTCAGGAAGCAGATCAGAGGAAAAAGCCGGAGAACGGGTTCGACAAAAGAGCCGGGGAGAAGCGAGAGAGGTTGAACGTGTCGTTCGGAGCATTTGGGGCAATGGTCGGAGACAAAGCGGAAGAGGTTTGTATCGGATAGCTGGAAGAGCAGGCAAGGACGTTGATACCAAGTCTGAGAGACCACTGGTGCGGCGGTATTGTGAAAAAGACCCTGGGTGAGCTGTGGAATGAGTGAGTCAGCTGGGCCTTCTGCTATCGGGAGGAAAACTCGCCGTTTTGAGCTTCTTGATTGGGTCTTGACGAAATGGATGAAGAACCACGGCTTGGCCTTTTTGAGTCAGAAGGTCGTTGTATACGGAAAGGAATGGACGGGAAGCAATCAAAGCGTGGAGCGGGAAGCTCTGGTAGGATGGAGAATCTGCTAAAAGGCTGGAAGTCTGCGAGCCGATGAGACTACAATAAAACTTTTCTCCGTGATGCGCAAAACTCTATTCCCAGAGCCGTCAGGCTTGGATGGAGTAGTTCATGGAATGCAAACTTGTGTGGATTGAAAGAATGCAATAATCCACAAGAAGCAGCCCTAAGATAAGGTATTATTGCGTTGAGAATACTTACTAACACAGCAAATGAGGTTTGTTACTCCACCTCTCACCTTTCCTCAAGGATTTAAGGCGAATTTAATGCAATATGAAAAAAAAAAGTTTTAAGAAGGCTCATTAAAGAGAGCAAGGTTGGTTGGAGTGAGTAGGTTTTTTTGTATTTTGTGAATCAGCTCTGTTCGAAGCTGATGGGGGAGAAAAGCTATCTGACAAGCGTGGTTTAAGAGTTTGAGGATATCGAGCCGACGGATCCCAGGACAAAGCTCAGCCAAAAATAAGAGATTATCCGTTAAGCTGCCCTTACTAATACCAATGTTATCAGTGTTGACCGTAACATAGACGCCCCGATTTAGGTATTCTTTTAATGGATATGTGTTCTTGTTGTTTTCCATGGGCTTAAATCCATGGATTTGATAATTGGCTAATGGACACATTTCGATTCCAATATGTCGGTCAATAACAGTGTTCAGCAGATCTTGAGATTTCAAAAGATGAAGTGCATGCCCGATCCTTCTGGCATGGAGTCGAAAAATTGCTTGCCATATTCCCTCAACGTCATCGATTTCACCAGCGTGGGCTGTAACAGCAAGTCCGCAGCGGTGAACAGGGACAAAATCTTCTGCAAAGTAAGAAGCACGAGTTTTGGGGCTTTCAAGGCCAGCTAGGTCCACTCCGACCACGCCACAATAACTTTCTTTTGGTGGAAAATGTTGCGCAGCTGTAACGGCAAGGGATAAATGACGACTAATATCCGAAAGATCTCCTTTATCCTTGCGAGTGACAATGATGATGAGATTAACATGACAGTAAGTGTCAGCACCTTGATTCTCATTCATGCATTGCTGGAAATGATCGCGAATTTCGCAAAGAACAGTCCAAGCAGATCTTCCTTTGGAGATATTAGTGTAATTGTTAGGAGAAGTTCGAATTTCTGCATACACAACACGGTCTTTTTGAAGAGCTTGGTATAAAAGTCTGCATTGTTCTTTAAGACACCCAGGGTCCTTAAGAAGATCGGTTCCTGTAGCCCTACCTAATTCCATGTATGTTTCAAGGCCAATAGGCTTAGCTGGCCGAGGCCAGCCCTCAGGTAAAGGTGGCTCTAAAAGATGAGGCAGTGAGGAGGGAGCTTCTGCGCTTGAGCGAACCTGCGCTAGCAACTCTCCATGTGTGGCAAAGCCGCCCAAATGACAGTGCAGTTCTACCTTTGGAAGCTTTTCGATCCATTCTTTGTCTCTTTTAGGATCCAAGGGCTCATTCAACCAATCGAGTTCTTTGGGAGTCCAACGGGCTAAAACTGGAAAAGGTAGCTCTGAAAGCCGGCCCCAATTGTAATGGATCCGGAGAGAATAGTCTTGAACTTCGTTAATTTTTTCCTGTAATTTTCGGTCAGCCACTGTAGCGAGATATAATCGAGGTTTTCTCTCAATCTCGTTCAGTGGAAATTCTTCGAATGACAGCTTTTTTAGTTGTGTCCATCCCTTTTCATTGCCCAGGGAAACAAACTTAATTTTGTTAGTCTTTAAGGCTTCTTTGACTTCTTCCATAGAGGAGGGGAAAGGTTCCTCTGCTAAAACATCAAAGACATATTTAGCTCCAAATAAAGAAGCCCCTTTAAGGAGAGCCGCGCTCATCGTCTTTCGCCCACTGGCTATACACACATAGACAGTGGCTCTTTGTATATGCTTAAGAAACCACCGATAGAGGACCTCTTGAAAAAGAAAATAATCCTCCTGACTGCAAATATCTGCGCATTCATCGACTTGGGTAAATGTATAGATGAGGCCAGGAAAATGGATTTTTAGGCACTGCTCAATATTTTGAAAGCATTCTTCAGCTTCTGGATTACAGGTAGTAAGTAAGTGAACTTCATCAAGCTTTTGGTGGTAGTGATTAACGAAGTAAAGCGCCTCTACAGCAATGAGCCAGGTTTTGCTAAGGGTACTGCCAAGCGTACATAAAAGCACATTTTTTTGAGGAGAAGAATCCATGAATTATCCTCAAAGAGAGCCCCAAGGAAAGACTGCTAGTCGTGATCCGTCCGATTTCATTTGTTCATAAAGCTTTAGGGAAACTTTTCGCTCCTCTCCGTTTAGGTAAACAGGTTGGCTTTCGTCCCACTTGTATGGTTCAAGAAAGATAACTACTCCATAAAACTTGGAATCAGTAGGCAATACTCGATAGGGTCTTAGAAGTACAGGAGAGGCGAAACGGCCTGCTCCTTTTTGTGCATGCTGATGATCCCTATCAGGGAACCATTCAACTTTTTCGGATGGGTAAAAACTTGTAAAATTTTGGATGATTGGAAGGCCTAAGGCCGGACGAAAAGTTTCCCCTTCGGATCCTTCAATAGGGAATGTTTGGCTGCCTGAACTGGGACTTTTCCTTAATACCTTAAGTCCTTCGTCATGATCTCTACGAGCGTAAGGAAATCCAGGTTTTTCCATTTCCTTTTGAATTTTTTCAAAAGGCACCTTCTTCCATTGGTTTGTTTTTTTATCCCAATACCGGCAAGTTTGACCATGAGCCCTCCAGGATTTAAGCCACTCCAAAAGGTCGTGATGGGCTATAGAGACGTTATCATATTCCTTGGGATGATTATCTTTCGAGAGGACCCTTATCCAATTTTTAAAATCTTTTCCTCGTTGAAAATAATCGAGCGCTTTTGAGAGGGAAAGCAGACAATCCCCTCCATGAGTCTCTAAGCTCACTGCACCAAATCCTCGTCGGCTCCGGAACCCTAGGCTTCCAAAATGTCCCCAGACCGTAAAAAGTGCTTCTATTCCTTCCACTAACTGTGGAATTTTTGTGTCTTCATGGATTAAAACCTGTGCTTTCCAAGCAGTCTCTAGAGGAGGAAACCAAGCTCTAGAAGAATTGCGTAGAGGAAAAAGGGCATAAGGATATTCATTACTCAAGCTTTCAAGATCTTCTTGTTGAAGCGGCTTATTCAATGTCCATCCGTGCATATCCACGGCACTCTTTTCATGAGGAAGGATTCGAAGAATGAAGCGGCTAGCCCCTGCACCATTTTGAGAAGCAGAGCCAAAAATGTATTCTTCCTGCTTTCTGACGTCCATGTGTGAGCAAGAGAAGCCTTTTAGCAAGCGGAACCAAAACCGCAAGGATCCGCGCAGGGAAGGAGGACGAAGTTCTGCATGGACGTTTAAGTCCTGGGTGGGAGCTTTTCTGCCTGAAGCATCCTCTTGGGGATTAGCTCCTCCAATAAAAGCAGGGGTTAAAAAGCGGAAGGAAAAGGTAAGTTCTTTCATAATGACCTTTTTATTATATGGATCTAAGAATAAAGCTTTTTTCACAAGTACTCAATAATGCTTTTTACAGAATCCTTTCTATCATACAAGCTACCTAAAGGTGGTTTCATTTTGCTTGTAAAGCTGTTTCCAACACTACTATTAGCTCTTCTAAGTAAAAGAGGCTGGACATTAAGAAGGAAAGAAAGAATGGAAAGTAAAGGAAATAGTATTTTCATAACAAGCAACTTATAGGGAAATAGCATTTAAAAAAGAGTTAAGATGTACTCAGACGTCCTTTTTGTGGAATTTATCAAACTCTTTTTTCTAGCTAATAAATGAGTAAATCCAGTTTGTATAGCTCTGAATATCAGTGTATAACAGTAGGCCAAAATATGTCCTTAAACCATAGGCTCTAATATTCTAGCTTAGGCTGAAGTGAATCTAGGCATATAAGCTGCTTACTGATGCGTTGCACCTTGCTCATTCTGGACAGTTGTACTTTTTACGAAACATTTTGGCTTTGCTAAAAAAGTTTTTTGTACTGTCTTTGCTTCCTTGTGATTATGATCGGAGATCCATTCAATCCTCTTCCATATGTTCATAACTACCCATTATATATTCAGCAGCACCAAAGCATACCATTTCAAGAGGACTTTTAGTCCATGTTTTCAAAAAAAGAGTGAAGAATAGTTATTGCTATTGCGAGGCCCGCCTAATCATGAATAGGTATGGCAAACCTATATTCGCCGAAGAAGCTTGGCGCGCTGATAGGTCGGAGTATAAACAGGTAGTAGCGATAGGCGGCGAGAAGGAGGCTACTCGCCTAATGGGCTCTAAACCACCTGGCGATACTACTCCCACGAGAACTATCTGTGGAAGGATCAGCTAATATATGACGAGAGCGCTGCACAAGAGCATCTAGTGCTGGGCAGAAGGAGAATCAATGGAAAGCTCTGGCAAGGTTTTGCCTGGCTCAAGAAGGTAAAACGGTGGATGAAAGGCTGGGAGATTGAAAGCAGCGGACTAAACTACAAGAGAAAGAATTTCTTCCGTTTGATGGAGCTGGGTGACCCATAAAAGATCTCCGAAAATGTGGTCACCCATAAAAACTGGCTGGTTCGGTTCGTTTTCGAATGGTTCGAGAAGTTTTGCTAGTCTCGTGGGATGAAAATCTCCCGTCATGAACGCCGAATCCTTCTTTCTGGAGGAAGAGATTTCTAAGAAGCTCCTTTCGATCCTTCTCTGCTTTCCCAAGCACTCTTTACGGTTGGCGCAAATATAAAAGAAAAGACCAGAGGTCGTGATGAAAGCAGGTATTGCCGGATTAGAGGAGGCAGCGAACGATTCCCGAGTGGAAAACCTACCTCTGAACAGGAAGAAGCGCGAACTTCTCGAGGATCTCTTGCATTCGCTGTGTAGCCGAGAAAGAGCGTTTTCTTGTCTCATTCTTTGGCTTAGACCGCTTTGCGGAAATCCTCTTGTAAACGTGGGGAGCGCAACATGCTCGTGGGGGAAGGCTACTCCAGCCCAAGCGAATGTCAGCAAGAATGTAGAAGGGTGCCCTAAAGACGGCTAGGAAACGATCGAAAGGTGGGCGTTAGCCTACTCTGCGATGATCAACCCCAAGATCCAGTGGAGTCGGAGATGGACGGAAAAAGCTAAGCAATTGGCTTGCTAACTATTCCACTCGACGCAGCTGTTTGCTTCTGTGTTTGGAAAAAGTGATCTGCCCGCTTCTAAATTTCACATGACAAAAGAGAGGCAAGCTGCCATGCTTTTCAGTTTGTGAAAGGACTGGCGGAAGTGCAACTGGAAAGCCGCCAAGAATGAGGCTGCGTCAATCGATTGGATGCGAGGAATGGAGGTACCAGACTTTTGATGAGAAGAGGAAGGCGGTATGTCATGCTCATGAGTTTTGAAGGTGGTTAAAGGATTGTCATTGGTTTGCCAGCTAACTTAAAAATCCATTGCCTGATTGGCCTTGTTTTAAAGGATAAGAAGGTGGTCATTCCCTACGCAATGTAACTAAAAATTCTGAAATAATTATACAGGGAAGCGCTTGGGATAGAGGCTGGACATTCTGAAGTTTTCACTGAAGACCACGGAAAGAAGTAGAGGAGAGGGTTGGGGAGTAAACCAAGACGTATCCGCAAGCACAACCTGGGGGAAGAAAAAAGCGGACGGCTTCGTGTACGCAAGGGGCAAGAGGAAATCAAGCGGCAAATAAATACAAGCCTAAGCTCTTTTCTGCCATTACGAAGCACTTCAGTACTTGTTTCTAAGGAGCTATATATATGGGAAACGCTCCACGCAAAGAACATTCCAGGCGCAACCCTACCAATGGGCTGCTGTGTGCTTCAAGAGAGACACGATTTTGGCGCCTGCATAAGATTCTCATCAAGAGAAAGTCAATCCAGCCTATTGCTCTTAGCTTTATCGACGGCGTCCACGGCGTGGGTAGGTTTATCCGAAGCATCGCACTGGAGACAAGTTTGTATGCCGGCATTTTGAGCATATGAACTATGCGGAGGGGGTGGGCGCAGACCCCCTCAAAAAAAGAATCGGAGATCCGGAGATTCTTTGGTGGACGCTGAAGTACCAAGTTAATGCGATTCTTTTGGAGAGGTTTACCCGTAACAGCGAGCTAACGCCCGATAGGAATCTCAATAAGGGGACTGCTCCGGAGCCAGACGACTCGAGACACCGGGTAGGTGTCCTCTTTGATTATTAAGATGACACGCTACTTCTATTCCGCTACCCCGGAGAACGAAACGGTCTTAACAATCTTGGGTCATCCGCCACAAAACTAAGGCAAAAAAAGCGAACTTGGCTCAGGCGAACGCAAATCCCGAGTATGTTTTTTAGGAACAGATTTATTGGAGAGACTAAGGATTTTCTTGATCCAGAATTTATACTTCAGGCTGGCTACTAACAGTTTATGGTAAAGCCAGCAGTTTTCAAAATGGTAATGAAAAGAAACTCCTTATCAATGCCAAATTTGTCTCTCTTTGGCCTGAAGAATTTTATCCTAGAAACGAAGGGCATATGAGAATAGGACCAGTTTTTTCTTTTAAAGATTAGTTTATTTTTCTTTTCTTTATTAAATGCAGAAACTCGTGAATAGATTGTTTTCGACTATAAAAAAATCTACATAAATCCTAGACGGGCCTTTTTAAAAATCAGACAAGTTTGGACACTTTTTTTTACCAATATCCAATCCAATCTATTGAGCTATCGTCTTGCGGCATTGACCTAGATAAAACCATGCTAAATCCTAACATTGATTGATCCACCTTCGGTTCTATAACTACCCGTGCGCATATTTGACAGGAGGCCCTACTAAGAGCACTAACTTTACATAACTTTTTAACGCTAGACAATCTTCCCCATTATAGTCTCCTATCAATACATCAACATATGCTTGTCCCCCAAAACAGAGAATAAACAAAAAATCCTATGAGCCTTAGTTGATAAGAAGTTTTTCTTTTAAAAAACGATTAGTACAAATAATAAGACAAGTTTCAAACATTCCTTTTAAATGGACTTATTTATTAATTAAAACAGCAAATGTTCAGAAATATATATATTAATATTATTTATGTAAAAGCATATTTCTTCGCTTCCTTAAAATTTTCTTTACTTTTCAAAAAATACCTTAAATGTTTAGTCTAAAAAAAAGGGACAAAAAGAGGGTAATAAAGTCTGTATGCCCTGTTGATTTTAAGAAATACAATACAGGGAGTATGCGGTAGCTTTCATTTAACGCTTTTATTCACAAATTTCTTCTAAACCATTTTCCACAGCAAAACTTCCTCAAGAATTGATCATAAGTGTTTCTTTATTAATGCAAAGAAATTGGTTGCATTGATTGGTCCCAATCCTTTCTAATCACTGATTCGTTTTTTATTTTTTTTTTGAATGGTTAACCCCACCCATCAAATCAAAAAGCACTATTCCCTCTGGCCTTGGAAGGGAAAGGTGGCTATTTTTTTTGATTTTCTTTTCCTTCTTATAGGAGCAACGGTTGTTTATTGGATCAGGAATAGTACTATCTACTGGCCTAAAAATGTTCTTCCCTTATTATCCCATCGGCATACAGCGATTTTTTGTTTATTTATCCTTACTTCCTTCCTTCTACTTCATCAAAAAGGAATTTATGATCCTTCAAAGGTTTTGAGCATTTCAGAGGAGACAAAAAAGATCTTCTGGGCGTTAACTCAATCAGCAGCTTTTTTAATCGTCATTCTCTTTGCAGGCCAAATTCTTATTTCTAGAAAACTCCTTTTGGGGCTTTGGCTCTTTAGTATCCTTGCTCTTCCTGGATGGCGATTTATTCTTCGGAAAATTTATTCTGGAGATCTTAAAGAAGGAAACTCCTGGATAAAGGTGGTGATTATCGGTAAAGGAGAAAATTCTAAAAAGCTTGAACGCTTTTTTCAAGCCAACCCATTTTTAGGTATCTCTGTTTGGGGAGTTTTAGAAGAAAAAGAAGACATCATTGAAAAGCTTCCTCAAATTTTAGAATTACACTGGATTGATGAGATCATTATTAGTGAGTCTCTTCCACTAACAATGATTGAATCAATTGTTCTTGAAGGGATTAAGAGAAAGAAAAGAGTCAGACTTCTCTTGCCTTCCCTTTCCGAAACACTCCATCCTCACTGGGAAAAAATGGACTTTTTTGATGGGCTTCCTCTAGTTCCACTATGTGATCAATCAATTTCTTTATTTTATCTCATTGAAAAAAGGATTATCGACATTCTAGCTTCTTTTGTTGGCCTTCTTTTTTTAAGTCCGGTTTTCCTACTGATTGCGGCTATCATCAAACTTCAAGATGGAGGACCCATCTTCTATTGTTCAACCAGAGTGGGCAGAAAAGGAAGAAGATTTTCTTGTATTAAATTCAGAACGATGACAGTGGATGCAGACAAAAAAAAGGAAGCACTTGCTCATCTTAATGAAAGAGTGGGGCCTATGTTTAAAATTACCAATGATCCAAGAGTTACACCTTTTGGCAGATTTTTAAGAAAGTATAGTTTAGATGAACTTCCTCAGCTTTTTAATGTCTTACTTGGTCAGATGAGTCTTGTAGGCCCAAGACCTCCTACACCCGATGAAGTCGAAAATTATGGAAAATATTCTTTAAGTTATTATAAAAGGTTGGAAGTAAAACCAGGATTGACTAGTCTTTGGGCTGTAGAAGCACGCAACGATCCTAGGTTTGAAAGAGCCGTTGAGCTGGATTGTAAATATATCGAAGAATGGACTCCATGGCTTGACATAAAAATCATATTGAGAACGATTCCTGTCGTTTTTCGAGGAGAAGGAAAATGAACAGGAGAACATTTTCTTAATTTTTTCTTAATATTTGCAAAAATTTTCAAAAAAAATTATTTTTTCCTTGTTATTTTTTTCAAATCATCTAAAAACTAACTATCACTATATTAAGGACTTTCAGGAGGAAAACATGAAAAAAAGCCCACATAAAATATTAAAAAGTCCAGTGTATAAGCTGATTGTTGGGGGAGTGATTGCCGGGCTCCCACTCACGTCCCCAACTATTGGACCATTGTCTGGTACAAGGGTTTGGGCGCAAACAACAGCTTCAAAATCTATTGGGATAGTTCAAGGAACAGGTACAATTACACAGAATTATTTGGATATACCTCTTTCTGGTGGAAAATTTCCTTTGGCTAATGGGGCAAAAATTACGACTGAAGGAGGGGTGATTCGAGTCAATTTTTCTGGAAAAAATTGGATCCAGCTTGGTCCATATGGATCGATATCTATAAGCAAAACAACGAATGGATATCTTGTAAAAGTCGATGGTGGGGAAGTAAAGTTTCATCTGAATCAAGGGGATCTGGTAACTTTTGAAGGACCTTCGTCTAGAATGGTAGCCACGGATGCAACTTTTAAAGAAGGGTCAGTTTTAGTTGCTTCTGATCTCACTTCGGTTTCAATGAAAAAAGGGGAATTTAAAGTGGAAGACCTAACGAACAAAAAAGAACTTCTGGCTACAAGCTACAATCCTGTAGTGCTAGGAGCTAATTCTCTGGAACTCATTCCAACTTCTTCAGATGAAGTTATTGCCGAAGGCAGTTCTAATCTTCCGTCAGGTTCAGTACCTCTTTATGGAGCAGATGGACATTGTGTAGGGTATATGCCCAAAAAAGGAGGATTTATTTCTTCTCCTGGTATAGTTCCTCCACTTTCTCATCCTATAAGTCAAGTTTCTTTAAGCAAGGTGCCCAAGCTTCCTACTGGGTATAAGCCTCTGTTTGATAAGCATGGGAAATATATGGGGTACGTGAAAGATGGATTGTTTGTTTATGATGATCCCCCGGATGACAACAACGACGAAAATAATAAAAGGAAAAGAAGAAGGGCTGCCGCAATCATTCTGGGTACTCTTGCTGCTGGCGTTGTCGGATTTACGGCTGCAGGAGTTAGTGGAGCCTTTACTTCACATCCAGGACCTCCTGTTCCTGTTGTGACGCCGACCCTTCCGTAGGCTAAAAAGAAAATGACTAGCCACCTTTTTTGGAAAAAAGGAACTCTTCTTCTGAGTTCCTTTTTTCTTTTGTATAGTCAATTAGCTCTAGTTAGTTTAGCGAAAGATAAAAATAAAGACCTGCCTCTTAACGTCCCACCTGCAACTGAGGATCAGAATAGCAAGATTAATGAAATTATTCTCATGCAGGCCAGTCAAACCACTGATAACAGTGGGGTGCCTCTTGGAGATGGAGATCTCATTGAAATTCGGGTTTCGGATTTACCTGAGCTTTCTGATGTAAAAACTAGAATAACTCCTTCTGGAAAGATTCTTTTGCCGCTTTTAGGGCAGCTTCAAGTGGAAGGTTTAACGGCTGAAGAGCTTCATGATCTTCTGAAGACAAAGCTTGGAGAAAAGTATCTAAAGAATCCTCAGGTTTCAGTTTCGGTGGCTGAGATGAAGAGTCATAAAGTATCAGTCATGGGAGCGGTTTTTAAACCTGGGGTTTATGATATGACTAACCAATTGAGACTTGTTGATGCTTTAGGACTTGCTGGAGGACTCAGGGAGGATGCTTCCACTACGATTTATCTAATCCGCTCGCCCAAGAAAGTTGTTGGTCATTTAAATCTTTCGAAAACCAAAGAGGAAGATTCCAATAGTAAGGAAAACGAGACAACTGAAAACAAAGAAACTACTTTGCCTGTCAAAAAAGCAGTTCCTGTAGTTAACCCAGTGAAACCTTTTATTGTTGAAATAGACCTTAATGAACTGATCGATGGGAAAACGGATAGAACTAATGTTCTTCTTTATCCAGGAGATGTTATCCAAGTGCCACCAGCTGGTTCTATTTATGTAGGCGGTGAGGTAAAAAATCCTAAGGGTGTTCCTATAAAAGGAACCATTTTAACTGCCTATCAAGCGATTATTGAAGCGGGAGGGCCTAATGACAAAGCGGATATGTCTAAAGTAAAGATTTACAGAAAAATGCCAAATGGTCAAAAAAAAGTGACTCTGATTGACTTAAGTAGAAAAAAAAGAGATTATAATGACTTTCCATTACAAAAAGGAGATGTAGTGGTTGTGGGGACAAATGGTCCGATGGCTGTTCTTGTTGGAATTAGAGACACAATATTTGCAAGATTGTTCTTACCGCTACCTTATTGAAGATAAAGGAAGAATGTAAACAATTCTTTATCAAAAACCTTCACGTTTATCAGTTTGAAAAGGATGGCATATGGGTGAAGAATTACAAAAGATCCCTGAACACAATGTTCCCCACAATCAGATACAAGATCCCAATAGCCTAACAGCTATCCCTTCCGATCCCTATTATTCTTTTTCTACTGGAGAGTGGTTAAAAGAGAGATTCAATGAGATTTATCGATACAAAGCAGTCGTAGTAATATCATTTTTATTAATTTTGCTTTTTACGATTCTTTTTACTTTCACTCAAAAACCTGTCTACCGAGGAGTAGCAACGATTAAAATCAATTTTAATAAATCTGAAGTGCTACCTTACAAGACCGTCGGAGAAGATCAAGCAGGGCTTTTTGATTTTGAGAATTTTTTTAAAACTCAAGTTGAAATTTTAAAAAGTAGGTCGTTAGCTCAGCGAGTGGTTGAACGATTAGATCTAGATGAACATCCTGATTGGTTAGGTTTAAAAAAAGAGTCATTTCGTAAGCATTCCATCAATCCCTCGGAAGGTATAGAACCAACCTCTGAAATAAATTTATATGCAGAATACCTCCTTAAAAACCTTCAAGTTACTCCAGTTCGAAACACAAGACTGGTGCAAATTAAGTTTGATAGTGTAAATGCCCAGGCAGCCGCACAAATTGCTAATGCTTATGCAGAGGCTTTTATTGCTTTTGGCCTTGATCGAAAATTAGAGGCTAACCAGCATGCTAGACATTTTCTTGCTCAACAACTTGACTCTATGAGAAAAAAATTGGCTTTAGCTGAAGAAAAACTCGCAACTTTTACAGAACAAACAGGTATAGTAAAATTTCCTGGAGTGGATCGCTCTCCCGCTGAACAAGAACTCAACAGGGTAAGTGAGGCTGTATCAAAAGCGCGATTCGAAATGATTCGGAGAGAGGTCTATTTAGAAAAAGCCAAAGCCGCAATGGATGCTGGAAAATTAGCTGCTATTCCTGACAGTCCGTTTACAGTTGATCTAAAAAAGATTCTGCTTAAAGAACAAGCAAAATACCGTGAACTAGAAGACATATACAAAGAAGAGTATCCCAAAATGTCGCGACTTAGAACAGAAATTGAAGGATTAAATAAAGAGATTAGCGAAGAAAAAGAAGCGACGATTGAAAAACTTGAAGCGGATTATGAAGCAGCAAAAAGACATTATGAAAGCTTGGAGGAAGAATGGAAAGAAGCAATGGTTAAGGTCAAAAAGGAAGGACGGCTGCTGTCTCAATATGCTTTACTCAAGCGAGAAGCAGACACAGATCGTGAAATGTATACTGGCCTTTTAAAAAGACTAAAAGAAACAGACATTACTTCTGCTCTAAACTCAGGAAATATTGAAGTTATTGAAACCTCACCAATCCCTAAGGTCCCTGTTAAACCACAAAAGATTCGAAATATTCTCTTTGCACTCGTTTTCGGATCATTGACATCCTGTGGGCTAGCTCTTGGTTTAGCAAAGCTTGATACAAGAATCCGATCAAAAGAAGAAATAGAAAAGCAGCTTGGAATCCCAGTCCTAGGATCTATTCCAGATATTGAGCTTATTAAGGGAGAAGGTATTGATGAAATTCCAAAGGACATTCCTTTTGCTCTTACTACTTATTCCTCACCAGAGTCCTTTGTAAGCAATGCCTTTAGACAAATTCGCACATTACTCCACTACGCTATTCCCAATCGAAAACCTCAATTAATTGCTATTACTAGTACTTATCCAAGTGAAGGCAAAAGCAGCACAATTGTTAATCTTGCCACGGTTTTAGGACAGCAAGGGACCGTACTTATTATTGATGGGGATTTGAGAAAACCCTCACTTCATAAGTCATTAGGACTAAGACCTCGTCCTGGTCTTTCTGAAATCCTTACGGGACAAGTAAACATTGAAGAGGCACTCCAATTATCCACTATTCCAAACGTTTGGGCTATAAGCGGGGGAAGAGCCGCAATTCATCCAACAGACCTTCTTGGTTCTGAATCTATGCATTCTCTCATTCAATTAGTAAGACAATATTTTTGTTATATTTTAATCGATACACCACCAATGCATGGAATGCCGGATGCAGCAATAATTGGATCAGTAACCGATGGATTGATTTATGTCATTCAAGCTGGACGAATTGAAAGAAAGGATTTTCTTCAAAATTTGCAAATATTAGCAACGGTGAACGCAAGAATTCTTGGGGTTGTCTTAAATAAAACAACTACTTCTTATCAATCCTACTATTCCTACTATGCATACAAAGAAAAGAATGAAATCCAAAATAAAAATCAAACTCAAAGTCTTTCTCCTTTTCATTCCCTTCAATTCTTAAATGATTGGGTTCAAGAAAAAATCAAAAGACCGGATAAATGATGATAATCGTTGATTTTCTATTGTGAAAAAAGACTGATGTCTTCTAATGATTAACTAATGGTTAAAGTCTCTCCAATTTTTTTATTTATTTTTATAATCATTGGGATTATTCTTTCTCTCCCCTCTCTTTTTCTTTCATTTTCCAACAAGCTTTTATATGAGCCATTAGATACTTCTTCTTGGATTCAATTAGTCAAAGAAAAAATTAATCAAGACAAAAAAGAAGATGCATTCCAAATCCTTCAATGGGTAATGAAAATTTCAGGTCCTATCAGTTCAAAAAGATTAGAGATTGCCGAACTTCTTATTGAATGTGATAAAACAGATTTGATAATACCAGAATTAGTTTTCGTTTTTAAAACAGATCCAACTCTTCAAAAAACAGCTATATATCTTCTTAAATCCATTTATGGAGATAATGCTAGAAAACTATTAATCGATAAAAATGATCTATATATTCAATCTTCTTATTTAGAAATTGCTTTAAAGGAAGGATGGCTTGAGGAAGCAAAAGAAATATGGGATCGAATTTCTAAAAATAAAAAGGATATAGAGCCAAGGCTCTTTAGAAACTATGTTGAAACTTTTATACAAAAAGGAAATTATCAAGAAGCCCGTAGAGCATGGGATCTTTTTTTCCCTTCTCAAGACCTTATTTGGAATGGAGATTTTGAAAAACCTTTTTTAGGATGGGGTTTTGATTGGAAGATCTATAAATCACCTTTTTATCAAATCAAAAGAGATTCCCAAAAACATTTTTCCGGAAAATATTCTTTTAGGATCAAATTTAACGGTCTTCCTACCGACAAGGATTATGTGTTAGCTGAACAACGCGTACCATTAAAAGAGAAGAAAAAATATATTCTCTCTGCAAAAGGACTATCCAAAGAATTATTTAGCAGCTCTGGAGTTTTTCTAGAGATTTATGATCCCCTTGAGGAAGTTTCATATGGAAAAACAATTCCCATAAAAAATTCAGAAGAATGGAAGGAATTTTCTTTTAAAATAAAAAACATTACAGAAGACATAAATGCATTATTAAGAATTCGTTGGAAGGCTACTACAGAATGGGAAGTCCCAGTGTATGGGACGGTATGGATTGATGCCATTTATCTTACTGAATCTGAACAAGAAGAAAATTCTAAAGATGAAACTGAAGGAGAAGAAGAACAGAATGAGGATGAGCTCCCCTTTGGCGCACCAAAAGAAAAACCCTCTGAAGAATCTCCTTCGTCCTGAAAGGATTTTGTTTTTTACTCTGATAATTTCTCCTTGGCTTTTTGGTGCCGTTGAAACATGGGCAAAAGTATTTCTTTTTTGCCTTATTCTTTTTGGAGCATTCATCTGGTGGAGACAAAAAACCAAACTTGTATTATCTTTTTCTTTTCCATTAATTACAGTTGTTTTATTAATCCTATTTTGGCTATTTCTAGAACTCATTCCACTGCCCCCAACTTTCATTCAATTTTTATCACCTAAACGGTATGAACTAGAAAAAACAGTTTTATTTCTCCTCGAAGGTTCTTCTGCCACTCAAGCAATGCCTTGGATTCCACTTTCTATAAATCCCTCTGAAACATTTCCTTATATTTTGGAATTTTGTGGGATTATCCTTTTTGGATTTATAGTTAATCAAATTTTTAAAAATTTTTCAGAGGAAAGAGACTTTTGGATTTATGCTTCTCTGCTTAATGGTTCTGTGCTTTCGATCTTTGCAATTATACAACGAGCAACGTCGAATGGAAAACTTTTTTGGTTTAGGACCTTAACTCAAGGAGGAGACCCTTTTGGTCCTTATGTCAACAGAACGCATTTAGGAGGGCTTCTCTTATTATTTATTCCATTAGGGATAGGGTTTTTGTTGTATAAAAACCAGTTAAATAGTTCAAAAACACTCAAATTGCCAAAAAAAGATAGTATGGTAAAGAGCCTTCAATATCTTTCAATTAAAGATTTGTTTGAGAAGCTATTTTTTCCTTTTCTTCTTCTTATTATTTCCAGTGGAATCCTTATTTCTCGTTCCAGAGGAGCGATGGTAAGTATGCTCTTAGCCATTTCTCTTATGGGGTTATGGTTATCATTGAGCTCAAAAGAAAAAAAAATGGGTAGGAAACATGCTTTATTAGTAGGATCTTTTATTGTTGCTTCCATTACTATGGCCCTTTGGATGGCTTCAGATATTTTCATTGGTGCAACCCAACGGCTTGTTGAAGAAGCGGTGGATATTAAAACAAGCAGTCGAATTGCTCTATGGAAAGAAGCTATGGAGCTATGGAGAATGTTTCCACTTACGGGTTCGGGCCTTGGGACATTTGAAGAAGGTTTTAATTTAGTAAGAACTGTTTTTCCTGGTGCAATGCGTGTAACCCATGCAGAAAGTGATTATGTAGAGCTTTTGACAGATTCTGGACTGGTTGGATTCTTGCTTTTTCTAGGCCTTATCTTAATAGTTCTCTATAAAGGATGGAAAAACATAATTTTTGAAAAAGACCAAAAAACGAAATTTCTTCTTGCTGGTGGTTATTTTTCGTTCATTGGGGGATTGCTTCAAGGAATAGCGAATTTTAACCTTGTTACAATGGCAAATCTTTTATATTTGGTTTTTTGCGCTCAGCTCTTTTTAAGCAATTCAGAAGAAAATAAAGATTCAAGCGTTTAACCTCTTTTATTTGAAATTTTTTTATTCAAAGATGTTATGTCGACTCCTAAAGTTAATATTGCTGTCTGCGGCAGATTTCATTATCACAATTATGTCCCTTTCTTGGCAAAAGAAGGCATTCTTAATTTCTTTTATTACTCCCATCGTTTTGATAGAAAGATCCTCTCAGGAGGACAAGGCAACGAAGTCAACCTTTGGCTTAAAGAATATTTAATAAGAATTCATCATCGATTATTGAGTACTCACCTCCTCTCCTTTTTTGCTCCCTTTTATAACTCTCTTTGGGAAAAACAGCTTTTAAGGCATTGGAAAGCAGCAAAATTATGGCATATTATGCTTCATGGAAGCGCTAGGGACATTATCCATAAAGTTTGCAAAGAAGGCAGTATTGTTTTAGGAGAAGCCGTAAACAGTCACCCGCATACCCTAACAAGCCTTCTTGACGAAGAACATGAACGCTTAATTCTACCAAGACAAAACCATTGGTGGAAAAAATGGATGCTTGATGAAATAGAACAGATTGACTTTCTTTTAGCTCCTTCTCTCTGGGTTAAAAATTCGTATGTGGCTCATGGGTTTCCAACGGAAAAAATTTTTATTCTTCCGTATGGAGTTGATCTCAAGCGATTTTATCCACTTTCAGAAGATATTGAGAAACAATCCTCAAAAAAATTCAAGGTCCTTTGTGTCGGGCAAATTACTCCCCGAAAAGGTCAAATTGATCTGTTAGAAGCTTGGAAAAGGCTTAAACTTAAAAATGCGGAACTGATTCTTCTTGGTTCTATTGATCCCTTAATGAAACCAATTTTAAGTCAATATAAAGATTGTTTTACCTACATGGGATTTTGTTCTTGGGATAAAGTTCCTTATTATTTCCAGCAAGCTTCCGTTTTTGTTCTTCCTTCTATTGAAGATGGATTTGGATGTGTCATTTCTGAAGCAATGGCAAGTGGTCTACCTGTCATCACTACAACAAACACTGGGGCTTCAGATGTTGTAGATGAAGGAATTAATGGATACATCATTCCCATCCGTTCTCCAGAAAAGTTAGCTGAAAAATTAGAAATTTTGTATAAAAACCAATCATTACGAGAAGAAATGTCAAAAAATGCATTAGAAAAAGCAAGAAAGTTACTTAATTGGGAGTTTTATGCAACAAGTCTTATTAAAAAGATCTATGAACCTTTATTTTATATGAATAAATCTAAAGAAAAAAATATTAATCATTCATCCACACAAAAAAACTTAAAACTTAAAAGATGTTGATGCCAAATGACATAATCTTTTCTTAAAATTTCCTTTTATCTTGAGAAGTTAAGCTTAGGTCTAGATCTAAGAGGTATATATATCTACTCAAAAAATGATATAGTTCCATGTAAGTCCTCTATCAAGCTATGTGTGGGATTATATTTGCTAACCTATGATTTATGAATTTATAGATTACAATGGATACCAAGGAGAATTTTTCAATGTGCTGATTTTTGGTTTTGTGGGCTATTTTTAGGCTTTATGGAACCGATTCTTAAGGTAGAGAAAGCTTTCAAATGCTGATTCCATGTTCAGACTTTCCTTATTTATTTTGACTCTTCCCTCAAAGAGACAAAAACCTATCCAATTGAGGAGTAAGGGATTATTCCGCTAGAGTATCCACAATTGGTTGTCTCTCTTGGTTTTATCTTGGTCTTTGTCATTCTTTACCAGTCGAACATACTGGTCCACTGGCTCGTTTGGCTGCTGTGTTGAAAACATAAAAAGGAATTTTTTGCAAGATTCGAGTAGGATAAAAATAATTAGGTGCTTATTTTAAAAATGATTTAATGTGCAGTGTTGTGCTTTTGACTCAAATTACTTGCTATCCCATCTTCCGCAAGTTTTTGTCCATTTTGTTGATGTATCAATGACTTATATATATTCGTGTAGGACTCAATAATTTATTTATTATTTATTATTCTGTTGGCATCGTGGAGAAAATATGTTAGTCAGGTAGGCATGTACTTGCAGGAGGTCCGCACACGTCAAAAGGGGAAGATCTATCGATCCTATATTGTCCGAGAGTCCTACCGAGTGGGGAAGCAGGTGAAGACACGCCGGATCGCCAACGTGACCCGATTGCCGGAAGAAGCTCGGGAAGTGCTGGCGGCGGCCTTGCAAAAGAAGCGTCTTGTTCCTGTAGAGGGGCTCGAAGTCCAGGAGGCACTTGATTACGGAGGATTGGCCGTTCTCGAAGAAGCCTGGGGTCGCTTTGGCCTCGATGAAGTCTTTGCCCGTGTTGGCTCGGAGCGGAAACGAAGGCTTTTGAAGGCAATGATCTTTGGCCGGATTCTCTTTCCTTCCTCGAAGCTGGTCCTTCGGGAGGAAGCGCGGGGGACTCTTCTGGCCAAGGCTTGTGGGCTCGAAGAGAAGGATCTGGATGAAGACGAGCTCTACCGGGCGATGGATGAGTTAAACGGCTGTTGGAGTGGGATTGAGAAGAAGCTTTACCAAGGGAGTCAGCCGCAGGGGGCGAGCCTGGTGCTCTACGATCTATCAAGTGTTTACTTCGAAGGGGAGGGCCCTGAGGGACTAGCGCAATATGGCTATAGTCGGGATCACCGGCAGGATCGGCGCCAAGTTCTTCTTGCGGTGGCTACGGATGGTCGGGGGATTCCGTTCCATGTGGAAGTGCTGAGAGGGAATCGGGCGGACCGCACGACCTTGACGGGGCTCTTGGTCACGCTCAGACGGAGGCTTGGGATCCAAGAGGCGACCTTCGTCTTCGACGGGGGGATGAGGAGTTGGTGGAACTTGGAGATCCTGACTGGCATGGAGCTGGAGTACGTGACCTGGTCGACTCGGGCCAAGCTTCAGGAGATTCTCAGTCGTCTGCCTGAAGACCGGCAGCTTTGGCTAACGGACCGGACGCGGGTACTGGAGATTGAACAGGAGGGAGTGCGCTATGTCATTGCGGGAGGAGAGTGGCGGGCTCAGCGGGACCGCGAACGGCGGCAAAGCCGCATTGCTCAAGCAGAAGAAGTGCTCCGCCAGATCACGAAGGCGGCACGCCGGCAGGTGAATCCCGTGAATCTCGGCAGCCGGGTTGGCCGAGCGCTGCAGAGGCTTCAAGCGCACAAATACTTCCAGTACGGCGTCGACGCAAGCGGCCGGTTCTGGTGGAAACTGGATCAGGAGCGGGTCAAGGAAGAAGAGGCGAAGGGCGGCTGGTATCTCTTGGAGACCAATCTTCCAGCGACCAAGGCTTCGGGCCAGGCGGTGCTCACCCACTATAAGCAGCTGGATGTGGTCGAGGCTGCTTTCTCGGAGCTCAAGAGTTACCTGGAAGACCGTCCCGTCTATCACTGGCGACCGGACCCGAGTCCGCAACCATGTAAGGATCTGCTTCCTGGCCTTCTGGATGAGTGCGCGGCTCGGAGCCGAATGGGTGGCTAAGGGCTTTACCGAAGAGGTGCCCAAGGTGCTTCGGCGTCTTCAGACGATCCGCTTGGTCAAACTCTCCCTAAAAGGACAACCGCTGATTGGGCTCTTCTCTCAGATTCCCTCCGAGTGGAATGCCTTGCTGCAAAAGATCGATCTACTTTCCCTCTTCGCTTCTCCGCCCAAGTGGGCAATGTAGGCAGAACAAAAAATCTATTTCGTTCTGTTGCAATCACTTATGACGCAACGTTGCGGAAGATGGGCTAGCTCCTCCGGCCCTTCCCCTTCGAAATAGGTGGAAGTCAAGTCGTAGAAGACCCTCTCAGGCTGGAGGGAAAAAAAGATCTCGCAGCCGGCTAAAAAGCCCCTCTTCCAGCTCTTCCTTCCGTTGAATCAGCTCATCCAGCGTCCGATACCAAGGCCAAAGAAACCGATGGTCCACCCGCACCCGACCATTTTCCTTCCATATCGGCAGAATCCGTTCCCCCCTCCGATCGGCTACATAATCCGTCTCTAACCACTGGGCTAAGGCATGTTCGCTTCCCGGACAAATCAGCCGATGAGCCACCAAAATAAACGCTCTCTCCGCAAGAGAAAAAGCTTGCGACCTCTTACCAGATGCCTCCAAAAGCTCCGGAAACCCTAACTCCTCCCAAAGAACCCTAGCCACCAAGGTCTGCCCCCAAACCGCCGCCGATTTTGCCTCCCAACTTCCCGTCGTCTTCGGCGGCTCTCCTCTCAGAAGCTCCACAAGTCGGTCCACATGCGGAGCCAAAAGCTCCTTCCGGCCAAGATTGGCAATCGTCCGCTGCTTAATCTTCCCTCCATCGTAGTAGCTCTCCACCAGCCGAACATACTGGTCCACCTTCCCGCTTGGCCGCCGAATCGGCACGATCCGTAAAAACATAAAGAGACATAATTTCAAAACGCCTACACATGCAAGAATAATCGAGCAACAACTTAAGAAAAGTTATTCACAACGTAGCACTATGTTTTTTTGCAAAAATCGCTTCCTCTCCTCTGGAGCACCTCCAAAATCAGCCCATTTTCACCAAACATGGGCTAGGCACGAGGGCTTTTGTTCTTGTGATCAATCGACTAATTTGTCCGGGAAGCGATCATGCTAATGCCCAGTGGCAGGAGACCGGGCATACGTCAAAGGCACCAAAAAAAACCACACGGTTATAAGAACTTTTATTTGATACCAAAAAACTCGGCTCGACACCAACTGACAGCGTAATGGACAAGCTCTTCGGTTGATTTGATTTTCAATTTTTCCTTGATTGAACTTCTATAGGATTCGACAGTTTTAATACTAATATGAAGCTGTTCGGCAATCTGTCTGATGCCAAGTCCTTTGCCTATCAGTTGGAAAATTTCAAATTCCCTGTTGCTTAGAAGCTGGGTGGGATTATTTATTGATTTTTGGTTCTTAGAAGAGATATTGGAAATAATTTCATTAGAGACCCTTGGGCTGACGGCTATTTCTCCCCTGGAGACTTTGTAAATGGCCTCGATCAGTTTTTCCACTCCTTCAGTTTTCATCACATAGCCTCTAGCCCCTGCTTTCAAAGCCCTTTCTGCATAAATCATTTCATCATGCATCGAAAAAACAAGATTAGAAACATTTGGATAAGCAAAACGAATATCTCGTATCAATTCTAAACCATTTTTACCAGGCATCGAGAGGTTTATAATGGCTACATCGGGTAGTGTCTTTCCTATCTTTTCAAATCCATCGTAGGCATTGCTAGCTTCTCCA
The DNA here is from genome assembly GCF_949774925.1 of Candidatus Methylacidiphilum fumarolicum. Classification (GTDB taxonomy): domain Bacteria; phylum Verrucomicrobiota; class Verrucomicrobiia; order Methylacidiphilales; family Methylacidiphilaceae; genus Methylacidiphilum; species Methylacidiphilum fumarolicum. Next base: position 470,631 of record NZ_OX458932.1, read on the forward strand.
CAAACTATGATGTTCTTCTCTTTACTTAGCAATTGAGCAATTCCTTCCCGAACTATCGGATGATCATCCACAATGAATACTTTAATTTTCTCTGTTCTTGTCTTATTCTTGATTTCCATTATCTCCTTGGACAATAGAAGTTATTTTCAAATTCAGCTATTTTTTTTGATGCTCTTCCTTCTTTGAACATTAAAGATTGATCTAAAAATCTTCTAACCTTTTTAACCAAAGAAGGTTGCAACTTTGTTTGTTTTTGTTTTCATGAAACTAAACATATTATTAAGTATTTAAAGTAGAATCAATGCAACTATTTTATTATAGGATAATGTGATGCAAATATCTTTTCTTTGATTTTAAAAACCCATATACTACTTCTTTTGTATCTGAGTTACTGCCTAACGACTTTTTGCTGTGGTTATTATATGGCAATATAAGAAAAAGGGAACATTGAATAAAAAATAAAAGCCATTTTTGATTCGGACTGTGATAAACTTAAGGATTTAGATGAGAATTGTTATTGGAATCACAGGGGCAAGTGGGGCTATATATGCTCAAAGATTACTCCATTTCCTATCATCGACCGAACATGAGATCCATGTTATCATAAGCAATCGTGGCAAACAGGTGATCGGTCTAGAATTAGGCAGAAATCTTGAAATTCCTAAAAAATTTGGCTTATACAGTGATAACACAATGGAGGCACCCTTTGTCAGTGGTTCATCCAGATTCGATGCTATGGTAATTATTCCCTGCTCAATGGGCACGGTTGGTCGTATTGCTCAAGGAATTTCTAATTCAACGATTACTCGCAGTGCAGACGTGTTCTTAAAAGAAAGAAGAAAGCTCATCTTGGTTATTCGAGAAACCCCACTCCATTTGATCCATCTTCGCAACCTTGCCACTTTAACTGAAGCCGGCGCCTTAATCTTACCAGCCTGTCCCTCTTTTTATGGCCTTCCATCCACCATTGAGGAGCTTGTTGATTCGGTCAACGCCAGGGTATTGGATCATCTTGGTATAGAAAATTCTTTGTCAGTCCGCTGGAGAGAGCATTTCTAGAGATAAGGAGAGGGGCCTTTGAAAAGCTACTGGGTCAAGCTGAAAAATCTTCTTGAGCTTGTAAAGTTTTCTCACACGCTTTTTGCCCTGCCTTTTGCTTTGAGTTCCATGATGGTTGCTGCCTGGGGGTTGCCGTCCTTAAGGACTTTGATTGGCATTCTTTTGTGTATGGTAGCCGCGAGGACCATGGCTATGGCCTTCAATCGGTATCTTGATTGGGAATACGATAAACAAAATCCCAGAACCCAGAATAGATCAAAATTAGCGACCAAAAGACAAGTCCTCATCTTAGGGATCATTTCTCTAGTAATTTTTGAAATCAGTGCCGCCTCGCTGAATTTCCTTTGTTTTGCCTTATCGCCTGTGGCTGCTTTTTTGATCGTATTCTATTCTTTTACAAAACGGTTTAGTCCTTATTCTCATGCCGTACTTGGAGTCTGCCTTAGTCTTGCCCCTCTTGGAGCATGGGTTGCAGTCAAAGGCTCTTTTGCCAGCATGCTTCCGTTTTTGCTTTCTTTAGCTGTCTTTTTCTGGACTTTTGGTTTTGATATCATTTATGCTTTGCAGGATGTGGAATTTGATAGGCGCTTTGGTTTATATTCGTTGCCAGCTCAATTTGGAGAAGGTGTATCATTGAAAATAGCAGCACTTCTACATTTTCTAGCATGGATAGGTTGGGCTTTTTTTGGATTCATCGGAGGACTAAGGTGGCCTTATTGGATAGCCCTTGTAGTGGTGGCTTGCATTCTTGGGTCTGAACATGTGATGAGCAGAAAAAGAGAGCAAGCCAAGATAGAAAAAATATTTTTTGAACTCAATGCCTGGGTTAGCGTATTTATTTTCGTAGGAATCCTTCTTAGTATTGGAATACAAGGATATGGAAAGCAATGAGAGAGACTATAAAAGATTGTTGGATCGGTCGATTCGCCTTGGGTTAACAGATATCCTAGAGAAGGTTAATGAGGGACAGAGACTAAATTTTAAAGATGCCCTCCGTCTTTACCAATGCGAAGATCTCAATTTCTTAGGCGCTCTTGCTGATAGTGTTGCAAGAAAAAAGAATGGAGAGCAGGCCAGTTATATCCTGAACCGCTACCTTAACTATTCAAACATTTGCATTTTAAGCTGCCAATTCTGTGCCTTTTATAGGCGGGAAAACCAACCTGGATCCTTTACTGAATCAATAGACCAGCTTGTTAATGAAGCAGAAGAAGCGGCAGTAAATGGCGCCACAGAAGTGCATTGTGTCGGTGGGCTGCATCCAAAACTTCCCTATTCCTATTACCTTGAGTTGGTCCGTGCTATTAAACAAAGAGTTCCTCAAATGATGATGAAAGCTTTCACGGCCGTAGAAATAAGACATTTAGCAAAAAGAATTGCCAAAAAACCAATTGTGGAAGTCCTTCATGATCTTGCGTCAGCAGGCCTGGATGCGTTGACAGGAGGCGGAGCGGAGATATTTGATCCAGAGGTACGTCGTCAAATCTGTTTAGGTAAGGAGTCGGCTGAGGAATGGCTGGAAGTTCATCGCCATTGGCATAATCTTGGGAAAAAAAGTACGGCTACGATGCTTTTTGGCCATGTGGAAACATTCCCCCAGCGTATAGATCATTTGTTTAGGCTTAGGGGTCTGCAAGAAGAAACAGGTGGGTTCTGTGCCTTCATTCCTTTTGCCTTCGAACCAGCCAATACTAAACTAAGTCATGTTCGAAAGGCATCCAGTGTCGATTTTTTGAAAACAATTGCTCTCAGTAGGCTTTGTTTGGATAACTTTGACCATATTACCGCATACTGGATTAGTTCTGGCATGGCGATAGGAGAGCTTGCTTTAAATTTTGGAGCGGATGATTTACATGGTACGATCGATAAAGAAAAGATATTCCACATGGCTGGAGCTAATACACCTCCAGGGCAACCGGTTGAGGCCCTAAAAAAGGCCATTGAAAATGCTGGCAAAATCCCCGTGCGCCGGGATACCTATTACCGTATCATCGAACCGATTCCTTTGCGCAATGAAAACGGTTCTTCCAATCCATCTAAAGGCAAAGTCAAGAATAATAAGGAAACACTCCGGAAAATCCCTTAGCTTTTGTTTGCAAGAAATTACTTGTAATGGTATTTTGTAATAAAAAAAAATTGTATATCTTCTTATGTCTAAATCATCGATGCCATTTCCAAAAATGAAAAAAAATACGTCCTCAAGAAGGAATGATTCATCGAAAAACGAACCAGGTGGAGAATCTAATTGGAAAGGTTTTCTTTTTTTTCTAGTATCCATTCTCTTTGTGGTCCTTGCTTATTATGTTAGTGTCAATCAGGGACCAGGGATAGAACAGAAATCTCTTCCTCAATTAACACGACTTTTGGACCAAGGAAGGGTAAAGTCCTTGGTGTTTATACGAGATACTTCTACAGGTCAGACTTTTCTGGAGGGAAGGTATACACGACCTGCAGGGCCAACAGAAAATGCTGAAATCATTGTCCCTTTTAGAACTGTTGTTGATTTGGAGTTTAACAGAGACTTAAAACAATTTCTTGCATCCAAGGGCTTTCCAGAGATTGATGTCAAAGTCGTTCATAATTTTTGGGGACAGGCTTTTTTAAGTGTGCTGCCTTTTTTGCTCTTTATATTGGCTCTCTATTTTCTTTTTCGCCAACAGATCCGGATGGCTGGGAGAGGTGCTTTTAGTTTTGGAAAGAGTCGAGCCAGACTTTTAAGTGGTGGTAAAACAAAGGTCACTTTTAAAGATGTAGCTGGGGTAGAAGAGGCAAAAGAGGAGGTCCAGGAATTAGTAGAATTTCTCAAGGACCCTAAGAAGTTTCAAAAACTTGGTGGAAGAATTCCTAAAGGTGTTCTTATGGTAGGCCCTCCAGGCACAGGCAAGACCCTCTTAGCAAAAGCTATTGCGGGTGAAGCGGATGTTCCTTTTTTCAGTATCAGTGGTTCTGACTTCGTTGAAATGTTTGTGGGGGTTGGGGCTTCGCGAGTTCGTGATATGTTCGAGCAAGCTAGGCGTCATGCTCCTTGTATTGTGTTCATTGATGAAATTGATGCTGTAGGGCGAGCTCGTGGCACTGGGCTTGGAGGCGGTCATGATGAAAGAGAGCAGACATTAAATGCTCTTCTTGTTGAGATGGATGGTATCGAATCGCAAGAAGGAGTCATTGTCATTGCGGCAACGAATAGAAAGGATGTTCTGGATCCTGCGTTGTTGCGGCCTGGAAGATTCGATCGGGAAGTACGCGTTAATCTTCCCGATATTCGTGGACGGGAACAGATTCTTAGAGTGCATGCACAGAAAATTAAGCTTTCTAAGAGTGCTGATCTCACCGCTCTGGCGAGGGGGACTCCAGGATTTTCAGGGGCCGAGCTGGCTAACTTAATAAATGAGGCAGCTCTTATTGCAGCTAAGAAAGGCAAAGAGAGCGTGGATCAGCCTGATTTAGAAGAAGCCAGAGACAAAGTTAGATGGGGGAAGGAGCGGAGGAGTCTTGCGATGAGTGAAGAAGAGCGTAAGACTACCGCTTATCATGAGGCAGGTCATGCCGTACTTAATGTCCTGTTGGAAAATACCGATCCTATCCATAAAGTTACAATCATTCCCAGAGGACCGGCTCTCGGTGTGACGATGATGCTTCCGGCTTCTGATAAATACAATGCCCGAAAGAAAGAGGTTCTTGATGATCTTTGTGTGGCAATGGGAGGAAGGGTGGCTGAAGAGGTGTTTCTTGGAGATATTTCGAGTGGGGCCAGTGGGGATATTCGCCAAGCCACATGGTATGCGCGTAAGATGGTTTGTGAATGGGGAATGAGTGAAAAGCTGGGAATGGTTCATTATTCCGATGACTCTTCAATGGTTTTCCTCGGTAGAGAACTGGGAACAGCAAGGGGGTATAGTGAAGCGACTGCGCGTGCTATTGACCAAGAAGTCCAACATTTTATCCAGACAGCTTACGAAAAAGCTAAAAGGATCATTCTTGAGCATAAAGACAAAGTAGAAGCATTAGCTCAAGCCCTTCTCGAATATGAGACACTCAATGCCGAGCAGGTTATTGAGATTGTTAAAACAGGGAAGATGACCAATCCTCCAACAAAAAATACACCATCTTTACCTTCTAACAATGTGGCTGAGTCGACGAAGAATCCTACTCAACAAGAAGAAGCAAGAAAAAATGATGGGCTCTTACCAGGGCTTGAGGGAGCTCCCGCATAATTGTTGATAGGGAAGGATGGTATGCTGAACTGATAATCAGTACAGCACCATAGGAACTTTCTGTACAGAAGGGCGGTGAATAGTTTCCATAACAATTGCGCTTTCTTGTGCGGTAATATATATATTTTGAATCTATCTCGCAAGAAAGTCAGCATTCAAGAGGCGCTGAGTTCCTAGGAGTTCCTGCCCAAACGCTACGGCGATGGAGACTTGAGGGTAAATTCTTTTGCCTCATGCCCGCATGGCGGGCGCACGTCAGTAATAGGATCTTGCACGGTTGCGTCCAGAACATTTCTGGCCAAAACCGAAGCCAACTGGTGTAAGATTGCCTATGCCAGTGTTTTCAGCCTCGACCAAAAGGACGAGCTGGAAGGGCAGAAATAAGTGCTTGCAGCTGTTCTGTGCCCGCCAGGGCTGGACGTTCGAGGCCGTTCGCGGATGTAGGGTCCGGTATGAACTCTCACACGAAGGGCCTCAAGCGGCTGCTTGATGCCGTCATCGGTGATAAGATTGGGCAGCTGATCATCCCCCCACAAGGACTGGCTGTTGTGCTTTGGTACGGATCTGGTGTTCGCCATCTGCGAGGCAAAAAACGTGGAAGTGATCCTTATCAACCAAGGGGAGGAGACGACTTTCTAGGAAGATTTGACCAAGGACGTCCTGGAAATTATCACGGTGTTCTGTGCTCGGCTATACGGGAATCACTATTCAAAGAAAATTGATGCTAGAGTTGTAACTTAATTAATTTATTGATATCTTAAGGAAAATTGTTTTCCTCTGCTGCTTGATTGATGAATTAAATACAACGGAAAAACGAGGGTTAACCCATCTTCCGCAACGTTGCGTCATAAGTGATTGCAACAGAACGAAATAGATTTTTCGTTCTGCCTACATTGCCCACTTGGGCGGAGAAGCGAAGAGAGAAAGTAGATCGAGCTTTTGAAGCAGGGCATTCAACTCTGGGGGAATCTGAGAGAAGAGCCCAATCAGCGGTTGTCTTTTTAGAGAGAGGTTGACCAAGCGGATCGTCTGAAGACGCCGAAGCACCTTGGGCACCTCTTCGGTAAAGCCCTTGGCCACCCATTCGGCTCCGAGCCGCGCGGAATCATCCAGAAGGCAAGGAAGCAGATCCTTACATGGTTGCGGACTCGGTCCGGTCGCCAGTGATAGACGGGAAGGACTTCCAGGTAACTCTTGAGCTCCGAGAAAGCGGCTTCGACCACAGCCAGCTGCTTATAGTGGTGAGCACCGCCTGGCCCGAAGCCTTGGTCGCCGGGAGATTGGTCTCCAAGAGATACCAGCCGTCAGTCGCCTCTTCTTCCTTGACCCGCTCCTGATCCAGTTTCCACCAGAACCGGCCGCCTGCGTCGACGCCGTACTGGAAGTATTTGTGCGCTTGGAGCCTCTGCAGCGCTCGGCCAACCCGGCTGCCGAGATTCACGGGATTCACCTGCCGGCGTGCCGCCTTCGTGATCTGGCGGAGCACCTCTTCTGCTTGAGCAATGCGGCTTTGCCGCCGTTCGCGGTCCCGCTGAGCCCGCCATTCTCCCCCCGCAATGACATAGCGCACTCCCTCCTGTTCGATCTCCAGTACCCGCGTCCAGTCCGTTAGCCAAAGCTGTCGGTCTTCAGGCAGACGACTGAGAATCTCCAGAAGCTTGGCCCGAGTCGACCAGGTCACGTACTCCAGCTCCATGCCAGTCAGGATCTCCAAGTTCCACCAACTCCTCATCCCCCCATCGAAGACGAAGGTCGCCTCTTGGATCCCAAACCTCCGTCTGAGCGTGACCAAGAGCCCCGTCAAGGTCGTGCGGTCCGCCCGATTCCCTCTCAGCACTTCCACATGGAACGGAATCCCCCGACCATCCGTAGCCACCGCAAGAAGAACTTGGCGCCGATCCTGCCGGTGATCCCGACTATAGCCATATTGCGCTAGTCCCTCAGGGCCCTCCCCTTCGAAGTAAACACTCGAAAGATCATAGAGCACCAGGCTCGCCCCCTGCGGCTGACTCCCTTGGTAAAGCTTCTTCTCAATCCCGCTCCAACAGCCATTCAACTCATCCATCGCCCGGGAGAGCTCGTCCTCATCCAGATCCTTCTCCTCAAGCCCACAAGCCTTAGCCAGAAGGGTCCCCCGCGCTTCCTCCCGAAGGGCCAGCTTCGAGGAAGGAAAGAGAATCCGGCCAAAGATTATTGCCTTCAAAAGCCTTCGTTTCCGCTCCGAGCCAACACTGGCAAAGACTTCATCGAGGCCAAAGCGATCCCAGGCTTCTTCGAGAACGGCCAATCCTCCGTAATCAAGTGCCTCCTGGACTTCGAGCCCCTCTACAGGAACAAGACGCTTCTTTTGCAAGGCCGCTGCCAGCACTTCCCGAGCTTCTTCCGGCAACCGGGTCACGTTGGCGATCCGGCGTGTCTTCACCTGCTTCCCCACCCGGTAGGACTCTCGGACAATATAGGATCGATAAATCTTCCCTTTGTGGCGTGTGCGGACCTCCTGCAAGTACATGCCTACCTGACTAACATATTTTCTCCACGATGCCAACAAAATAATAAAAGAAAAATAAATTATTTAGTCCTACACGAATATACATAAGTCATTGATACATCAACAAAATGGTCAAAAACTTGCGGAAGATGGGCTAGCTACGCCCCGTGATGGGCTTGTAGCAGAGATCAAAGGTGTAGCCGAGAAAATCGAATCTCTGCTCCGGCACTCGGCAGATCCGGGTCTTTTCCGAGTTTACCCTAAGCCCGATCCGCGTCATGATCTGTTCCATTGATTTTCTTGCTTCCTGGGCGGAGCGGCGGCAGAGAATCACCTAGTCGTCGGCTTACGAAACGATTCGCGCCTTTTACTTTGCTTCCCAGCCTTGCCGCTTCCAGTCCAAAATAAACCGCCTCATATAGAGGTTGGCCAGGAGTGGAGAGAGGGGGGCTCCTTGCGGGGTCCCCCGCCCGCTATCCTTGGCCTGGGTCCGCCGCTGCTTCCTCCCATCCTCGTCTTCTTCTTCGACGGCCATCTCCAACCATGCCTTCAACAGAGCGAGCATCGTCCCGTCGGAGATCCGTCGGGCCAGGCTCTTAAGAAGTGGATCATGGGGAATGCTATCGAAGTAGCCGCAGAGGTCGGCGTCGATCACCTCAGTATAGCCCTTCCTTAGGAGGGCATGCACCTGCTTTACCGCGTCCAGGGCGCTTCGCCCTTCTCGGTAGGCATACTGTTCTTCCGGTAAATCGACCTCGAAGATCGGTGCCAGCACAAGGACCGCTGCCATCTGTGCCACCCGATCCCGGATCGTCGGTACCCCTAAGGGCCTCTGCTTTCCGTCGGGTTGGGAATCCATACCCGCCGAACCGCTTCCGGCATATAGGTCTTGTTGCGGAGTTCCTCCGCCAGTCGATCCAACCAGCCATCCACACCCTCTTCCTCGATCCGCTCAAACCTCTGCCCATCCACTCCGGCCGCTCCGCCGTTCTTCCGGCAGACTACCCAGGCGTGTTCGAGCACGTCCTTGCGGTAGAGCTTGTCGTAGAGAGTATAGAAGCGATAGGTCAGATTTGCCTTCGCTTTCTCCTGCAACGCCATCTGGAGCTTCCAAACACTCTCGGGAGGTTCTAGACTCACTGCCAATCTCCCTGCTCTCGCTCTTTCGGGCGTTTCCCTTGAACTAAGGTCCCTTCCCTCCATCGGCCTTTCTCCGACTTCCCAGGTACTATGGACCTATCCGATTCCCACCTGATTCCGCTCCGTCCCTCGCAGGGCAGCGGTCGGTCAGCCTGGCTCCGCCAGGCTCCCAACCAGATGGGCCTCCCGTGTTGATGCATCTCCCTTTGCAGGCATGTCGTCGCCCAATACCCCGGCGGCTTTCCCCAGTGCATCCATTGCTCTCCTTCCCGGGGAAACATCGGCCTTCGCCTTTTCCGCACCAGCTCGGCGTCCGCGTTGCCCTTTTCGAGACTTTGTTCAGCGTTCATTTGCATTACGGCCTGCTTGCTCGCTGACCCGCTATTCCGGGCCTTTTTCCCAGAGGCTTCGACCACCAGCGTTGCCGTCAGTAGCCGCCCCAGGCGCTTCCGGCTGGAGCAATAGTTGCCGGGAGGGGTTCACTTCCACCCCACTGGGCGATGCACCCTTTCCACGGCGCACGCGGAAGATGGGGTAAATGAAAAAAAATCGGGATATATTATTTCATTTGTAATTTTTTACAAAAAAATTATTTATATTTTAAAAAATATAATAATAAAGTATCTCAAAAGAAGAGAAAAATTATTCTTGTTCTTCTCTATTTTTCTGACAGAAAATAGAGCAAGTGCGGTAGCTTTTTTACGATTAGAATATTTCATTATTGCTCAATTTTTCGTAATAATCATATTCAGAACGGAGCATCATTTCCTTTTCCTGAAAGAAAAGAATATTTGTTTATGATTTTTTTTCCGTTTTTTAATATCATTCTAATTCTTATTTTAAATCAGGTGAAATATAATAGTAACATAAATTTATCATATAACGCTTTTATTAAATTATATAAAAAAAGATTAGAACTCTTCATTTGATTTCTCATCAAATACATTATTTTATTCCTATCTATAGAGAATTAAGCAAAATAAAAGATATTTCTTTCACTGTTATTTATTATTCAAAAGAACATCATATAAGAGATGAATGGAATTCTTTTGAGGGATATCATTGGATTAATCTTTCTAAAAGCAATCGAAAATTTCCAAAATTTTTTCTTAATGCAATAAGAATTGATATCTTAAAATATATCTGGAAAGAAAAATATGACATTATATGGATTCATGGCTACTATGCGACTACAAATTGGGTTGCAATAATACTTCAAAGCATTAATAAAAGAGTTTCCTTACTTAGAACAGAAGATGTGTAGTTTCATAAGAGGAAAGTGCGGAAGAAAATAATAAAGTATCTTCCTTTAAGATTTCTTTGCAGTCAAATCTATGGCTTGTATCTAGGAGAGGCTAATAGAAAATACCTGGAATATTATGGTGTTCCAAAAGAACGTTTATATCCAGCCATTTATTGTGTTGATAATCAATATTTTCAAACTCAATATGAAAAACTTTATCCTTTCAGAGAAAGCATTCGCAAAAGTTTTGGGATATTTAATCATTTTCCAGTAATCCTTTTTTGTGGACGATTAGTAGAAATGAAGTGTCCATTTCTTCTTTTAGATGCATTTCAGCTGCTAGTTAAAGAATTTCCTTGTTATTTATTAGTTGTAGGTGATGGGCCTTTAAGAAAAAAATGGAAGAAAAAATTACAAAGAATAAAATAGAGAAAGTTATTTTTATGGGTTTTCTTGCTCAATCAGAAATTTCCAAAGCTTATATTGCATCTGATGTATTTGTTTTACCTTCCACAAACGACACATGGGAGTGGTGATTAACGAAGCTATGAATTTTGGACTTCTTATCATTGCTTCAGGCCTTGTTGGATCAATAGGTGATTTAGTAAAGCATGAAGAAAATGGATTAGTTTTCCCTGCAAATAATGTTAGTAAACTAGCAGAATGTATAAGGACAATTATTAAGGATGAGTCTAAAAGAAAAAAAATGAGATAAAGAGTTATAGAAATCCACCAACCTATCTGTGCTTTTAATGTGCTAATCAAAAAATCTAGTTTTTCATTAAACCACGTTAATGAAAATGGATAAAAAATGAAACTTTTGTTCGCATGCTATTTATTTTGGCCTCGCATAGGAGGAACGGAAACATTCGCTCATATTTTAGCTCAAGAACTTAGCAAAAAAGAAAAAATTTCTCTCAGTGTTCTTACTGCTACGCCTTATGAAGGGGAAGAACCATTTCCTTATCGAGTGATTCGAACAATTAATCCTTATAACCCTTTTAGCGTTTTTCTTGTCACTTTAAATGCTGGTATAATACTATATAACCATTTGCCAATCAAACTTTGCTGGGCTTCTGCCCTCTTAAACAAGCCTTATGGAATAATAATTCATAGATATCTTTCTTTTAAAGGAATCAAGGGTATTTTTTATAAGTGGATTCTGAAAAAAGCAAAAATCATTGTTGGAGTGAGTCAAGCTATAGTAGATCATCTTCCATATAAAGCTAAAACAATAATTATTCCAAATCCCTATGATGATAGCCTATTTTCTTTGCCTAAAGAAGAAAATCGTCCACAAGATATCCTGTTTGTTGGTAGAATGGTTTCTGAAAAAGGACCAATAGATGTTTTGAAAGCCTTGATGCTCTTAAAACAAGAAAAAATTGATCTCACTGCTAGCTTCGTTGGATATGGACCTGAAGAGGTAAATCTTAGAGCCTTTGTAAAAGCCAATGATCTAGAGCAATGGGTTGATATATTAGGCCCCAAAACACAGCAAGAAGTTGCCGACCTAATGAAAAAACATAAGATTTTGGTTGTACTTTCACTTTGGAATGAACCATTTGGTATTGTTGCTCTTGAGGGTATAGCTTCAGGCTGTGTGGTGATTGGTAGTGAAGGAGGAGGGCTTAAGGACGCCATTGGACCTTGTGGACTTACTTATCCCAATGGAGATGTCTATCAATTGGCCAGCAAAATTAAAGAGGTCATTAAAAATCCAGAGCTTTTTCATTCATTAAGGATGCATGCAAAAGAACATCTGAAAAAACATACAAAACAAGCTTGTGGAGAGAAATATTATAATATAGTTAAAATGTTGCATTGTTGTGACCGTTCCTCATCGTGTCGGAGACAATAGGTACGCTGCTGAATAGGTTTATCATTGCCATTATGCCTTGTATATTACTGAAGATATTGGTTTGTAGTTATATTTAAAATAATTAATAAAAGAGTTTCTTTTAAGCAGAAATGATGATGGGGTTATTCAAGAGAAAATTGTATGAAAAAATAAAAATGCCTTCCTCTAGAAATTTATTTTAAGTTTCTTTGCAATCAAAGTTAAGACTTGTTTTTGAGATAGACAATAGATAATATCTTGAAATTACAAGGGATAAATGGCAAAATATAAAACGAATTATAATAATTTTCTGAATTAGTTAGAATTTCTAGGTTTTATTGCGTCTAATCTATTAGTTTTATCTTCAACAACTGAAACTAGCCCATGTTTGGTGAAAATGGGCTAATTTTGGGGGTGCTCCAGGGGAGAGGAAGCGATTTTTGCAAAAAAACATAGTGCTACGTTGTGAATAACTTTTCTTAAGTTGTTGCTCGATTATTCTTGCATGTGTAGGCGTTTTGAAATTATGTCTCTTTATGTTTTTGCGGATCGTGCCGATTCGGCGGCCAAGCGGGAAGGTGGACCAGTATGTTCGGCTGGTGGAGAGCTACTACGATGGAGGGAAGATTAAGCAGCGGACGATTGCCAATCTTGGGCGGAGGGAGATTCTGGCTCCGCATGTGGACCGGCTTGTGGAGCTTCTGAGAGGAGAGCCGCCGAAGACGACGGGAAGTTGGGAGGCAAAATCGGCGGCAGTTTGGGGGCCGACCTTGGTGGCGAGGGCTCTTTGGGAGGAGTTAGGGTTTCCGGAGCTTTTGGCGGCATCTGGTAAGAGGCCGCAAGCTGTTTCTCTTGCCGAGAGAGCGTTTGTTTTGGTGGCTCATCGGCTGATTTGTCCAGGAAGCGAACATGCCTTAGCCCAGTGGTTAGAGACGGATTATGTAGCCGATCGGAGGGGGGAACGGATTCTGCCGATATGGAAGGAAAATGGTCGGGTGCGGGTGGACCATCGCTTTCTTTGGCCTTGGTATCGGACGCTGGATGAGCTGATTCAACGGAAGGAAGAGCTGGAAGAGGGGCTTTTTAGCCGGCTGCGAGATCTTTTTTCCCTCCAGCCTGAGAGGGTCTTCTACGACTTGACTTCCACCTATTTCGAAGGGGAAGGGCCAGAGGAGCTAGCTCAATTTGGGTACAGTCGGGACCGACGGGGAGGCAATCGGCAGATTCTTTTGGGGGTGGTGATGGTGAATGGTTGGCCGATTGCCCACCATGTGTTTCGAGGCAATCTCAAGGATGGAGAGACGGTACAGAGGGTGGTGGAGGATTTAGAGAAGCGTTTTGGGCTTCGGCGGGTGGTTTTTGTGGGGGACCGGGGGATGGTGAGCACGGCCAACTTGTGTTTTCTCTGGAGTCAGGGCCATGGGTTTTTGGTGGGACTTCGGCGGCGGAGAAGCCCGGAGGTCCTAGAGTATCTTTGCCAGGCGCAAGCGGGCTGCTGGCAGCCTTGTGCTCCGGGAAGTAACGACCGGGTTTGCGAAGTTCCGGGACGTCTCCCGGGGCAGCGGATCTTTGTGGTGGAGAGTGCCGAGCGGCTCGCCTACGAGCAAGCGATGCGGGAGGCAGCTGTCTCGAAGATTCGGGAAGAGCTGGAGAAGCTGGCCAAGCAGGTGGAAAAAGGAGAGCTTCGAGATCCTGAGAAAATCGGAGCTGCTGCCGGGCGCATCCTCTCGCTCCATCATGGGCATCGCTACTTCCGCTGGAGTCTTTCTTCCGGTCGCTTCGAGTTTTCTCAAGAGCCCTTGGAAGAGGAGAAGCTTTTGGAAGGCAAGTACCTCATTTTGACAGAAGAAAAACATCTCTCCGCAGTAGAGGCCGTAGGTGCCTATAAGGAGCTTAGCCAAGTGGAACGGGCCTTTCGGAAGCTAAAGGATGTCCTAGAGATGCGTCCGATCTATCACCATGATCCCCAGCGGGTCCAGGCCCATGTCTTTGTTGCCGCCTTGGCCTTCTTGCTTGACCGACTCCTGGAGAAAAAGCTAAAGCTTGCCAAGCTCCCCTTTTCCACCGAAGAGGCCTGGACTCACCTCCGGACCGTCCACGTCGTCGAGGCAGAGGTTGGAGGCACCAAACACCGCGGGGTCACAGCAGGAAACCGACAGGCGCGTCAGATCCTTTCCGCCCTGAAAATCAGCTCCTTAGAGCCTTGGAAACCCAAAAAAAGAACCTCTAAAACCCCCACATAGTGACACATTGAAAAAAAGACCATTGATAATCAATAACTTACGAAATTTTCACCAAACATGGGCTAGTAGACTTGTGTCAACAAAGCTATGATTATGAACCTTCCTGCCATAGCTTTAGAATTTTTGGAAGTACAGAGATTTAGTGAAGAATGATGAAATAGGGTTTGTTATCCCAAAAATAATGTTAGTATGCTAAGAGATTGTATGAGAACAATTATTAAGGATGAGTCTAAGAAAAAAACTGGGATAAAAGTATAGTAATCTTCCAACCAATCTATGCTTTTAATGTGTTTATCAAAAAATACGGTTTTATTTAAACTTACATATAATGAATAAAAAAAAATTCAAACTTTTATTCACAAGCTATTATTTTTGGCCTCACATTGGAGGAATGGAAACATTTGCTCAAGTTTTAGCTCAAGAACTAGCAAAAAAGGATTTATTTATCTCTGTTCTTACCTCTACGCCTCATGTAGGAAAAGAACAGTTTCCTTATCAAGTGATCCGAACAATTAATCCTTTTAACATTCTTCTAGTCACTTTCAATGCTGATGTAATACTCCATAACCATTTGTCAATCAAACTTTGCTGGGCTTCTGCCCTCTTAAACAAACCTTATGGAATAATAATTCAGAATTGGCTTTCTTTTAAAGGAATCAAAGGCATTTTTCATAAGTGGATTCTGAAAAAAGCAAAAATCACTGTTGGAGTGAGCCAAGCCATCGTAGATCATCTTCCATATAAAGCTAAAACAATTGTTATTCCAAATCTCTTTGATGATAGCCTATTTTCTTTGCCTAAAGAAGAAAATCGTCCGAAGGATCTCCTTTTTGTTGGAAGAATGGTTTCTGGAAAAGGGGCAATAGATGTTTTGAAAGCCTTGATGCTCTTAAAACAAGAAAAAATTGATCTTACAGCTAGCTTTGTTGGATATGGACCTGAAGAGGAAAATCTGATGGCCTTTATAAAAGCCAATGATCTGGAGCAAAGGGTTGATATATTAGGTCCCAAAACACAGCAAGAAGTTGCCGACTTAATGAAGAACCATAAGATTTTAGTCGTCCCTTCTATTTACGATGAACCATTTGGTATTGTTGCTCTTGAAGGCATAGCTTCAGGTTGTGTGGTGATTGGGAGTGAAAGGGGAGGTCTTAAGGAAGCCATTGGACCTTGTGGACTTACTTATCCAAATGGAGATGTTTATCTATTAGCAAGTAAAATTAAAGAGGTCATTAAGAATCCAGAGCTTTTCCATTCATTAAGATTTCATGCAAAAGAACACCTGAAAAAATATACAAGAAAAACCATTGGAGAAAATTACTATAATGTACTTCAAAAAATCTTATTTGAAAAATCCACCGTGTAATCCTCAGTTTCTTGGAAAAAAGAAGCAGCTGCTAACCAGGATTCTTATTATCATTTATGTTTTGCTTTTAACCGAAGGGATTCTAAGAAAATGGATTTTTCCTGAATTTGGGAGGGTTCTTTTTTTTATTAGAGATCCTTTTGTGATCTGGGCTTATTGGCTTGGTTTAAGACTAAATTTATGGTCAAGACCTCATCCTTTATTTTTAGGTGGTTTATCTTTCGCCATTATTGCTTTACTTTTGGCTGTATACGAAGCATTTTTTGAAGAAATTTCTCCTGTTTTTATATTTTATGGATTCAGAAATTATTTCTTGTATATTCCCTTACCTTTTCTTATGGAAAGGGCTCTTTCAAAGGAACAGTTAGATAAAGTGGCAAAATGGACATTACTTTATTCTATTCCAATGGCTCCTCTCTGCTTTTTACAAACTATTTCACCTAGTGATTCTCCAATTAATGCTGGTTTTGCACAAGATCCAGAATTAGCATATAAAAATCTTGGAGTTTATGGTGAAATTCAGCGTGCTTCTGGAACCTTCACATTTGTATTAGGCCTGTCACTTTTTATAGCAAGCTGCCTAGGATTCTTTATTTACCTGTTGTTTAAAAATAAAAATCAAAAATTCCTTAAAGGATTTTTAACTTGGATAGTAGGAGGAGCCGTGCTTGTTAACATATTAGTTTCAGGAAGTAGAATGGCTTTTATTTTATGCTTTTTAGTATTAGTTGGCTCTCTAATTGCTGGTCTTAGATCTGGTTTAATAAAACAATCAATCAATTTTATAATCGTTCTTGTTATTATGGCAATAGTAAGTGTCTTTTTTTCTTTGACAATTTTTTCTAATATTGTTGGAGCAATGCAAGAAAGATGGACTGGAGCGAGTGAAAATGAGGGTGGATATCTCATGCTTGAACGGATTGCAGGTGATCTGATAAGATTTATTGATGTAATGGATAATGTACCATTTTTAGGATTTGGTATTGGTACCGCTGGAAATGCTTATACCATTCTTCAAGGAGAACAATCTCTATATGTTGAAGATGATTGGAGTAGAAACATCTATGAACTTGGACCTCTCTTTGGACTTCTTTATTTAGCTTATCGATTTTCCCTTGTTATTTATCTTGGATTAAGATGTTGGAAAGCCACAGCAATATTAAAAAATCCATTGCCCCTTATTTTATATTCTTTTGTTGGCCCAATTCTTTTCAATGGTCAAATTACATCTCAAGGAACAGCAAACGGCTATGGATGGATCTTTACCGGTTTTTGTCTAGTTGCTTCTCGGATTATTCCTACATCATCTCCTGAGAGACCTTATAACACTTTATTTCGAACAATGTTATAATCATAGTTCTTTTTTACAAAGCCTTGCATATATAAGAAAACCATTGGTTATATTCCTTTTTTCAAAAAAAATTGAATCTTAATTTGTTATGGTTTCTTATCACAATTTTCTAGAATTATTTTTTTATAATAAAGATAATCATTCATATTTTTGATAAACAGAAGGCATTAAGTTAAAAGAAATTCTATTTTATACAAAAATACATTATTAATTAATTTCTTATTTGTGTATGCATATTCTTAAAGTCATTTGTAGTCTTTCTTTTCGTCATGGAGGTCCTACTGTTGCTTGCCTTAATCAAGCCAGAGCTTTAGCAGACCGAGGTCACAAAGTCACTATTTATACTACCAATGATTATGATGATTCATTGCTCAAAGTTCCTTTAAATCAGACATATCAAAATATAAAAAAGGATGGATATGAGATATCTTATTTTTCTTTAACTTTTCATTCTATTTCATTATTAAGAAAATATTACTTTTCTATACCATTAAAACAAACATTATCAGAAACAATATTAAAATATGATATAATTTATATATATTCATTATATCGTTTCCCACCTACCATAACTGCATACTATGCTCGTAAATATCAAATACCATATGTGATAAATCCACATGGTTCACTTGATCCTTTTTTATTTAAGAAAAAACGCTGGATAAAATTTCCTCATGAAAGATTGTTTGATTTTCCTAATCTCAATCATGCTTCAGCAATTCACTTTACTTCCTTAGAAGAACAACAATTAGTAACTCCATTGAAATTGAAATCTCCTGGAATAATAATTCCACTGGGGATTGATGTTAAACAATACAGATATCTTTCAAAAGGACATTTTCGACGACAGTATAATCTCTTTGAAAGTAAAATCTTACTTTTTTTTGGAAGAATTAATTTTAAAAAAGGACTAAATCTCCTTATACCCGCTTTTTCTCAAATTATAAAAAAACATGAAGATGTAACACTTATCCTTGCAGGACCCGATAATGAGGGTTATGGGAAAAAGGTATCTAAATGGATCAATGAATACAATCTTGAAAAAAACGTCATATTTACAGGAATGATTACTGGGGAAAAAAAGAAAGCGCTTCTAGCTGATGCCGATGTTTTTATTTTGCCATCTTATACAGAAAACTTTGGGATAGCCGTTGTGGAAGCAATGGCTGCAGGCATCCCTGTGATTATATCTGATAAAGTAAACATTTGGAGAGAGGTTAAAGAAGGAAATGCTGGAATTGTGGTCTCTTGTAATGTGCAAGAAATAGCCAAAGCATGTATCGAACTATTAAGCGATGATACCCTCCGGCATACAATGGGAGAAAATGGAAAAATAATAGCTGAAAATCTTTTTTCTATTGAAAATACTGCAAAAAAACTTGAAGAATCCTTTATAGAAATTATCAAAAAATATAAATCTAAGTGTGAATCAACTACATAGTATTAAATTTATTTCGCCTTTACAATTTTATGATAAATTGATTCAACTACTCAAAAAACACTTTCCGGCTCTTATTCATTTATGGAGTTCTTCAGGTATTGTCTCTCTGGCTAATGCCATAAGTATATTTCTGTTAGTAACTAAGTGTCCAAAAAATATTTTTGCATCCTATGCAATTGCCCAGGCTATTTCGTTTCTTGTTAATGCATGGACAGATGGAGGAATCTCTTTAGCAATACAAATTCTAGCTGCCCAAGATGCTAATAACAAAATACATTTTGAGAATTATAAAAAAGAAAGCCTACGACTTTCCCTCCGCATTTTTCTTGTCATGGGATTTTCATTATGGGGGATAATATATTTTTTTCATAATAAGGGAAAGTTTTTTGAAGAAATTCCTTTAGCATTAATCAGTTCTTTTTTTCTAGTAGGCTTATTCCAAACTCGTCAATCCTTTTGTCTTTCTTTTTTATATGCTCTAGGGCGGTTTAATCATTATAGTTGGCTGCAAACATTTAGTCCTTTATTTCGACTGGTTTTTTTGATCATCATTTTATATTTTATTCGATACCCAGTTAACCTTATAACCCTTCTAAGTTTGGACTTGGTTGCCTACGGATTAGGATGGTTCCTGTCTGGAAGTTTTCTAAGGAAAATACAAAACAGACTTTTAACAAACAATTTAAATAGTAATGCACCTATCCCTCATAATATTCGGCAGGAGCTATGGAAATTCGTATTCCCTTCCCTTCAAACCAATGTTTTGCTTTCACTGGTTCATTGGAGTGGAACATTATTTGGTGCATTGTTTGCTACAGATACAGTGGTTGCAATTTATTCTATTTTTCAAAGATGTAATCAAATATTTATGTTGGCGATTGGTCCGATAAATAACTATATAGGAAGAAGATTACGACTCATTCGTGATGTTACGGAACGAGTTTCCAAAGCAAAAAAATCTCTTTTTTTTATTGCATCTGTGTATCCTTTTTTATCATTCTTCCTCTACGGAGTTTATATAATAGGTAGTAAACATTTTCATCATTATGTGTTTGAGTATCCAAATACTTTTATTATTTTTTTAATCACGGCTTTTTTCGGTATCATATACTCTTTATTGGATATTATTCTTTCTTCATGGGGACAAGCAAATCATAGATTCATCAGTTCGTGGATATTAGCTGGAAAAATCCTCATTTTTTCTTTTCTACAACCAAAATCTGCCGCTTTATTGCTTATAGTTGATGGAAGTTTTCTTGTACTTATAGATATTATTTTTATTCTGATATTTGTTTCTTTTATCCGAAATAAACATGGCTTAAAAGAATGACAAGATTAATCTTAATAATTTTTTTTTATTGAAACTAATCTTTCCCTGCTTTTCTTTTGGTTTGTGGCAGGGATGTCCACTGCCTGTATCTGATTCCTTACACACAGACGAGTCGTCTCATGATTTTATTATAACCAATACACAGGGAATAGAAAAGGAAAGATCTTTTACAGGACAGCTTCTCGATATTCAATTTTGGGATGACCAGATAGGATGGACCTGTGGTTACGGTGGAGTATATAAATCTAAGGATGGAGGAAAGAGTTGGCAAAAAGTAAAACATGAAGGAGGCTGGTATCATGTTCAATTAACTGGGCCTCGGGAGATTTGGCTACTTGAAGGAAGCCATGGAAAGGCATGGGGCAGGCTCTGGCATTCAACCAATGATGGAGAAATTTGGGAAGAAATTCTGCCTGGAAAACTTCAAGGGTATGGAGATCTCTATTGTAAAGGTCCGGTACGATTCGTTCTTTGTAATGACTTTGCTAGCCATTGGAGTGTTGATCAAGGCAAAAGTTGGAAAGAAAGGACTTTCTTTGGCTCTCTAAAAATAGCTATTCCTGGAGATGTAAAAGAAAAGAATGGGTTTGTAATCTATCTTCTTGGTACAAAACGGCCAACTCCTTATCTACTAAAAAGTCTAGATTCAGGTGAAACATGGAATGAAGTCCTCTTGCCCTTAATCAATTCTTATCCTTATTCTCTTTTCTTTGCTACCAGTTGGAAAGGTTGGATTGGACTGGATGGAGGAAAGATTCTTTACACAGAAGATGGAGGAGAAAACTGGCAAGTTTATCAACTTCCAACTAATCGACCAGTAACTGCTTTGTGGTTTGATCCGCTTGGAAGAGGCTATGCTGCCGTTCAAAATGGTAATTACCTAATGCTTGCTGAATCCTTGTTTATGACAGAAGACGGAGGGAAATCTTGGAAACTTGTTCTTTCTGGCGCAAAACAGATTAATGCTCTTTTTGGGTTAAACTATAGAAATATCTGGGGAGCTGGGTTTTGCCCAACGCTACCCGCTGCCACTGATTTAATTGTGATTTCTAATCATTAAATCAAAAGAAATGGCTATTGCCTATGTATAGCTCAATGATAATGGTTTTAAATCTTTATTTCTGGTTTATAGTAGCCTTTCTTTTGTTCATTCCCTGTTCACTCTTTAGCCAGCAAACAGACAATCATGTGCTTATTTCTGTTCCTGCACAACAAACTATTCAAATTGATGGTGACTTAAAAGAATGGGATCTTTCTGGAAAGATTCTTTGTTGTTATGATCTTTCCACTCTTAAAGGGACCTATTCCGTTGAAGTAGCTTCCATGTACGATCAAAACTATCTTTATTTTTTATTTTGCTTTCAGGATCCTACTCCAATGGAAAATTGGATAGACCCTTTGTTTGATCCTCAAGGAGGATGGAAAGGAGATGCGGTTCAGCTGCGACTAAAGAATGAGTCTACAATAGTCCATATTACTTCCTGGTATTATACTCCAAAACAACTGCCCTGGGTTAGTCTTCACTTTGGGATGTGGGACGAAGCAAGCCAATCAGCCGATGTCAATGATGGAAGAAAAATGGGAATACAAGTTGCTTTCAAAAAAAATAAGGATGCAAAAGGCTATTGCCAAGAAATGGCCATTCCTTGGAAAGTGTTAGGTATTTCTTCGTTGAATGACGTTTCTTTTGAGAAATTAAATCTTTTATGTGGACTTGAATTTTTTTGGGGCAGCCAAAAAAGTAAAAACTGGCCAGAACACAGATACGCCGATTTAGTAAATCCAGAATATCCCCGACGGTCTTTTTTTTGGACCAATCCATTAGCTTGGGGTAAAATCGTATTTTCAAAAGAAGGCCATCTTTCTCGTATTAATCAGGGTAATGAAAAAAATGAAGGAAAAGATGTTCAACAGTTCTATACATATGGAAATATTCAAATTACCTATAATTTGCCCTCTGATGGAAATGTAAGCCTTGTAATAGAAGACAACAAGGGCAATAGAATCAGAAACCTTATTAGTGATGTTCCAAGGAAAGCTGGAAGAAATGTTGACTGGTGGGATGGAAAAGATGAGGCAGGCATTAAGGTGCCTTCTGGAGAATATTACCTAAGAGGTATTTTTCATAAGCCTTTCAAACTCCGTTACGAATTTGCTTTTGGAAATCCTGGAGATCCTCCCTGGCTAACTCCTGATGGCCGGGGAGGCTGGTTATCCAATCATGAAAATCCTCTCTCAATAACTTCTGATAAAAACAATATTTTTGTTTCAGCCGCCATGGCAGAGGGAGCCTGTACTGTTATGGCTCTTGATTTGAATGGACACAAAAAATGGGGGAATGGAGGAATGGTTGGTGGAATGCTTACTAGATTAGGGCCATACCTTTATATGGTTGTTGGTGGATCAATACCCCCTTACGATATTCCACCAGGAGAAATTCGGCTTGTTCGTTTTAACGCTGAAAATGGAGAACCTGTTTTATTTAAGGACAATAATCCTTATAAGATCATTTATCATTTTGATCCATCCAAACCTCCTCCACCTAAAACTCCAGAGGGAGAAGCGATTGAAAATGGGGCATTGGATGCTTCATGGTGTCAAAGGCAGGTAATGGGAGTAGCTTCTTCGGGAAACAGAATTTATTGTTCTCTTTTTTTCGAAAACAAAATTCTTATCGTAGACGAAGAAGGCAATCTTATCAACACACTTTCTATTAACAAACCCACTGGAATAGTTACAGCTCCTAATGGACAACTTTATGCGATCAGTGGCCGTGGGGTTGTTAAGATTGATCAAGAAGGAAACATTACTCCATTTATTTCCACTGAGCTTGAAGCTCCCATTGGGATTGCAGTAGATCAGAAGGGCCAAATTTACATTTCTGATTGGGGCAGAGCCATGAATGTGAAAGTTTTTTCTAAAGAAGGAGTATTTCTACGGGAGATTGGGAAAAAAGGGGGAAGGCCTCTTATTGGCTCTTACGATCCTCGAGGGATGTTTCTTCCTTTTGGGATTTGTATAGACAAAGAAAATCGATTATGGGTTGTAGAATGGGACAGGTCTCCAAGACGAATTAGTGTGTGGGCATCGAACGGAGACTTTCTAACAGAATATTGTGGTTCAACCTACTATGCGGCTATGGGATGTAATATTAATCCTTCCAATCCCTCAGAAGCCATTGTAATGGCGAACAAAGTAGATCTTGACTGGCAAAAAGGATTATGGCGCGTAAATAGTACTTTGTGGCGCTCTACAAAAACCAATGCTCTTTTTGGATTAGGCGCGGAGATGTATCATCAATTTTTTTCATTAGGCAATAGAAAGCTCATTGTCAGTGGATTTAAAAATTCGCTCTGTATATCAGAATTGAACGAAGATGGTTCGGCTAGACCTTTATCTGCAATGGGGACTCTCACTTACTTTTTAACAGAAAACTACCAACTACCACAGCTGATTTCAAACAAACTCTTTTCTGAACCTCTCCAATTAGAGTGGGCTAAAAGAAAATACCCTGTCATATTTAATGGAAGTGGTTGGGAAGCTGTTCAACTAGGGAACTTTTATGGTCGCCCAGGGTTGTGGATTCCTTTACAAATTGAATCATTACAAAGGGGCTTTCCTCTACATAATTCATTCTTATGGATAGATCAGAATGGAGATGGGCTTGTCCAAGAAAATGAATTAGATATTTTTTCTGAAGAAGAAGTGGGAGGGCCTCCCTTTAAAGGAGCATGGTGGGCACCTGTAATTGGTCCAGATCTGTCAACTTTTTGGATTAATCAAACCAGAGAATTTGTTGCGGTATGGAAACTCCCTTGCAAAGGATTCAATAGCGTTGGAGCTCCAGTATATTCCTTAAAAGATGCTAAAAGAATTTTTGCTTTGTCTAACCCATTACCAGTAGAAGATGATCCACAAGGATGGTGCGATTTAAAGGGGAACATCCTTATCAATCACAATCCACTAGAAATGTTTACTCAAGAAGGAAAATTGCTTTGGCGTTATCCAAATCCTTGGTCAGGAGTGCATGGAAGTAGTTCAGCCCCAAGAGCCAATCCTGGAATATTAGTTGGCCCACTTTATGTGATTGGATCAGCAAATTTAGAAAATGTCGGAGAGATTTTTTGTCTTTCAGGAAATTTGGGAGAAAGATATTTCTTTACAACTGATGGTCTGTATATTGGAAGCATCTTTAAAGATGCTCGAGGAGGACCAGACGTTCTTCCTCAGCATCAAGTCCGCGGCATGGAAATCACGATGAACTCTGCTGGAGGAGAAAGCTTCGGAGGACAATTTTTTAGAAATCCTATCGACAACCAGTTTTATATAATTGGACCAGTAAGTGATGCAAGGGAGTGTTCGGTAATAGCCAAGATAGAAGGATTGGAGACGGTACAAAGACTCCCACAACAGGCCATTAGAGTCTCTTCTAATGAAAAAAAAATCGGTTTGTCAGGAGATAACAATGATTTGAGGCCTTTTTTAATAATTAGGCCTCTTTATCATAGTGGGGATGGTATTCCAAGGGCTGACCTTTTCCAGTGGAATTTCAAAGAAGCAGTGGCCCAGTGGGGCTTTGATGCTTTTCATAAGGCTTCCGCAAGTTTAACTTTTGATCAACAATATCTTTATGTTGGATTCAAGGATGTTTCGGATGATACCCCAATGATTAATAATGGGAAAAATCCTTTTCAGCTTTTCAAAACTGGAGACGCAGTAGTTTTTGAATGTGGGACAAAAATGCGTAGTATAAGCGAACCAGTTAGAGAAGGAGATTTTAGGCTTCTTATTTCGATTTATAAAGGGAAGCCTATAGGCATACTTTATCAGTATCGTGTTGCAGGAACAAAAAATCCTTTTTTATTTTCTTCACCTATTGGGACTACCCATGTTGATAAAGTGTCAATTCTTGAAAACTGCAATATTAACTTACAGAAGGAAACAGATAAATATAGCTTCTATGCTGCAATCCCACTGAAAGAACTTGGATTTTATTTCATCCCAGGAAAAACGTATTATGGGGATTTTGGAATAATATATTCTGATAAAAATGGCACAACTGATGCTCTTAGAATGTTTTGGTCAAATAAAAACACCGGTATGATAAATGATTTATCAATAGAATCAGCAATAGATCCAAAAGAATGGGGAAAATTGATAATTAAGTAAATTTCTTTATTAAGAATTCAATTATTTATAATGAATAAAATTCAGACTAGTTCTTCAGCGTCAATAAGTTTTAAAGAAAAAATAAGAGAACTATTCAATATCTTTCGATTACGTCTTTTAGAACCAAAAGGGATGAAAAAAGTAGAAGGACTTTTTAAAGATCTAAATGAATATAAAAATTTGCTCCTTTTATATTCTGGAAAGCCAATTGAAAACACACGGATTTTAGAAATTGGCTTTGGCCCTCGTCCTCTTAGAATGGTCTTGTTAAAAAGTTATGGGGCAAAGATTAAAGGAGTTGATTTAGACTCACCACTTTTATATGGTAAAATTTCTGAAGTCATTAATATATGGAAGAAGAACGGATTTGAACGAGCTATTAAGTCTTTTATTCGATTTTACTTATTTGATATTACAGAAAGAAAAATCTTAGAAAAAGCTGTCGAGTTGCGTGGAAAAAAACTAACATTTTCATTCTCTCAGGATGAACTTTATATTTGTGATGCTTCAGAACTAGATTTTGATTCTCATTTATTTGATTTGATAATTTCTGAAGATGTTTTTGAGCATATAGAAATTTCTTCCTTAAAAAAATTGATTTTTAAAATGGTTCATTGGCTTGATCCTTCTGGTATTGCTTTAATTCGACCAAATATTTTTACAGGAATTTGTGGAGGCCATCTTACCGAGTGGTTTCCTCCCGTTGTTAATTCTAATATGAAAAGGAAAAGTGAGCCATGGGAACATCTCAGGAAAAAAAGATTTCAGCCTAATACTTTTCTTAACAAATTAACACGAAAAGAATACCGGGAGATGTTTAGCCAATATTTTGATATTCTTGAAGAACGAGTTAAATATCCAGATTTAGGCAAAAAATGGTTGAATCCAGAAATTCGACAAGAACTTAAAGTTTATTCAGACGAAGAGATTTTTTCTAATCAAGTGCTGTTTGTTTTAAAACCAAAAATTATTAAAAAGTAAAAAAAAATGAATGTTTCCATATTAGTTTTAACATAATTCAAATTTCTTTTAAACTTGTATTGATAGTAAATTTATTTATTATGTATCTCTCTGTTGTAATATTAACATATAATTCAGAAAAAACTATTATTCCTACAATTGAATCTTCGCTTGCTATTTCAAATGATGTCCATGTGGTGGATTCTT
This sequence comes from Candidatus Methylacidiphilum fumarolicum, assembly GCF_949774925.1. Classification (GTDB taxonomy): domain Bacteria; phylum Verrucomicrobiota; class Verrucomicrobiia; order Methylacidiphilales; family Methylacidiphilaceae; genus Methylacidiphilum; species Methylacidiphilum fumarolicum. The sequence continues at coordinate 496,682 of NZ_OX458932.1, forward strand.
ATAGCTCTGATGGAACTATTAAAATCTTAAGCTCTTATCCAGTTCACATAACCCAACATCCTTTTGAAAATTATGCAAAACAGAGGAACTGGGCAATTGAAAATCTACCACTTAAGATGCCTTGGGAACTACACTTAGATGCTGATGAAAGACTTACTTCTGAACTAATTGAACAATTAAAAAAACCTTCTTTGTACTTGCAAGATCAGTTCGACGGTTATTATATAGCCAGGGTAGTAAGATTTTTAGGTAAAATACTCAAGCATGGAGGTATTTTTCCAACGTGGCATCTTAGACTTTTTCGAAGAGGGAAAGGCCGCTGTGAAGATCGTCTCTATGATCAGCATTTTTATGTTGAAGGACAAACTGCTAAGCTCCAAGGATTCATGATTGATGATATTCAAATGGAATTAAAGGAATGGATTCAAAGACACAATAGATGGTCTGACCTGGAAGTCGAAGAAATTTGGTTAAGGGCTGCTGGGAAAAAAGATGAATACAAATGGGCTCCAGGAAGTCCTATCAAACGAAAAAAAGAGTTAAAGCAACTTTATTATAAGTTTCCACCTTTTATTCGGCCGTTTTTATTATTTTTTTATAGGTATTTTATCAAACTAGGATTTCTTGATGGCGTTGAAGGCTTGATTTTCTATACCTTACAAACATTCTGGTTCAGGTTCTTAATAGATGCAAAACTGTGGGAATTATCTAAGAAGAACCAATTCTTTCCCAATCTCCAAGAAAAGAAATAGCCTCTTATCTATGAGTTTTTTGTATCATTTTTTTTATGTCTAAGAATATAATACAGTCCTGCATTCCTTGCTTTTGAAAATTAGACATTGGCATAGATCGAAAATGCCTTTCATTTGGAAGTTCTATGAATAAGCCAGATTATAGATCACAACGTTAAGTAGATATCATCCAATTGTCATTCAATCTATTAAGAAGAGCTAAAGGAGATCAATTAGTATGATTATTGGTTATAGCTTTTTAGCAATAAAAACAATAAAGGAATGATTCCTTGAGTTAACCCATCTTCCGCAAGTTTTTGACCATTTTGTTGATGTATCAATGACTTATATATATTCGTGTAGGACTCAATAATTTATTTATTATTTATTATTCTGTTGGCATCGTGGAGAAAATATGTTAGTCAGGTAGGCATGTACTTGCAGGAGGTCCGCACACGTCAAAAGGGGAAGATCTATCGATCCTATATTGTCCGAGAGTCCTACCGAGTGGGGAAGCAGGTGAAGACACGCCGGATCGCCAACGTGACCCGATTGCCGGAAGAAGCTCGGGAAGTGCTGGCGGCGGCCTTGCAAAAGAAGCGTCTTGTTCCTGTAGAGGGGCTCGAAGTCCAGGAGGCACTTGATTACGGAGGATTGGCCGTTCTCGAAGAAGCCTGGGGTCGCTTTGGCCTCGATGAAGTCTTTGCCCGTGTTGGCTCGGAGCGGAAACGAAGGCTTTTGAAGGCAATGATCTTTGGCCGGATTCTCTTTCCTTCCTCGAAGCTGGTCCTTCGGGAGGAAGCGCGGGGGACTCTTCTGGCCAAGGCTTGTGGGCTCGAAGAGAAGGATCTGGATGAAGACGAGCTCTACCGGGCGATGGATGAGTTAAACGGCTGTTGGAGTGGGATTGAGAAGAAGCTTTACCAAGGGAGTCAGCCGCAGGGGGCGAGCCTGGTGCTCTATGATCTTTCGAGTGTTTACTTCGAAGGGGAGGGCCCTGAGGGACTAGCGCAATATGGCTATAGTCGGGATCACCGGCAGGATCGGCGACAAGTTCTTCTGGCGGTGGCTACGGATGGTCGGGGGATTCCGTTCCATGTGGAAGTGCTGAGAGGGAATCGGGCGGACCGCACGACCTTGACGGGGCTCTTGGTCACGCTCAGACGGAGGTTTGGGATCCAAGAGGCGACCTTCGTCTTCGATGGGGGGATGAGGAGTTGGTGGAACTTGGAGATCCTGACTGGCATGGAGCTGGAGTACGTGACCTGGTCGACTCGGGCCAAGCTTCTGGAGATTCTCAGTCGTCTGCCTGAAGACCGACAGCTTTGGCTAACGGACCGGACGCGGGTACTGGAGATTGAACAGGAGGGAGTGCGCTATGTCATTGCGGGAGGAGAGTGGCGGGCTCAGCGGGACCGCGAACGGCGGCAAAGCCGCATTGCTCAAGCAGAAGAAGTGCTCCGCCAGATCACGAAGGCGGCACGCCGGCAGGTGAATCCCGTGAATCTCGGCAGCCGGGTTGGCCGAGCGCTGCAGAGGCTCCAAGCGCACAAATACTTCCAGTACGGCGTCGACGCAAGCGGCCGGTTCTGGTGGAAACTGGATCAGGAGCGGGTCAAGGAAGAAGAGGCGAAGGGCGGCTGGTATCTCTTGGAGACCAATCTTCCAGCGACCAAGGCTTCGGGCCAGGCGGTGCTCACCCACTATAAGCAGCTGGATGTGGTCGAGGCTGCTTTCTCGGAGCTCAAGAGTTACCTGGAAGACCATCCCGTCTATCACTGGCGACCGGACCCGAGTCCGCAACCATGTAAGGATCTGCTTCCTGGCCTTCTGGATGAGTGCGCGGCTCGGAGCCGAATGGGTGGCCAAGGGCTTTACCGAAGAGGTGCCCAAGGTGCTTCGGCATCTTCAGACGATCCACTTGGTCAAACTCTCCCTAAAAGGACAACCGCTGATCGGGCTCTTCTCTCAGATTCCCCCCGAGTTGAATGCCTTGCTGCAAAAGATCGATCTGCTTTCCCTCTTCGCTTCTCCTCCCAAGTGGGCAATGTAGGCAGAACGAAAAATCTATTTCGTTCTGTTGCAATCATTTATGATGCAACGCTGCGGAAGATAGGTTAACTCTTAATGACCATTTTCTTAGCAGGAAAACTCATTATGCAACAATAAGGTTAATTCAGTTCAAAAATCGTTTTGGATTGTATTAATAACTAAATTATTACCTCACGCTCATCAATAACAATGTTTTCACTAAAGAAAATAAATAAATTGCTTAAAATTCTTTCTACACCCTTCTATTGGAGAGGTCTTTTTCTTAAAGTCGCAGCCGGAATAGAACACGAAACACTTTTAAAAAACATTCCTTCTTGTGAGATAATTGTTGATATTGGTGCAAATCGTGGTCAATTTTCATTAGTTGCTAGACGATATTTTCCAAATGCTCTTATTTATGCCTTTGAACCGCAACCGAATCCAGCTAAAGTTTATAAAGCTCTTTTTAAAGATGATCCTAAGGTCATATTTTTTACTGGAGGCATAGGACCAGTAGCTGGTAAGTTTCCAATGCATGTTTCCTTAAGAGATGATTCTTCTTCTTTGCTTCCAATTAGCTGGTTACAAGATAATTTTTTTCCTGGAACAGCCAAAAAAGAGGAGATTTTAGTTGAAATTGGACCCTTAGATTATTGGTTAAAAAATGTTGATCTTCAGTCTCCAGCTTTACTTAAAATTGATGTACAGGGATATGAACTTGAGGTACTGAGAGGTTGTGAAAATCTTCTTGAGAGTTTTCAATATATCTATGTTGAGGCTTCTTTTTATGAACTATACATTGGTCAAGCATTAGCTGATCAAATACTCTATTTTTTGTATTCAAAACATTTTAGATTTCGTGGAATTTACAACTTGGTCTATAATTCAAAAGGAAATTCTATCCAAGGTGATTTTTTCTTTGAAAGAAAAAAATAATAGTTTAGTGTTGATAATTCACCTAACAGTTATAGCAAAACAACAAATCTATCCATCAAAAACACTATTGGTAAACCATACCAAACACCAAGACCATAATATAAAGGGCTGTAAGGCGTCTTAATAACCCATGTTTGGTGAAATTTTTATAACTTATTGTTTTTCAAAAGGCTTTTTCAATTTTTTTTATGTGAGTTTTTAGGCTTTTTACTGCAGTAACACCGCGGTGTTTAGTGTGTTTGACGTTCTTGTAGCATGTAGATAAGCGAAGGCCTTTTTGGTGGAAAATGGGAGGTTGACTGATTTCAAGTTTTTTAAGATTAGGCCAAAGCAAGAACGCCAGATCAGCTACAAAGGCATAATCCTGAACTCCCTTTAGGACCGTGATGATAAATCATATCTAAAGCTTCTTTTAACCCATGTTTAGTGAAAATGGGCTAATTTTGGGGGTGCTTCAGGGGAAAGGAAGCGATTTTTGCAAAAATCATAGTGCTACATTGTGAATAACTTTTTTTAAGTTATTGCTCGATTATTCTTGCATGTGTTGGCGTTTTGAAGTAATGTCTCTTCATGTTTTTGCGGATCGTGCCGATTCGGCGGCCAAGCGGGAAGGTGGACCAGTATGTTCGGCTGGTGGAGAGCTACTACGATGGAGGGAAGATTAAGCAGCGGACGATTGCCAATCTTGGCCGGAAGGAGCTTTTGGCTCCGCATGTGGACCGACTTGTGGAGCTTCTGAGAGGAGAGCCGCCGAAGACGACGGGAAGTTGGGAGGCAAAATCGGCGGCGGTTTGGGGGCAGACCTTGGTGGCTAGGGTTCTTTGGGAGGAGTTAGGGTTTCCGGAGCTTTTGGAGGCATCTGGTAAGAGGTCGCAAGCTTTTTCTCTTGCGGAGAGAGCGTTTATTTTGGTGGCTCATCGGCTGATTTGTCCAGGAAGCGAACATGCCTTAGCTCAGTGGTTAGAGACGGATTATGTCCCCGATCGGAGGGGGGAACGGATTCTGCCGATATGGAAGGAAAATGGTCGGGTGCGGGTGGACCATCGATTTCTTTGGCCTTGGTATCGGACGCTGGATGAGCTGATTCAACGGAAGGAAGAGCTGGAAGAGGGGCTTTTTAGTCGGCTGCGAGATCTTTTTTCCCTCCAGCCTGAGATGGTCTTCTACGACTTGACTTCCAGCTATTTTGAAGGAGAAGGGCCAGAGGATCTAGCTCAATTTGGGTACAGTCGGGACCGACGGGGAGGCAATCGGCAGATTCTTTTGGAGGTCGTGATGGTGAATGGTTGGCCGATTGCCCACCATGTGTTTCGAGGCAATCTTAAGGATGGAGAGACGGTACAGAGGGTGGTGGAGGATTTAGAGAAGCGTTTTGGACTTCAGCGGGTGGTTTTTGTGGGGGACCGGGGGATGGTGAGCACGGCCAACTTGGGTTTTCTCTGGAGTCAGGGCCATGGGTTTTTGGTGGGACTTCGGCGGCGGAGAAGCCCGGAGGTCCTAGAGTATCTTTGCCAGGCGCAAGCGGGCTGCTGGCAACCTTGTGCTCCGGGAAGTAACGACCGGGTTTGCGAAGTTCCGGGACGTCTTCCGGGGCAGCGGATCTTTGTGGTGGAGAGTGCTGAGCGGCTCGCCTACGAGCAAGCGATGCGGGAGGCAGCTGTCTCGAAGATTCGGGAAGAGCTGGAGAAGCTGGCGAAGCGGGTGGAAAAAGGTGAGCTTCGAGATCCTGAGAAAATCGGAGCTGCTGCCGGGCGCATCCTCTCGGCCCATCATGGGCATCGCTACTTCCGCTGGAGTCTTTCTTCCGGTCGCTTCGAGTTTTCTCAAGAGCCCTTGGAAGAGGAGAAGCTTTTGGAAGGCAAGTACCTCATTTTGACAGAAGAAAAACATCTCTCCGCGGTAGAGGCCGTGTGTGCCTACAAGGAGCTTAGCCAAGTGGAACGGGCCTTTCGGAAGCTAAAGGATGTCCTAGAGATGCGTCCGATCTATCACCATGATCCCCAGCGGGTCCAGGCCCATGTCTTTGTTGCCGCCTTGGCCTTCTTGCTTGACCGACTCTTGGAGAAAAAGCTAAAGCTTGCCAAGCTCCCCTTTTCCACCGAAGAGGCCTGGACTCACCTCCGGACCGTCCACGTCGTCGAGGCAGAGGTTGGAGGCACCAAACACCGCGGGGTCACGGCAGGAAACCGACAGGCGCGTCAGATCCTTTCCGCCCTGAAAATCAGCTCCTTAGAGCCTTGGAAACCCAAAAAAAGAACCTCTAAAACCCCCACATAGTGACACATTGAAAAAAAGACCATTGATAATCAATAACTTACGAAATTTTCACCAAACATGGGTTAACCCATCTTCCGCAACGTTGCGTCATAAGTGATTGCAACAGAACGAAATAGATTTTTCGTTCTGCCTACATTGCCCACTTGGGAGGAGAAGCGAAGAGGGAAAGCAGATCGATCTTTTGCAGCAAGGCATTCAACTCGGGGGGAATCTGAGAGAAGAGCCCGATCAGCGGTTGTCCTTTTAGGGAGAGTTTGACCAAGTGGATCGTCTGAAGACGCCGAAGCACCTTGGGCACCTCTTCGGTAAAGCCCTTGGCCACCCATTCGGCTCCGAGCCGCGCACTCATCCAGAAGGCCAGGAAGCAGATCCTTACATGGTTGCGGACTCGGTCCGGTCGCCAGTGATAGACGGGACGGACTTCCAGGTAGCTCTTGAGCTCCGAGAAGGCGGCTTCGACCACAGCTAGCTGCTTATAGTGGGTGAGCACCGCTTGGCCCGAAGCCTTGGTCGCCGGGAGATTGGTCTCCAAGAGATACCAGCCGTCAGTCGCCTCTTCTTCCTTGACCCGCTCCTGATCCAGTTTCCACCAGAACCGGCCGCCTGCGTCGACGCCGTACTGGAAGTATTTGTGCGCTTGAAGCCTCTGCAGCGCTCGGCCAACCCGGCTGCCGAGATTCACGGGATTCACCTGCCGGCGTGCCGCCTTCGTGATCTGGCGGAGCACTTCTTCTGCTTGAGCAATGCGGCTTTGCCGCCGTTCGCGGTCCCGCTGAGCCCGCCACTCTCCTCCCGCAATGACATAGCGCACTCCCTCCTGTTCAATCTCCAGTACCCGCGTCCGGTCCGTTAGCCAAAGCTGTCGGTCTTCAGGCAGACGACTGAGAATCTCCAGAAGCTTGGCCCGAGTCGACCAGGTCACGTACTCCAGCTCCATGCCAGTCAGGATCTCCAAGTTCCACCAACTCCTCATCCCCCCATCGAAGACGAAGGTCGCCTCTTGGATCCCAAACCTCCGTCTGAGCGTGACCAAGAGCCCCGTCAAGGTCGTGCGGTCCGCCCGATTCCCTCTCAGCACTTCCACATGGAACGGAATCCCCCGACCATCCGTAGCCACCGCCAGAAGAACTTGTCGCCGATCCTGCCGGTGATCCCGACTATAGCCATATTGCGCTAGTCCCTCAGGGCCCTCCCCTTCGAAGTAAACACTCGAAAGATCATAGAGCACCAGGCTCGCCCCCTGCGGCTGACTCCCTTGGTAAAGCTTCTTCTCAATCCCACTCCAACAGCCGTTTAACTCATCCATCGCCCGGTAGAGCTCGTCTTCATCCAGATCCTTCTCTTCGAGCCCACAAGCCTTGGCCAGAAGAGTCCCCCGCGCTTCCTCCCGAAGGACCAGCTTCGAGGAAGGAAAGAGAATCCGGCCAAAGATCATTGCCTTCAAAAGCCTTCGTTTCCGCTCCGAGCCAACACGGGCAAAGACTTCATCGAGGCCAAAGCGACCCCAGGCTTCTTCGAGAACGGCCAATCCTCCGTAATCAAGTGCCTCCTGGACTTCGAGCCCCTCTACAGGAACAAGACGCTTCTTTTGCAAGGCCGCCGCCAGCACTTCCCGAGCTTCTTCCGGCAATCGGGTCACGTTGGCGATCCGGCGTGTCTTCACCTGCTTCCCCACTCGGTAGGACTCTCGGACAATATAGGATCGATAGATCTTCCCCTTTTGACGTGTGCGGACCTCCTGCAAGTACATGCCTACCTGACTAACATATTTTCTCCACGATGCCAACAGAATAATAAATAATAAATAAATTATTGAGTCCTACACGAATATATATAAGTCATTGATACATCAACAAAATGGTCAAAAACTTGCGGAAGATGGGCTAGCTCCATTTGGGTACAGTCGGGACCGGCGGGGAGGCAATCGGCAGATTCTTTTGGGGGTGGTGATGGTGAATGGTTGGCCGATTGTCCACCATGTGTTTCGAGGCAATCTCAAGGATGGAGAGACGGTACAGAGGGTGGTGGAGGATTTAGAGAAGCGTTTTGGGCTTCGGCGGGTGGTTTTTGTGGGGGACCGGGGGATGGTGAGCACGGCCAACTTGTGTTTTCTCTGGAGTCAGGGCCATGGGTTTTTGGTGGGACTTCGGCGGCGGAGAAGCCCGGAGGTCCTAGAGTATCTTTGCCAGGCGCAAGCGGGCTGCTGGCAGCCTTGTGCTCCGGGAAGTAACGACCGGGTTTGCGAAGTTCCGGGACGTCTCCCGGGGCAGCGGATCTTTGTGGTGGAGAGTGCCGAGCGGCTCGCCTACGAGCAAGCGATGCGGGAGGCAGCTGTCTCGAAGATTCGGGAAGAGCTGGAGAAGCTGGCGAAGCGGGTGGAAAAAGGAGAGCTTCGAGATCCTGAGAAAATCGGAGCTGCTGCCGGGCGCATCCTCTCGGCCCATCATGGACATCGCTACTTCCGCTGGAGTCTTTCTTCTGGTCGCTTCGAGTTTTCTCAAGAGCCTTTGGAAGAGGAGAAGCTTTTGGAAGGCAAGTACCTCATTTTGACAGAAGAAAAACATCTCTCCGCGGTGGAGGCCGTGGGTGCCTATAAGGAGCTTAGCCAAGTGGAACGGGCCTTTCGGAAGCTAAAGGATGTCCTAGAGATGCGTCCGATCTATCACCATGATCCCCAGCGGGTCCAGGTCCATGTCTTTGTTGCCGCCTTGGCCTTCTTGCTTGACCGACTCTTGGAGAAAAAGCTAAAGCTAGCCAAGCTCCCTTTTTCCACCGAAGAGGCCTTGACTCACCTCCGGACCGTCCACGTCGTCGAGGCAGAGGTTGGAGGCACCAAACACCCCGGAGGTGCCTTGAGGAAATGAAGTTAGCACACCAAATTCTTTTCCCCCCGTACAAAGTCAGCCCTTGGACCTTGGAAATCCAAAAATAAACAAAAAAAACCACATAGTGACGCATTGAAAAAAGGATCATTGATAATCAATAACTTACGAAATTTTCACCAAACATCTGCTAGGCAAGCGTTGCTGAAAGCAAAAATTGGGTATCTGGAAGCCAAGTATAATTACAATGCTGCACTTGCAAGATTAGAGTATGCTGTTGGCGGACAATTGCCTAGGGAATAATGATAATTTGCTTACCTCTATAGAGCCTAATTCTTTATAATCCAAATCATTAATAACTGGTTGTGTATTAATCTATAAAATTCAGTTTGTTTCAATTTATTATATAAGAGATACTCTTTGATTAACTCAGTACGGGAAGCTCCATTTCCATATCACTTTTTTCGTTAAATACTTCTATTTTCCCATCTTTTTGCAATTTACCGAACCATCTTTACAGCCATGGTATGATATCCTTAATTTCAGATCTTATCTGATTTAAGAGTTATTTGTCGTTAATCAAACAGTATTTATTCCATTCTTTAGGAGATGCATTTAGGGTAGAAAATAGCGTTAAATTATCAGTTTTATAAAGTTTAAAATGAGTTCTTGCCCATTTGTAAAGATTATTTAGAGTGGGAAAAGATAAAATATTGATTTTTCATTGAAGTTCTGGTGATAAATAAGTTCAGTGTTGCCATTTCTACCTAGATATTCTATAAATAAGTCTTCAATTTATACTAAATATTTGCACTATCCATCAAAAATACATCCAAAGAACTAGATTCAAATGTTTTAGAAAGTCATATATAAATAATATTATATAAATGAATAATATAATGAATATGAATAGAAAATATTCTCTATTATATGATTTCTAGTAGCCTCACAAACAAAAAATAATCTAATTTGTTGTGGAAAGTCTTTCAAATAGAAAACTCTTTGCACATGGTTTATTTTAAGTCATATTCATGATTATATATTTTACGAAAACAAAACAGATTCGAATATAAAAAAATAATCTCATCTGCTAAAGGTTAACCAATCTTATAAGAAAACTATTATATAAATATACTTAAAACGGACTATTATACTTTTTTCCTTTGAGTGTATCAGGTTCATAACATTGAACACCGATTTTAAGTATAACTATGATTGCTCTATTTATCTGGTGACTAGACGTAATGAAAGTTTTAGTGAGTGATCTCTGAAAGCCACTAAAAAGGCAATTTAGAAATCCCTTTTTCATTCAATAAGCCTCGAAGAAAACCTAAAATCATGACTTTTGCATGGTTCCATTGCTTTTTTATAATATAGTTTATAAACTCTCGAACGAAGACAAAAAAGCGAATAATTATAAATAAGGTTCCAATAATTGGTCCATAAATTTTTCTAGCGAAGAGAAATTGGTTGCGATATTGATAATATAAAAGAGTTTTTGATTTATTCAGGTTATCCCATATGACTACATTAGGATGATGAAGTATAGAAAGTCTATTTACGATAGCTATGGAAAAACCAGCTTTTCTCGCTCTTGTACAAAAATCAATTTCATCCCAAAACAGAAAATAGTCTTCGTCAAAATATCCAATTTTTTCCAAAACCTCTTTTTTTACTAAAAAACTACAGCCATGGACATAATTGACAAAGTATACTTTTTGATCTTTATCTCTGTATTGGGGAAGGCCCCAGAGATTTCTTGGTCGATGTTCTTGCAAATTTTCTTTATCTATTGGTTCAAGAACACTTGGTCCAACTATCCCTATGTTATAAGATTGATAATCTTTGAGTTCTTCGAATAGATCATCTAGATAATAAGGAGGATAGATTACATCCGCATTAGAAAAAAGAACATAGTCGGGAATATTATGACCAAAAGCATATATCCCTTGATTAAGGCAGTAAGAATAGCCTTTATTGGTGTTTAACCGAAGAATTTTTATAATATGAATATTTTGGGTATCCTTTAGGTATTCTTCAAGAAGATCAACAGTTTTATCTGTAGATGCTGAATCAACAAACACAATTTTCTCTATTTGATGCATAAAGGTCAACTGTTGAAAAGATGAAAGTAATGGCTTGATATCTTTTTCTGAGTTATATGTTCCCACAATAATTCCTATTCTTTGGCTATTTTTCATATCTTTGTAAACCATCATTGGTTATAATTGGGAAACAGCTATTTTTTTTATTTAGAATGGTAAAGAGATAATACTTGATCTATTTTTTAGCAATGAAAACGACTTCTTCTCCAGAAAAAGGAAAAAAGAATGTTTTCCATGGACCCCAAAAATATCCATAAAGGATGTCAGAAAAGGACAGACTAGGAATAGAAGTTATTCTAGATTGTGTCTTGATCATTTTGCTTTGGGCAAACATAATTGCTTCACTCCTCCAAAGTGTAAAAACTTCCCCCTTTATTTCTAGTTCTTGCTGAATATGCCAAAAGCCTTGTGGAGAAACTAAAACCAGATGCCTTGGAGGCTCAAGTCCACGCCATGATTTTAAGAATCTCTTGGCCAAAGTTCCTGTTGGGTTTGGAGAAATGCTGATCAGTTTGCCTCCAGGCTTTAGAGCGCTAACAAGCTTTTTGATAATAGAAACAGGATCCCTAAGATGTTCTATGACATGGCTAAGAGTAATGGCATCATAAGTGTCTTTTGAGAGGTCTACTTCTTCTATAGTAGATTGAATAACCTTTATTCCATTCTCAATCACTTTCCTCGCAGCTAAGGGATCAGGCTCGATTCCTTCTACTTCCCATTGTAGCTCTTTCATAAAATAAAGGAATTGTCCATTCCCACAGCCAACATCTAGGATTTTTCCTCTCTTGGCTTCTAAAAAACGACACTGTCTTTTTGCTTCCAGGTTAACCGTTGGATGAAGGCAAAAAAAATTACCAACAACTGAACTTTTTAGTTTCTTGCCTTCCAATTGAGATTTATAACCCATTGAACATAGAGAAGCAATCCAGATCTTATGCCACAACTGAGAAAAAAAGGTCATAGATTGAGGCTTAAATGGATCTAACTCCATAGAATCGTGAGTATAATAAGTTTTAGGATATAAATTAGGGATTTCTAGAGGAACTGGTCGAGGATCCATATACAAGGAGTGACAATCCAAACAGCGTTTATAACCCCACTTTCCTTCAATAGCAAGGAAAGGGTCTGTTGCATCCTTTATTTCTGTTTGGCCATTACCATTACATATTGGACAGTTGGGAACCTGTTCAAGAAGCATATATTCAAGTGATAATTAACTAAAGGAAAATTTATAAAAGGAGTATAGGCTTTAGAATTTTTTATATTAAATAGGGGTTCATAAACTTTTCTAACGAGATTTTTTGCATAGAGCTGCCAATCAGGTAATCCTTTAGCTTTTTCTAAAGCGCTTTTTGCCATTTCTTTTTGCAGTGTATTATCTTTGTAGAAGATTTCTCATTTTTCAGCTATTCTCTCTGGGGATCGAATAGGGACAATATATCCATTCAAACCTTTATCTACAAGATCTGAAGCTCCATTATTAGTTGTTGTAATAACAGGAAGAGCGCTTGCCATTGCTTCAGGTATTACACAGCTAAATCCATCTCCAATTGAAGGGAGAACAAAAACGGAAGCTTGATGATAATAAGAATAAACTTTGTCCCGTGAACAAGATCCCATATAGGTAAATGAACCTTTATGTTGACTTAAAATTGGTTTCATTAAGAAATCAATAGAACTAAGAAGAATCAGTTCCACATTTTTAATGTTTAATGCCTTTCCCAAGTTTCTAACAGATCAATTTAACCTTTTCAAGGAGTAATTTGCCCGACACAAAGAACTTTGAATTTTTTTGAGGATTGTTTCTCGATATTTTCTGAAAGTGGATAAAATCGCTTGAGATTGACTCCATAGGAAAGGATACAATTTTTTTTGAGAAGATCCCTGGGTTACGAATGAGTTTTTTACCCGGAGTAAAAGGGGGACAAAAGAAAATCGATCTGTTCTATTTCATCAAGGCACCATTTTTTACCTTTCCACACATTACTTTGCTTTAGTAGATTGAGCCTTTCGTATTCTTTTTAAGAGAGATTCCTTATAGTAAAAGGATAGCTGTTTACAGCCTCTCCTAAAAAAACCCTGCCTTCTTTAGGAGCATTTTCGGATAATGTTTCTAGCAATCACATGAAGCATCATATGCCATAATTTTGCTGCTTTCCAATGCTTTAAAAGTTGTTTTTCCCAAAGAAAGATAGACAGTGGTCCTAAAAAAGAATAGTGGAAGTGAGGTTCCAATAATTGATTATGAATTCTTAATAAATACTCTTTTAGCCAGAGGTTAATTTCACTACCTTGTTCTTTTAGCGCTAATCTTTCTATCAAAGCGGTGCGAGTTATAAAAGCAATTTAGAATGCCTTCTTTAGCCAAGCAATTGACATAATTGTGATTATGAAATCTACCACAAACAGCAACATTTACCTTACAAATAGCCGTAGGGTTTATAGATTAATGGCAAAGGAGTTTGTGGGAGGTTTAAGTTGAGATGTTAAAAGAGTGAGGTTGTATTTCTTCAGAATGGCTTAAAAAATCTTGACAAAACAAACCAAATAAAAAAGATTAGCCATTGTCACAAGCTTAAAGTTAGCTATTCCATGAAGAGATGTTGAATACTGCTAGCGAAACTACCTACCGCCCATTGCCTTGTTTTTTTATGAGTACAAGGCAATAACTTCTTCTTATAGAAGAAGATCTTGTCGCTCATGAGCTTGACCCTAAATTAACCCATATTTCTCCAACTTAAATACAAGCCTTAAAAATGATTAAGAAATTTTTTAAACAATCAAATAAAATTTACTATAAAAATATTCGCTGATTTACTTTATCGAAAGAAATATCGCCGTTTAGATAAAAAGAAAGGGGAAAAACTATCTTATCTCTTTTGCCAATAGTCATCAGCAGTTTAACCGATTGGGATGATCCGTTCTGAAATAACAAAATCTGAAAAAACAAAAATGTCTTCTCTAGCCAGCTTAGCAGGCTCAGGTTGCATAAACATCTATAATTAGGAATCCTCCTGGAGAAAGCTTATCATAAAGAGATTCGAGGTTATCTGTTGTTGAACTAAGAATATCCCCGTCTGCTCAGAGTAATGCCAGTTTTTTAATTAGTACCGCTGTTTTCTTTATGATTGTTAGATTGCATGATCACAAATCGCGTGCTGGTTTATTTTGATGTATCAACTATCCTCTAGAATCATAGGTGAAAACGTTTCTAACATGTTGAAAAAAATGTGACTGAGCTCCATATAAGCCATGACCCTTGAGGAAGCTTTTCCCTGGAGAAGGCTCCATTATCAGCTTTTTCATTGCGTTCTTTGCCCGGTTCTTTTCCTTAGATTCTGATTTCGATTTACACAATCCACTCCAAAAGACAGAGGGATCCTTTGGGATATTTTGAAGTTGATGAGTCTAGCTCTTTGGAAGGTTCAGTATAAAAAGGAGTATTGACAAATACTCATTAAGAAAAGATAGATGGATGGCTTTTTTATTTTTCTCTTGTTGAGAGCCAATGTTAAGGGATCCCCAATCAAGATCGAGGGAAGGGAAAATGAAAAACGTAGCAAAATTCATCTGTTTACTCTGCAATTTTCTGAGCATTTATATAAAGCTCTATCCTATGTATGATAGAACTTAGTCGATTTTTAAATCTTGGGTTTATGGCAATGGCATTGTAAGGAATATCCTTTGTTTATTCTAAAGTTTGTTCATTGAAAACAGTCTAAGATTGTTGTAGAAACCTCAATTTTTAATTACTAATCAACGCATTAGAAATGTTGCCACTTTCATCTTCGGCACGAATGAATAGGATTTTCTTTTCTAGAGAGAAGGGAATGAAAAACTCTTCTTTTTGAAAATCTAGAATGCCTTCTTTAGGATAAAGGGAGGTAAAATTTTTCCCATCTTCGGAGATTTCCACTGTTTTTAATCCGCTTCCTTCATCGGATACAGCAATGCTTACACCACTAGTCGATTTATTGAGGATCCGAATCTGTGGCGGGGTGTTATCGACAAAAAATGGTCTACTTTCTAGAGTTGCTGACAACCCCATGCCTATTGGATTATCCTTTTCGTCAGAAGCTTCAATTTTTAAGACGTAAAATCCATCAGGCCATCCAGTCGTGTCCCAACTGAATAGACTTTCTTCTAAATCTTTAACTAGCAATGTCCATTGGCTAGAAGACTGAGGTCTAAAATAAATGCTGTATTTAAGGTTGTCGCCATCCGGGTCAATAGCTTTCCAAACGACGGTACGCAATCCTCGACTTTCCTTAAGTTGGAAACGAGCTGGCATGCCTTGGATTTCAAAATCAGAAGGCTTCTCATCGTGAGAAAGAAGCTGATCAAGGGTTTTAGTTGGAGGGGGTGGGGGAGGCATGGTTAAGCTGGTGTAAGAAATCCCAGAGGGAAGGATTTTTAACAGTTCAATTTTAGGAGGAATATTGTCAGGAAGACAGGCAATCTCCACGCGGCTGACTTTCGCATTTTTCCCAAGTCTTAATTCAAACTGCAAAAATCTCCCACGGGGACTCATACAATGATCGCCAACAAGCGGTTGCCAGTCATACCATCCAGCTTCCGTTCTAGGTGTATTACCAGTTCTGGTCAGCACCTCTACATTCCCTTCTTTTTCCACTTTGATAGAACCCCATTTAGCCATTGAACCGGCGTCAATTGGCCAGGAACGATAGACTGCTTCTCTTTCCCGTTGTGTTTCTTCCATCACATAAATATGAACAGGATTGCTGGAAGCAATAAATAGCTGCCTACCAGATAAAGCAAAGGCATTATTTTGATTGGATCCTGTTTTTAGCAGTTTATCCATTTTCCCGTTGGAATCTATCGAGTAGACATAACCACCCGAATCCGAACCGATAAGAAGCCTGTTTTGAAACCAAAGAATGTTGAAAACGAAATCCTTACTACTCCAAATTGGATAGGGAACTCCATTCTTTTCTATTTTCCAGATTTCTGAAAGTCTCGGGGGAATGGTTGGTTTGATTGAGACAAGGGGCAATGTCTTTGAGCTGGGAAATTCTTTAGCCTCCTCCATTTCTCCGCCACCTTCCATCCAACTACCTTCTGGAAAAAACTGAGGATTATCCTGAGGCAATGGATTTTGTATCCTAGACGGTTTTTTCTTCCCAACTGCAGAAAAATAAACCGTGTCGTGATCTGCCGCTACAAGACTGTTAATTTCCTCTTTTTCAGGATCCACAAACAGAACCGATTTGCCTCCTGGAAAGATCTTATAAATAGACCCCCTGTTTGCTGTCCCTGCAAGTAGTGTTCCTTCCGTGTAGAAAAGCAAACAGCGAACATGCGTCTCATTTAGAGTGGCATACACTTCTCCTTTGCCATCTGGAGTCAATTTATAAATTCTTCCTCCAGTCCCTGTCCCGACATACATGTTCGATTTGTCATCGCAAATGATACTCCAGATGTATTTTTCTTTTGGATCGAAAAAAACTTCGAACTGACCGTTCTGCTTGATTTTATAGATTTTACCGTCAGGGGAAGTTCCAACAAAAATTTCTCCTTTGTTGTTCATTGCTAAAGCCGAAATATTGCCTTCAGGGAATTTGGCAATCAATTGATAGGAGCTATTTTTTTGCACTCGGAATAGTTTTCCTTCCGGAGATGTTCCGACAAGACAGCCGTTCATGCCTTCAGCTAAAATTGACCAGGCTTGTTCAGCAGGAAGGCTGGCAATCTTTTCGATATAAGGAGAGGGAACAAGAGAGCCTTCGGCTTTTATTTCCACACTTTCTGATATGCCTTGAGCAAAATCATTATAGCTATCTAAAACGATTCTTTGGGGATGGATTGCCCGCAGTGTGCTTGCAATTGTAAAAAAAACCCAAATGACAAGAATTATTGTTGGTGAGTGCTTAGAGAGAAAATTCATTTAAAAAGACACTTTTTTATATCTTTTTTCCCTTTCCAATCCTCTGTTCTTTATTCGGGCAAACTGCAAGAAAAACGATCCGCTTTTTCAACTACCCATAAAAAAAGAACGAAACTCGCCCAAAGTTTTAATATACTTCAGCCGAGTTGTTCTAGTTGTTTTTTTAAGGCATGGGCTTAGGAGTCTTTGCAGTGGAGGGCGGCAAATTAGGTAAGGTGATTTGCAGTGGAGGCTCTGCAGCAAGGCTCCCTAAAAAACTAACAATTTTCTTCACTTCCTCATCACTTAGATTTTTCCCAAGCTGCACATACCCCATAGTCTTTACAGCCTCTTCTAAAGACCAGACACGCCCATTATTGAAATAAGGAGCTGTTTTCGTAACGTTCCGTAAAGAAGGAACTTTAAAAACATATTTATCCGCGGGGTTTTTAGTGACTTCAAATCTTCCTAAATCCTGAAGCCATTCCACCTTGTGGACCAGTCCAAATTTTTGAAACATTCCTCCGCCAATATCTGTTCCATTATGACAAGTAATGCATCCCGTTTGGATGAAAGTCTTGAGTCCTTCTTTTTCCTCAGGACTGAGTGCAGAAAGATCGCCATCCATATACCGATCAAAGCGTGAGAGAGTCAAAAGGGTTCTTTCAAAGGCAGCGATGGCTTTTGCAGCATTTTCAAAAGTGATTGGATCCGTGTCTTCAGGGAAAGCCTTATGAAACATCTCTTCATACTGTGGAATGCTTTTGAGTCTTTGTACGACTAGTTCTTTGGTAGAAGCCATCTCTTTTGGGTTAAGCATGGGGCCCATAGCCTGCTCTTCTACATCTTTTGCTCTTCCATCCCAAAATTGAGTAAATTGTAGGGCTGCATTTAAAACGGTTGGAGCATTGCGAGGACCAATCTGCCATTTATGGCCAATGGATGTCGGAAGACCATCTACTCCGCTGTTAGCCAAACTGTGGCATGAGTTGCAACTGATTTTAGCGCTTTTCGAAAGGCGTGGTTCGAAAAAGAGATAGCGGCCTAAGTTGACTTTTTCAGGAGTTACTGGATTAGCCGGGTTATCGGCTACTTTTGGCAGTATCCCAAAAATAGGTTTTACTTTGTCTGGGGAGATATCCTGAGAGAAACCGGAGTAGGTGGTTAGCAAAGAAGAACACACTATTGAGAAGAAAACTATTTTATACTTTTGCATCGCTGGCCTCTTTTGTAATCCGTTTTCGAAAAAAAACACGCTTCAACCAAAAACCCAAAGGAATTGCTTTTAATGCATGCTATTGAAGGCTTTATTATCTTTTGATCGAACTGTCAAGCAATCAAAATGAAAAGATTTTAAAGCGATATTTCCTTTATTGGACTTCGACCTTAATGGTCTGATCGGCCAAGGCCATCCCTGGAAGTTCCAGTTCTGTTTCACTCAAAAAGAGCTCGTTGTCCTGAATCGTTTTTCTTGAAATATTAGAGGTATTGGAGAGGAGTAACAAAGAAGGGGGGAGGGAAGGTAATTCATGGGCTCCACGAATTTCTCCTGGACTTTCAATAAACAACTGAATATAGAGGCAATTGGTCTTATGCCTTTGGTTTAAAGCATCGATGAGTTGGTGCACATCAGTTACAGCCTGCATCTTTTTATCCAGTAGCTGTTTATCCAAAATATTTCCAGAAATAACCCGGATATTTAAAGGAGTCGAAGCACTGACTGTGGGGGGAATCGTCAAGGTGATGCTACGAAAGAGCCTTTCTCCATATTTTTCTTTGAGTTCTAATTGTAGATGAATTTGTGAAGCAGGTTGATATTTCTGGTAGTCAGAATAGATCTTTTCGACCATCAACACTTTTTCCTTTTCGGAAGAGACCACTGATAGGTTCAAAGACTTAATTTTAGGTTCAATCCAAGGTTGTTCAAAAAGGAGGCTAAGGGGTTTGGTGATATCCATGGTCGCATCGATAAGGTCGGTATCATGCCCAGAATAAAACCCGCCTAGGGTAAGGGGAGGGAGATTTTCGAATTCGACTTTTCCTTCGACTTTCACTGCAAAAGTACGAGAGGAATTATCCGTAGAAGATAAAGCCTCAGCCAGGGCTAGATTAACGAGCATCGGTGAAAGCGACGGATGGGATATAAATTGGCCCTCTAGTGGTTTCATCGCTTTGTCATTATGGATTCTTTTGACACTGTAAGAAGCCATTGTGGGAATAGGTCCTATTTTCCCTCCAATGGCTGAAAGCCTGTCTTCTAAGATTGTTCCAATAACATTCCCTATATTAGCCAACTTATAAGGCGTTTCATAGCTAGGTATGGTCGTAATGACTTCAGCCATCGCCATAGGCAGATTACTTTTCCCAAAACCGAACATTGGATGGCCAAAAGCTAATACATTCGTCCCATTTCTCCAGGTTAAGGTTCCTGTCCCACCAATGGAAATATCCCCTGTCATCATGACGGCGGAAACCGGAGCGCCAGGCTGTATAGATTCCGGGTGCACCGAAGCTGCACTACTGCTAGAACCGCCCGAAACAATCAAAAAGGGGAATTGTCCCCAACCAAACCGCTTGAGATATTGTTCGAAAAGATTTTGACTTATTCCACTGACTGTCAGAGGCACAGCCAACCAGTCGGTTTTCTCTTTTAGCATGCCACCAAATCGATTAGGCCCTAAAAGATTCCAGCTTGATGGTCGATCCACAGAGAGGTATTGGGAAGGAGAGGGCGGATTTTGCTGTTCTAATTGTTCGACCTGAAACATATCTTCAATCGGAGTAAAACCGCAGTGGCCATCTTTTTCGAAAGAGGCAATCCTCCGCGATAAAGCACCCACAAGCTTACCATCAACATAAAGAGGGCTACCACTCATTCCATGGACAGCTCCAATCACTGCCGTTTTGGGATCCACCAGTTTAGCAATGATTAAATCCAGTCCCGGACCAATATAATTTTTAGCAATCCCAAGAATTTCTGTCTCCAAAGGCTCAATCTTCTCTCCTTGAAGCACGGTATAAGTAATCCCTCTCATTCCAGGTTTGAGTTTGTCTTTAGGATAATATTCAGTAGGGCTGAGATTAGCTGAAGCAGCAGGGCACCTGGCCACCGCTGCAGTAAATAGAACTAAAGTAATCAAAAAGGGCAAAGCCAAACGTAGAAACACAGTCATAGCATCTGTTTTAAAGTATCATAAACTATCTTGAGCAGCTCATCAATGTCACTTTCCGTATGGGCTGTACTTAAAAATGCAGTTTCAAAGGGAGAGGGGGGAATAAATATTCGTGAGGCAAGCAGGGCAGTAAAAAAAGAAGAAAATTTCTTTTTGTCTACCTGGTAGGCATCAGCCGCTGAGGCCACTTTTTTTGGAGTGAAGAAAAAGCTGAAAAGGGAGCCAAAACGGTGGAATTGTAAAGGATAAGAAAGCTTTTTTTGAATCTCAAGCATTCCTGTTTCAAGTTGTTGGCCTAGGTTTTCCAAATACTGATAAGCATGGCCTTTTTGAAGTTCTTCGAGTTGTGCTATGCCAGAAGCCATAGCTAGGGGATTGCCACTCAATGTCCCAGCTTGATACACCTTACCCAAAGGAGACAAGCTATCCATGATTTCTTTTTTGCCACCAAGAGCACCCACGGGCAACCCTCCCCCAATAATTTTTCCTAGGACAGTAAGATCAGGTTTAATTTTAAAAAGTGCCTGAGCCCCCCCGTAAGATAACCGAAAGCCAGTGATCACCTCATCAAAAATAATAAGGGTACCATAGGCTCTAGCCTGACTTTCAATAGCTTCCAGAAACCCTTCCTTGGGCGGAATTAATCCACAGTTGGCTGGTACCGGTTCTAGAATAATCGCAGCAGTTTCGCGGCCATATTTTTTAAATGCCGAAATCAGCTTTTCCTCGTCATTCCAAGGAAGAATAATGGTTAGAGCAGAAAGAGAAGCCGGGATGCCCTCGCTATCAGGAATTCCTGTGGTAAGGGCTCCAGATCCAGCCTTTACTAACAAACTGTCGACATGCCCATGATAACATCCCTCAAACTTCATAATCTTTTCCCTTCGACTGAATCCTCTTGCTAATCTTATAGCGGTCATACAGGCTTCTGTGCCGCTGTTCAAAAATCGAATTTTTTCGATCGAAGGCATAGCGGAGCGAATGAGTTGGGCAAGTCTAATTTCTAAAGGGCAATTTGCTCCAAAGCTTGTTCCATTTTGTAAGGCTTCATTGATAGCTCGAACTACTGGAGAATAACAATGCCCATGAATTAATGCTCCCCATGAGCATACGTAATCGGTATAACAGTTGCCATCGACATCAAAAAGTTTTGAACCTTTGGCCCTGCTTACATAAAAGGGAATCCTGCCTACTGATTGAAAGGAACGGACAGGAGAGTTCACCCCTCCGGGGAATAGCTCTTGAGCCTGATGCCATAGTTTTTCAGAAAGAGAAAAGACCATATTTTGTTCTATAAGATAGTCGACCCTCTTTTCTAGGGCAAAAAATAAATCTACTGGGAGGGGAAGTAGCAAAATATAGACCGTTTTTTTCTCTTATAGTCTTTTGGAAAAGAGTACTTTCTCTGCTTTCTTATGGAAAAAAAACCGATAAAATTAAAGAAGCTATGCCAAAGAAAAAAAAAGAGGAAAGCCTTGGGTCTCTTACACCTCCTTCTGGCTCAATCCAGCAATTGGGTTCTTTACCAGAAAAAAAGGTGGATAAATCGACTGTTGCTACCGTTCTTGAAAGCATTGCTACTTTGCTTGAGCTAAAAGGAGAAAATCCCTTTAAATCTAGAGCCTACAGGACAGCTGCCAGAGCGGTGGATTCGTTGACTGAGGAACTAAGCGATCTTATTGCTCAAGGAAGGTTAGACGAGATAAAAGGCATAGGGGAGAGTATCAAAGAAAAAATTGTCACGCTAGTCACTACTGGCCATTTACCGTATTACGAAGAATTAAAAAAGGAGTTTCCTCCCACACTCTTGGAATTACTCAATATTCCAGGCTTAGGACCTAAAAGGGCAAAATTTCTTTATGAAGAACTGGGCATAACGGATATCGAGGCCCTTGAAAAAGCTTGCAAAGAACATCGTATTGCAGGCTTAGCGGGGTTTGGACCAAAATCTGAGGAAAATATCCTTTTGGGCATCAATCAATACCGTTCTTTTTCTGCATACCATAGATATGGAGAGGTAATCGATACAGTAGAAGCACTGCTTGATTATTTGAAAAAAAATCCTGCGATTATTCATCTCAATATAGCTGGCAGTTTCCGTAGAGGTAAAGAAATCGTCAAAGATTTAGATTTTCTTTGTACTTCCAATGATCCAATCGCCGTGATGGATTATTTTGTCCACTATCCAAAGGTCAGTCGAATTGTCAATCATGGTGAAACGAAATCGTCTGTAATCCTAGAGAAAGGGATCGCTTGCGATTTGCGTGTTGTTCCAGATGAGGATTATGCCTATGCGCTCCTTCATTTTACTGGCAGCAAAGAGCATAATGTGGCCTTAAGACAAAGAGCGATTGCGCAAGGCAAAAAATTATCAGAATGGGGGCTTTTTCGAGTACATACTCAGACAGAAAGAAGGCTAGAGGACGAATCTGAGGATATGCCGAAAGTTTCTCAACCACTGGAATCAAAGATTATTTGTCGGGCTGAAAAAGACATTTATGAGTCCTTAGGCCTTTGTTATATACCCCCAGAACTTAGAGAGAATATGGGAGAGATTGAGGCCGCCGAAAAAAATGAGATTCCTAAACTAGTGGAACTGAAAGACCTCCGTGGGACTTTTCATTGTCATACAACAGAGAGTGATGGGAGAAGCAGTTTAGAAGAAATGGTTAAAGCGGCCATGGAGTTTGGGTTTGAATACCTTGGCATTGCTGATCACTCTAAGTCTTCTTTTCAGGCTAATGGTCTTAGTGAGGAAAGAGTCATGGCGCAGCTAGAAAAAATAAAAAAGTTAAACGCACAAACAAAAGGCTTTTATGTCTTCAGTGGTATTGAGTGCGATATTTTGAAAGAAGGGAAACTTGATTTTCATGATGATTTACTTAAAGAACTCGATTATGTCGTAGCTTCTTTGCATGCTGGATTTTCTAATGAGGAATCGGATAATACCCAAAGATTGATCAAAGCAATGGAAAATCCCTATGTTACGATGTTGGGTCATCCGACCGGTAGACTCCTTTTGATGAGGAAACCCTATCCTGTCAACATGGAAAAGGTGATCGATTGTGCTGCTCAGACAGGCACCTGGATTGAACTAAATGCCCAGCCGATGCGGCTTGATATGGATTGGAGGCTTTGGAAGACTGCCAAAGAAAAAGGAGTAAAGTGCGTCATAAACCCTGATGCTCATCACCAAAAAGAGATTGGCTACGTTAAAATAGGGATTAATATTGCCCGTAAAGGTTGGCTGCAGAAAGAAGATGTTGTCAACTGCCTGCCTTTAGCAGAAATGAGAGCTGCTTTGCAGACAAAGGGAAGGAAAAAAGGGAAGTGAAACTTTTTGAAAGAGTCTCTTTTGGTTATTCTGCTTTGTAAACTAGCTTTTAAGCAGGATTAAGTACGATGGCGAATGGCGCAGGCAGCCTATAAGTCGCAAAGTTACGTTCAGTAAAAATTAGTTATAGATAAAAGCTCTCTACATTATCCTTGTGCTACTTCTCCCGCTTGTGGCCCATTGCGACTAACAGTATTTAGATGATGGCTTGTAGGACACACGCAATATTTTTCTATACTTTGGCCATGCTTGATGGGTAAAAGGAAGAGATAGAATTTAAAAAGGCTAAGACAAACAGAAATTTATAATGTTTTTTATCAGATTATAACTTAAGAAAAATATTTTTTTCGCCTTATTTTCAGACATGTTAAAAAAAGAAATGCAATGGAATATAGGTAAACAAAAGATCGTTTTCCCTATGGGGCGTCCTTTAATTATGGGCATAATTAATATCACTCCGGATTCTTTTTCTGATGGCGGTCAGTATTTAAATCCGCAAGTGGCAGCCGACAGAGCATTTTGGATGCAAGACAGTGGGGTGGACCTTATAGATTTAGGAGCTGAATCCACCCGTCCTGGTGCAGAGCCAGTTAGCGAAAAAGAAGAAATGACAAGACTTCTCCCAGTCCTAAAAAGATGCAGAGCCAAACTAACGATTCCTCTTTCCATTGACACGTACAAATCAAAAGTTTGCCAAATGGCAATAGATCATGGAGCGGATATTATCAATGATGTATCTGGGGGAGGATGGGACCCCGAACTTTTGGCAGTTGTGGCAAGGAGTCCTGTGGGCTATGTCCTCGTTCATTCCCGCGGTATGCCAAAGACTATGCAAAAGGAGGCGCAGTATCATGACATTGTCGAGGATGTATTCAATGAACTTTCGGTAAAACTCGATCGATGCTTACAAGCGGGAATAGACAAAGAAAGAATAATTTGTGATGTCGGCTTTGGATTTGCCAAAGATAAGACTCAGAATCTCATATTATTGAGACGACTGAGTCGTTTCCATGATTTAGGAAGACCGCTTATGATTGGTGTATCGCGGAAGAGTTTTTTGCAAGTTTTTGCAAAGCGGCATGGGGTTGATGTCGAAATGATGAACATTATTGCCCAAACTGTTGCATTCTGGCAGGGTGTCGAAATCTGGAGAGTGCACGATGTCGTAACGGCCGTGGCAGCAAGGGATTTGCTTGAAAAAATTTGGAAGGCAGATAGCAGCCTATGAAACTCTTTGGATTTCCACTTTCTGGTTTGTTAGAGATTTTGATTATAGCGACAGCTATTTATCAGATTTGGAAATTGTTACAAGGTACTAGAGGTTTTCAGGTATTGACAGGCCTTATTGTTGTGCTTGTAGGATTGACTCTGTTTTCTTCTGTTTTCCATTTGAGGGTATTGACAGAGCTATTGAGGCTCTTTTCTCCATCTTTTTTTGTAGCCCTGGTAGTCTTATTCCAGCCTGAGCTTCGTCAGGTTTTTGCAGAAGTTGGACGCAGAAGTATCGTCCACATCGGAAGACAACAAAAATCTGAGGTCATTGAACATATTGTTAATGCAGCTGAGATCCTGCAGAGAGAACATATCGGTGCTTTAATAGCTATCGAACAGGACGATGTATATCTTCCTGCAAGGGATACAGGGACTATTCTTAATGCTCAAGTCAGTGCGGATCTTCTAGTGACGATTTTCTATCCGAGGACGCCTCTGCATGACGGAGGGGTAATTATTCGAGGAGATCAGATTGTGGTGGCCGCGGCTATTTTCCCATTAAGTCAAGTGGAACAGATGGAAAGGCTTCTAGGATTAAGACACAGGGCTGCTCTTGGATTGAGTGAGCAAACAGACGCAGTGGTTGTCGTCATTTCTGAAGTTACAAGCGTAATTTCAATAGCCTATAAAGGCAAAATGGAAAGACATTTTGACCCTGATGGTTTGCGAGCGAAACTGACTCAAATACTGATATAACTGTTCCTAAAAACATACTCGGGACCTGCTTATGCTAGAGCCAAGTTCGTTCTTTTCGCCTTGGTTTTGCCCCGAGTCCCTTCGGTATTGCCAAAGCCATTTCGTTCTCCGGTTATCTAGCATGGTATTAGCAAGCCAGAAATGGCTGATTTCCTGACTTTCCCACTCGTTCCGCACCGTGTCCAGTCGATGTGGAATGCCAGAGCCTGGAGTCTTCCGCTCCGGATCAGTCCTCCTTATCCTAATTCCAACCGAGCGGTAACCCATGCCGTTGGGTAAACATCACAGGAAGGATCGCATGCAGCCGGTTCTGTAGCGTCCACAGGCTTATTTCCGGATCTCCGTTCCTTTTTTTGAGCTTGTATGTACCAATCCTGTCCGCATAGCTCACATACCTACCATACCGGCATACAAACTTATCCCAGTTCGGTGCTTTGGATGGATATATCCACACTGGGGACAAAGCCCGAGAACTATAGACTGGATTGACCTTCTCTTGGCGAGAATTTTTCGCTTACGCCATGCCTACCTTTAACAAAACTGGCATCGCAATAGCAATAACTAATGTTTACTCTGTGAAGCAATTCAAAGAAACTGCTGAGCGTTTGCTTGTATATTCCACTTGAATTTTCTTTTTGTTGCATGTTATTGATTTGTAAATTGAGAAATTTTCAATCCGCTAATGCGGTAAAACTTGATCAGGGGGATATCGAGAAAAGACCTCAGAAAGTCAGCAAAGAAAAAATGAACATCTTTTCTCATTGGAAACAAAAACTCTTTTCATTGGTTCTTGCGGTTGCTATATGGATTATTTTAAAAGAATCGATAGAACCAGGCTCCTTAGATCAACTTTTAACTACTCTTAAGTTTTTAAAGTAAAACGACTCTCATGCATTCGTCCGTGGATTCTCTTTTTGGAACCGATGGTATACGTGGAAAAGCAAATCTTTATCCCATGACTCCACAGATTGCTTTGGCAGCAGGGGTTGCTGCCGCCAAAGTCCTGACTAATCATTGTCAATCGAAAAACAGGCATAGGATTGTTGTTGGCAGGGATACCCGCCTTTCTAGTAGGATGCTCGAATATGCTTTTATTTCTGGAGTAGTATCTCAAGGTGTGGATGTGTATGAACTAGGTGTACTGCCTTCTCCAGCTCTAGGTAGTTTTACAAAAGTTTATGAGGCAATTGGTGGGGTCATGGTTAGTGCCTCTCACAATCCCTTTTATGATAACGGACTTAAATTTTTTAGCTTTGATGGAAGCAAACTTGACAGTGAGCTCGAAAAAGAGATCGAAAAAGAAATAAAGCAGTTTGATTGGCTAGGGACAGAGGGACCAACAGGATCTCAATTGGGAAATATCCTTTTGTTAGAGGATACAACGAGGGAATATCAAAACCTTCTGAAGAGCTTTTTCCCTTCAGAGATGAGTTTAAAAGGGATGAGGATTGCTATTGATACGGCCAATGGGGCCTCCTTTGAGGCAGGTCCCTCTTTATTGGAATCTTTTGGGGCTTCTGTCTTTCCTTTCGGCAAAGAGCCTAATGGGATTAATATAAATTTTAACTGTGGGAGTATGAATCCTCAGAACATTCAACAGGCTGTTCTGATGACCGGTGCTGATTTAGGAATAGCTCTTGATGGGGATGGGGATCGGTTAGTCCTTTGTGATGAAAAGGGCCAGCTATGTGATGGGGATGACATTTTGGCCATTCTGGCTTTGGATTTTCTAAAGAAAAAGGCCTTATCGAAAAACACCGTAGTAGCGACGGTGATGAGTAATTTAGGTCTGGATGAAACCTTGCATGAAGAAGGAATCCGGGTAATACGGACGGCCGTCGGTGATCGAAATGTAGCTGAAGTGCTAAAAAAAGAAGGACTTTCTCTTGGAGGGGAACAATCGGGTCATATCATTCCTTTTGCTTATTCGAAAACAGCTGATGGACTGCTTACAGCCTTAATCATCCTCGAAATAATGTCTTCGACAGGCAACAGTCTTGGCAGTTTGAAAAAGAAGCTAAAACGTTATCCGCAAAGATTATGGAATCTTGAGGTTAGCCAGAAAAAACCTCTTGATGAAATTCCTGGACTGAAAAAACTTATGGATGAGGCTCAGGCTACCTTCAATGGCAAAGGGCGGATTCTTCTTAGGTATTCTGGAACGGAGCCGAAAATTAGACTTTTGGTTGAAGCCAAAGATGAAGATCAGGTGAACAAAGTCGGGCAAAAACTTTTGACTTTCCTTCGAGAATCACTTAGTTGATACTATCTAGGAAATTTCAGAAGTGATATTCCAATTTTTGTTCTTGTAGATAATGGAATGGACTCTAAAAACTATGTTTTTTTTCCGGTGTAAGCCTACAATAGGCAGGAGGTTCCTCCTATTTTTTTTCTTATTTTCTATTAGCTTTTCTTCTCTGCCCTTGTGGGCAAAGCCTAATCCGGAAAAGCCTATACCTCCTCTGGAATTCATTCAAGGTCGATTTTGGAGAAATTTCAGACTTAAAGACTATATTTTGAAAGGTTCGATACAAGCCGCCAAGGATACCTATCCAATTACCCTCATTCTCCACGACCGTTCCATGGAGTATCGTTTTAAAGGCTTGCCTTTAATGATTTATGTGGAGATAAATCCTGAGGCTAGTTTTGTAGCTTATAGAAACCACTCTAATGAGCCATGGCAGCCTATTACTGGTATGAACCGAACCAAACACATACTGAATACAGACATAAGCTACGAAGATCTGTGTTTGGATTTTATTCGATGGGAAAAGATAAAGCAGCTTGGTACAGATTCGATAAAGACTCTCAGTTGTTGGGCTTTTGATGCTTATCCAGGAAACACTCCTTCAGCCTATTCCAAAGTAAGATACTGGATTGCCGAAGAGTATTATGCTTTGATACGGGCGGAAGCTTTTAACAGTGCTAATCAACTCGTCAAAAGATTAGATATCAACAGCGTACAACGCATTGGAGATGCCTACGTAATTAAAGAAATGCAAATTGCCACGATCCCTCCTGGAAAAACTCTTTCCTCTTCAAAAACTTATATCCAAATCGAAGAGGGCAAGCCGGTCTCACCTAAAGACACGGAAAATCTTGATTCTGATAACTACGAAAAATATTCCCAAGCAGGGGTGGCTACGGAGATGGAATCACTCGAAAAAAAGTAGCCAAAGGCTCTCTTTTTAACCTGTTGGAACCTGAAGGATTTAATCCTAAAAGAACACTTCTAAAAATTGTCTGGGTCTCAAGGACGAATGGCTTGCGTATTTTTTAAATCTTCCGGTAGCTTTTCTTGAGGAAAGGTATCAATACGCAGTTTAAGTAATGCATAATAAGGAACCCCAAAATCAATACTTTCAGTGCTGCGATCCACCAAGGAGCTTACGGCGCACACCACCCCTTGCTGTTCCCTAACAAGACTAAGGATGTCTTTGACAGTGCCACCCGTGGTTATCACATCTTCCACAACCACCACCCGTTCCAATGGTTTGAGTTTGAACCTACGTAAAGTCATTCCATTACTGGATTTCTCAGCGTAAATATGTCTGATCCCTAGCTCTTTGGCAATTTCATGGCCAATCAGGATGCCTCCTATGGCAGCTGAAACAATGGTTTGTGGACGGAAGGCTTGTATCCGTTTTGCAAGACAGGATGCATATCTTGCACACAAAGAAGGATTTTGAAGCAGTAAAGCGCATTGAAGAAAATGTCTAGAGTGCAGGCCACTTCTAAGTAAAAAATGTCCTTCAAGCAAAGCCCCACTTTTGATGAGATCTTCTAAAAGATCCTGAGCTAGTGGATCGGTAGTGTCGATGTCAATCATGATAAAAAACTTATTAATTTAGAATAATTAAGTCACACAAAATGTAAGCTAGCTTAGATCTTTTTTTGAAAATCTTCTTCTCTCCTAAGGCTGACTTTTTTTATAAATAGGTATCGCGAACCTCTATTCGCCAGAGAGGCTTGGCGCGCTGATTGGTCGAAGCGTCAATAGGCAGTAACGAAAGGCGGAGGGAAGGGGGGCACTCACCAAACAGACTCGGGCAAACTGGTGGCCGAACGGCTGGAGGATGGAAAGCAGTGGACTAATCTACTGGAGAAAGAATTTTTCAGCTCTGTTGGAACTGGTGGAACGGGCCGATGTCTCCGGTGGTCATGGTGTCTCACAAGGACTGGCAGGTCTGGTTCAGTTTTGTATGGTCCCTAGGAGTTTTGCTCCTCTCTTAGAACAAACTCCCTGTCATGAACGGGCGAATCCCTTTGGCTGGAGGAGGGGATGCCCCACGGAATTTCTTTCAATCAATCCCTGCTTTCCCAAGCCCTCTTTATGGTTTGCGCCAATACAAAAGGAAAGACGAAATAGGGAAAGCTGGTGTAGCCAAATAAGACGATGCGCCGAACGATCCCGAGCGGCGAGCCTGCCGCTCAACCGGAAGAAACGCCAGATGCTAGTAGATCTTTGCCTACGCTATGCCGCTGAGAAGGAGCGGTATTTTGTCTATTTTTTTTGACCTGGACCGTTTTGCGGAAAGTCTCTTGCGAACGCAAAGAGCGCGATCGGATCCTATCGTCTGGATACAAATGCCCAAGCGGGTTACAGGCAAGAACGTGTGGAAGTTAGCCCTCAAGGATGCCTATGAGACAATCGTAAAATGGTTATTAACTTTGGCGGTAAGAATCAGGATAAAAATCTATAAGAGGAAAAAATGGACGGAAGAGAAAAAGCGATTGGCTTTCTTTGTAATAAGCTCCTGCACAGCGGCCTGCTTCAAGAGCGAATCGAATTGCTGGCGCCTGCGGGAGGTGCCTCTCGAGAGAAAGTCAACCTGGCCTATAGCTCTCTGGCTTTGTCTGCGTTGTAGGTAGGTACATCCGAAGCATTGCACTGGGGACAAGTTTGTGTGCCGGCATGATGGGTAGGCGAGCTATGCGGATAGGGTTAGTGTATACAACCTCAAAAAAAGATCGGAGATCTGGAGATTTCGCTGTGAATGCCGCAGAACCGGCTGGATACGATTCTTCCTGTGAGGTTTACCTGTAATAGCGGACTACCGCCCGATTGGAATCCCGATGAAAGGGACTGTTCTGGTGCGGATTACGCCAGGCACAGGAAGCATATCGGTTGTAATGGACATGACGATATGCAGGGTATAGCCCACTCCCCTGGAGAACGCAACGGTCTTGGCGATCCTGGAGCATCCCGGCACAAAACCAAGACAAAAAGAACGAACTTGGAGCAGGCGAAAGCAAGTCCTGAGTAGGTTTTTAGCAAAAGATCAATCGATAAGATAACTGCTATGGTTATGCGCCTCTGAGGGAGGTTCAACGGAGAGGGGAGAAGTTGTCTCTTTAAAAGCGGATAGAAAAAAGGCAGCCTGTTTGTGTCGAGGCAAAAGGAAAATCAAAAAAGCTTCCTTCCAAATACCATCTACAAAGTAAGGGTCTTTGAGAAATTTCCCATCCTTGCCTAATTCTGCAAGAAGCCAAACATAGCTTTGACCTGATTCAACAAAACCTCCAGTTTGGACAACAGCTAGAGAGATTTTCTCATGGCCATCTTGCTCCACTTGGCACACAAGATTTCCCCCGTCGTGTAATTGACAACGTAGATCCCAATACAGTTTATCATCCTGGCTCCAGTTAGTGCCTTTTTCTTGAATGAAAAGACAGAGGGCCTTGCAAAATTCAAGCCATTTTTCTTCTCCCCAGCTTTGAGGAAAAAGTATATTTTTTGCCCTATGAATGCGCATGGACCAATCTTGGGAAATCCGTCGCAGTTCAGTGAACAGACTCATTGCTATGGAGCGGGGATTTAGTTTTTTTAGGGTAATTCTTGTTTTGTTTCTGTGTTTCTTCAAGCAGAGAAACTCTTTTTAAAAGAGCTTCTTCTCTAATGATCCGATTCTGTTTTTCTTGTTTTAAGTCGGAAGCTATTTGTTGAAGACTTTGTGACTGGTTGGTGAGCTTTGATTCTAGGGTTTCTATCTGATCCTTTGTTTTAGAAAGTTCTTTTTCGGTATCGGTAAGATAGGAATGAATCTGATTAAGACTCGTTTCAAGTTCCTCAATATCCTTTTCTTGCTTGCTTACTTGACTGGCCATTCGTTCTATTCGGTTGTTTACTTTCCTATCCACATCCGTAATCAAGCTATCCTGAGCGTGTATTTTTTTGAAAATGACCATGCCTCCATAGACGGCAAGAATAATGACGATGGAAAAGAAGAAAATAAAACCTACAAGGAAAACAGTAAGGATATTTTGTATAGATCTTTGTTCCTTGCTTTGTTTTTCGATTGTCTTTTTTAAGTGATTTACTGGGGAAGAGGACACAGGATTATTCATAGGCGTCTTATGTTTGGGATAAGAAGAATTAGTTGTGTTTTGTCTCTCCTCATTATTCTCAGATGAAGAGGAAGCAGGGGGTATGAAAAGGGGAGCTTCTTTTTGTTTTGACGGATTTTCCTCGATTCCATTGGAATCTGAAAGTCGTTGTTCGGTTTTCTTTTCTGTTTCTATATTTGAGGTTTGGGACGCTTGGCTTTCTAATGGTGACGCTGGTTCCTTCAGGTTTTCGAGCTTGCTTTCCAAGAAGTTAAGATCTGTAAGCGGAGAAGTACTTTCCAAAAGGAATGATTGGGACTGATCCTTTTGTTTCGCTCTTTTAGAAACTTGTTTTTTGGATCTAGCTCTTTTCCGAGAAAGATTTGGTTTTTCTTCAGGCTCAGCCATAGAAAGATGATTTTTTTAAAGCAAGGGAGATCTTCCCCATCCTTTATGCCTTTTTATACGATCGGGATATTTTTTGAAATAAAAATCGGAGGAAAGTTTTTCCTTCCTCTATTCCCATGCCCACAGTTGAGAAGAAGTAGATGAGGATGGCAAATCCAATGGATAGAAGGGTTGAAATTAAAAGAGAAAGAAAGGACTGCCCTAGCTTATGTTGCAGCTGAAGGGCTATAAAAAGGGCAGAGCCACCACAACATAGGGCGCAAAGACCAATCTTAAATACAAAAAATAACCAGTTTTTGAAGCGGCCAAATTCTATATATTTTCCAATTAAATAGAAGAGCTGTAGAAAATTAAGTAGGCTGACTAGTGATGTTGTTAGGGCTAGACCCACATGTCCAAAAGAAAAAAGCTTTACAAGGATAAAGTTTGATACCAGGTTGATGCCAATGCCGATGAGTGTCACGCGAAGAGGGATCTGGGGTTTGTTCAAAGCAGAAAAACATGGGTTGATTACCTTGATCCCAGCATAACCAGTAAGGCCTAGGGCATAAGCCTTTAAGGCATAAGCTGTCTGAATCGTGTCAGAGTGAAGGAATCGGCCATGTTGATAGATGAGAGCAATGATTTGATCAGAAAGAAAAATAAGTCCCATGGCCGCAGGGAGAGTTAAAAAAAAAGCAAGCCTTAGGGAAGATTCAAGAGTTTGTCCAAAAGCTTTCCGATCGTTACGAGCATCCTGCCTGGAGACAGAAGGAAGGGTGACCGTAGCTATGGCGACTCCAAAAATGCCAATAGGCAGTTGCATCAATCTAAAGGCGCAGTTAAGCCAGGATCTAGCCCCATTAATTTCAGAGGCGAACATACCATTGATCAGGACGTTAACCTGAATTGCTGCTCCTGCAATCATTGTAGGCCACAGGAGATTCCAGATTTCCAAAAGTTTTGGGTCCCTTGCGTTGAGTTCCCAAGAATACTGGAACCCTATTTTGGGAAAAGCAAAAAACTGAATACAAAGCTGTACAAGACCTCCCATGAGCACCCCTAAGGATATGCCATACAAGGAGGGAGGCCCAAAATGGGGATGAAAGGGATCTTTTTGAGGATCAAATAGGAAGGCGAAAAGGACACCAAAGAAGATAGACGTCAGGTTAAAGGCACTTGAAGCTGAAGCCGGCAGACCGAAGATATGATAAGCATTGAGAAGCCCCATCACAAGGGCTGCAAGGGATACAAAAAGAATAAAAGGAAACATGATTCGAGTAAGTTGCACGGTGAGTTCGAATTTGCCGGGGATCTTGTGAAAACCGAAGTTGGTGATTTCTACAAGTATAGGAGCCAGCAGAATGCCTAGAAAGCTGAGGAAAAGAAGAAAAATAAAGAAAAGGCTAAAAAGTCTATTAGCCAACATAAATGCTCTTTTATTGCCTTCGAGTTCTACGGTTTTAGAAAATACAGTTGTAAAAGCTGTGGATAAGGCGCCCTCGGCAAAGAGGTCTCGTAAAAGATTGGGAATCTGAAAAGCTGCCAAAAAGGCATCCAAAAGGGTGCCTGCACCAAAAAGAGAAGCGAAAATGAGTTCTCTGGCAAGTCCCAGAAGCCTTGAAATAGCCACCGCGACACTGACCAGTCCAAAGGCTTTGCTTGACCTCTTCGGTTCTGTTACTGGTTGGACATCCATGCGATTATTCAGAAGTATAAGACTTTCTTTGATTAGACAAAAGCTGATCGCAGGCTTCAAAAACTTTTCTAGGCTCAACGGCCTGCATGCACTTAAAGTCTATTGGACATTTTCTAAGAAAACAGGGGCTACAATCGACTTTTTCGTAGATGATACGACAATGCCCGCCAATGGGTGCAGTTTTTTGTGGATCGGTCGAGCCAAATATGGCGACGGTGGGGGTTTGAAGGAGGGAGCCTACATGCATGGCGCCACTATCATTGCACAGTAACAGATGAGAGCTAAAAATTTTCTCAAAAAATACTGCTAGGGTTGTTTTTCCTGAAAGATTTTCGGCTTCTGGGAGCTCTTTTTTAAGTTGTTCGCAAGGAAGCCTGTCCTTTTCTCCCCCAAGAATTTGAATATGACAGCCGTACTTTTCCTTGAGCTTGCGGCATACCCAAGCAAAATGCGAAGGAAACCATCTTTTTGCTGGGCCATACTCAGCTCCAGGACAGACACTGACGATAAGGGGACTGGAAGTTTTGCGCCAGTGGTTGGGTAACTGGAGAGGGGGCAAGGAGAGGTCGGCTTTTGCCCCTAAGGCTTGAGAAAAAAACAGATAGGTTTTTGCCTGGTGCCAAGGCTCTTTGCTTTTTGGAATAACGATCCTTTTATCTAAAAAAATAGACTGGTCGGTTCTTCCGTACCCTACAACCGATGGGATTCCAGCTAGCTTGCATTCTAGGGCCGTTCTGAAGGAACGCGTAAAAAGCACAGCCATCTGGATATCTTTCTTTTTTCTCAACTTTCTTACGTTTTCAAAAATATTTTTAGAATTGGTCATTTCCAAGATCTCATCGACGAAAGGACAAAGTGTCCACAAGAAGGAAAGCTTCTGAGGAGTTGCAATAAGTAAGGAAGCGGATCCAACGAGTTCTTTGAAGCTCTTGATTGCCGGCAAGCTCATCACGGCATCTCCAAGCCAGTTTGGAGAACGAATTAACAGAGAACCGTCCAAGGTATTAATATCCTTGAGAAGTTTTTTCACATCTTCCAGCAAGAGAAGGGCTGCTGAGTTGAAAATTTTCGGCAAGCTGCTTTTTAGAATAAGATATTCGAAATTTGCGTCCAGGGGAAATGAAATCGAATAGGGTCGATTGAAAAGCTTCCTTGCCATTAAGCATTTCAATTTCTACTCTTAGAAAAAAGAAAGGAAGGAGAAAGGGACGGCAGGTGGGAATCCGAACGGCATCTTTTTCTGTTGTGATAACTGCTTTGGCATTACGCGCTTTACTCCTTTCCATAAAACGGATAATTTCTTGTTCCGTAAACCAATGATGGTCTGCAAAGTACTTTGAATAAACGATTTCAGCTCCTAATTTTTTAAGTCCTTTTTCAAAACTTTCAGGCTGCGCTATCCCTGAAATGGCAGAGACTTTTAAGCCTTTGAGGAACTCAAGCGGCTCTTTTTTTCGGGTTATAATCTGGAAAAGATACTTGGGTTTATGGACGCATTCAATGATGGGCGCATGTCCATTGAATTTTCGGACTTCAGTTTTGAGCGAAGAAAGGTCCGAACCGTCACATTTGGTAATGAAAATAAGATCAGCTCTTTTCAAGTGATCTTTTGGTTCTCTCAGCATGCCTCTGGGCAGAAGATGCCGATTCCCAAAAGGGGCTTCTCTATCGATTAAAACGATATCGAGCCTTTCCTTCAAGGGGAGATATTGGAACCCGTCATCCAGAATAAGGATATCCACCTGCATATTTCTGATGGCCCATAAGCCGCTTTTTACACGATTTTTCCCTGTAATCACAGCAACCCCTTTTAGGTTTTTAGCTAGCATATAAGGCTCATCCCCTGAATGCTTAGGATCGAGATAAATTTTTTGTCCATCTGAAACTATTCTTGGAATAAACTCTTTATCTTTTTTGAATGCTGAAATGATCCTTTGCCATAACGGCGGAGGAATGCTTTTGTAGCCTCTGCTTAAGATGGCAACTTTTCTCCCAGCTGAGGCTAGATCCTTCGCCAGTTTTTCGACGACAGGGGTTTTCCCCGTACCTCCCACTGTCAGATTCCCCACGCTGATTACCAGACAGCCCAATTCGTGGGATTGAAAAAGTCTTTTCTTATAGAGCCAAACTCGAAGCCTAACAATAGGATTGTAAAGCCAGGATAGAAAAGACAGAAACCACCGAAAAATGGTGGCCCTTTTCCCATAACGGCGTTCCAGGATGACGTCAACTGCAAATTGTTCTAAATTATCCAACCAACGTGCCATAAGAAAAGACCTTTAGCCCCTTGAGATTCCATCCATTAGAACGAGCGATGAAAAAGAATGCAAGCCGTTTCTTTTCAAGAAATGCTTTGTTTAGGTATCTTGTTTGGCATCAACCAGTTGGTTATTCTATCTCTATGGACATAATATCCATCCTAAAGAAACGGCACTGGTTGAGATAAGTCTCAGGAGGATAGAGGAGAGATGATTGCCGCTGGTATTCAGGAGTCATTGTATAAGTATCCGGTGAAACAGCCCCCAGCCAATTGGTAGAAACAATGGCTGCTTGCTCTTGGGGAGAGCACAAAAAAAGAAGGCTTTCTTTGATCCTATCCATGTTGGCTGCACTACGCGGAATCGCCCAGTGAAAAATAGTGATCCATGAATATTCCTTGGGCAGGTAGACGGTCCATTTTTTTTCTTTTTCATTCGTTTTAAGGAGCTCTGAGATAGTGTCGATACGAATATGCAGGGGCGGGGTTGGATTATTTTGAGCCACCAGCTTCTGACCAAGATTGGAAGTTTTCCCTAAGGATGTTTTGTCAATGGATTGGATAATTAGCCCTTTTAGAAAGCTATCTTGAGGATAATCTATTGTATAGAGAGGATTGTGTAATTCTGACCAATGAGTTGGATACACTTTAGAGCCAGTTGCTTTTGGGAAGCCTATACCAAGAAGGGTCCATCCGTAGGGCCAGCAATAATGATTTGACTGGTCGTAATAATGGTATAGAAACTTGTGATCGACTCGAGGCAAAAGCTTTTGATCGATTGGTAAAGGGGCTAGTAGATTTTGTTTTTGGAGGGTATAGACCAAGCGGTCAGGGATTGCCACAAGATCAAATTTTTCTTTTTGGATTTCTTCAAAAGCACTTGTCTCATCCGTATAAAAACTTGGAGACAATTGATTTCCAAAGGCTTTTTGATAATCCAAAAGGGAGGACTCAAGAAGATGCCCTTCTGGAACAAGAAGTTGTAAGTTCATCGGTTTAAAAGACTGAAAAATATTACATGCTGGGATTTATAGGATAATTACAAACAACTTATTATTTTGTTTTGTTGGAATTGAAGGATAGAAGAATAAAAAAAAGAGAACCTATTTAAAATCTTTTTTTCTCTGTTATTTTAAAAGATAGAAGCAATGTTTTTTTTCTATTTTTAATAAAATTATTTTTTTAAAAAAAATATCCGTTATAAAATACGGTTTAATACACTTTATAAATTGAACTGGTTTAATTCATGGCTTACCAGAAAAGAACAAGCGTTGGTTCTCTGTGTAATGATCCTTATAATCCTATCGGACATTGGAAGGAGACTGTACCGTTTTTATGTTGTGGCTTATTCAGTACGTGCAATTGATTTAACCAGTAACCATAAGAGGTGAAGTCTATGCGCAAACGTGATTTTACATCCATAGTTGAGGAAATTGTTGAAAAAGACTCCAGGTACTTAAAAGAAAGCTATTATTTTGTCCGAGAAGGGCTGGAGCATACATTGAAGACAATTGGAAAGCAGAAACACCAAAAGATTGAGCAGCTAAGTGGTAAGCAGATCCTTGAGGGCTTGAAAGATTATGCTTTAAAGGAATTTGGTCCAATGAGCAAATTGGTTCTCAATGAGTGGGGAGTGAAAAGTTGCAAGGATTTTGGGCAGATGATCAAAAACATGGATCTGTATGGATTGTTGGGGAAAACGGAAATGGCAGACATGAAAGATTTTCAAAAGGGCTACAGCTTTACTACCGCTTTTGTAAAACCGTTTCTCCCGAGCAGATCGACTGTAGCCAAAAAAGGAAAAGGAAGAAAGGATAGCCAGTCTTCTTCTAAACGTAAAAAGAAAGTAGACGACTCTGGTAAAACTCATAATCATTCGAAAGAATAGGAAGATTTATCTTTCTCTTTTTAGCGTTAGCCTAACTTATGCATTCTAAAGGATTGCTAGCTTCTTTTTCTCTTTTCCCAAAGATTTTCAAAGAAACTCTGCCCAATGGGCTAACAGTCCTTGTAGATTCAAATTATCAAGCGGAGGTTGTTTCCTTACAGTTTTGGTGTGCTACAGGCAGTATTCATGAAGGAAAGTATATTGGTTCAGGGATATCTCATTTCCTGGAGCACCTGCTTTTCAAAGGAACCGCTCAAAGGGATGGGAAAAGAATTGTTTGGGATATGCAGGCGCTAGGTGGGCATCTTAACGCCTATACCTCCTACGACAGAACGGTTTATCATGTGGATCTCCCATCTTCTTGCTGGAAAGAGGCTTTGGATATCCTTTCCGATCTCGTTTTTCATGCAGCCATTCCTCCGGATAGTTTTGAGGAAGAAAAAGAGGTGATACGCCGTGAGATAGCTATGGTTGAAGATGACCCTGACAGCTGTCTTTTCCAACTGGCTTTTGAAACAGCTTTTAGTTACCATCCTCTGAAGTATCCGATCATCGGTTTGCCGGGATTATTTGATCTGATCGATAGGCAAGCTGTGCTGGATTACTATCAGAGTAGGTATGTTCCGCAGAATGTGTTCCTAGTGGTTTCTGGGGCGGTGAATCCAGAAGAGGTTTATGCTAAAGCAACAGAAATTCTTTCGAAAGAACCGATGAAGTTTTGCCCACTCATCGATATAGCCGATGAACCACCTCAGCTTTCTAAAAGGTTTGCTTCCAAAGAGATCGCAACGGAAATTGGTAGAATCTGTATGCTGTTTCATGTTCCTGGATTGCATCATGAGGATGCCCCGGCCCTACAGCTCTTTTCAACCTTCCTAGCGCAAACCCGCAGTTCGCTTTTACATCAAAAACTGGTAGAAAAGGAAGGAATTGCCCAAGAAATTGATGCCTTTTTTCTTACAGGCTCTACTATGGGAGTCTTTGGGATTGAGGCAAAATGCATCCCTGAAAATGTTGAAAAACTCAGTGAAAGGATCTTAGAAGAACTTCGTTCTTTTCCTAAAAGGGGCATTTCAGAAGAGGAATTTACCTTATCTTTAAGCCAGCAATTTTCTCATTCGATTCGGGAGCTGCGTTCTGCAAATGCCAGAGCTGAAACCGTAGGAAGCGGATGGTTACTGTTCAGAGATCCTTTCTTTAAAGAGAATTTTTTACGTAGGCTTCAAGCCCTTGAAAAAGAGAAAATTCTAGAGTTAATTCCTCGCTATTTTCGTGAGGAAAACCTGAGCCAGGTCCAGCTCATCCCTAAAGAGCAAAAACCGAATGTTTTTTCCTCTACTTCCAAGGAACCAACTGTAAACCATTTTGAGCTCTCCAATGGCATCCAGCTTATTTATCGTTCCAATGAACTGCCCCTTCAGTATTTTCGCGCCACTTTTGATGGAGGCCCCTTGTGGGAACCTCAGGAAAAATCAGGCATCTCAAAGCTTGCGGCAGCTATCCTTCTTAAAGGAACACGCAAAAGATCAGCGGAAGAACTAGCCAAAGGCATCGAGCTTCTTGGAGGAACGTATGGAGCCGATTCGGGGAACAACACTGCTGGGGTTTATCTCGAAAGCATGAGTGAGGCATGGGAAAGTTCTTTCGAGCTTTTTTCTGAAATAATCCATGAGCCGGCATGTCTGGAAAGAGAATTAGAAATTGAAAAGAGAAAACAGATTCAT
Source organism: Candidatus Methylacidiphilum fumarolicum (assembly GCF_949774925.1). Classification (GTDB taxonomy): domain Bacteria; phylum Verrucomicrobiota; class Verrucomicrobiia; order Methylacidiphilales; family Methylacidiphilaceae; genus Methylacidiphilum; species Methylacidiphilum fumarolicum. The sequence goes on from NZ_OX458932.1 coordinate 536,225, forward strand.
CATATTCGGCTTCAGATGGATGATCCTGTTCATATTCTTCAATCTCTTCTCCGAAAGACACTTTGGCAAGGTCATCCTTATGAACGTGACCCGTTAGGAACGGAAGCTTCGATTAGGGAGATAACCGTAGAAGACATCCGAAATTTTATTCTGTCTGTTTTTCAAACAGGTAGAATGGTTTTGGGTATTGGAGGGCCTGTTGCCCCAGAAAAATGGCTAAAACGAATCGAATCTTCCTTTGTTTCTTTCCCTGCTAGAAGCATTCCGTCGAGCTTTGAATTTCCTGTCTTTCCATTGGAAAAGCCCCTAAAGGTGGAACAAAAAATCCCTGGAAAAGAACAGGCGGTTGTGGGGATTTCTTTTAGAACCAAGCCTATTGCGGATCCTGATCAAATTCCTCTAGAGGTTATATCGGAAATCCTTTCAGATTTGGGATCAAGGCTCTTTATAAAGATAAGGGAAGAAAAAGGACTTGCTTATTTTGTATTCCCAACGCGTTTTATTGGATGGAAAGGAGGGGCCTTTTCTATCATCGCCGGCACCGATCCTAAGTTTAAGGAGGAAGTTGAAAAACTTATTTTTAATGTGCTTGAAGACATTTGTCAGCATGGGTTTTTAGAGGAAGAACTTCAGAGAGCCAAGGCGAAACTTTTAAGTGAAGAAAAAATCGCTTCTCAATATCCTTCCTCTTCTATTGCCCGTGCTACGATTGATGCTCTCCTTGGGCTTGGTTGGGACTACGAAGAGAAGAAGATAAAAAAAATTGAGCAAATCTCTCTAGAAGAGATTAATGAGACGGCTCGGAGGATATTTTCTCTAACCGGTTATGTAATCGGTATTGTGTATCCTTAATTTTTGCTTATTTGTTAGCTGAAAATGGAGGATGACAATGGCTAATAGCGGATATTCTGGATATACGCCTGAAGAAATAACGCGGCATTTTTTAGCTCTTGTGATGATGAAATACCATGAAGCTCTTTTTTTGCTTGGGCTTATAAAAGCCCCTGGCCATGAGCTCCAATCACCAAAATTAGAAGAAGCGGCCGAAGTGATCGATCAACTCGAAGCCTTAAAAATAAAGACCCAAGGCAACCTCTCTTTAGAAGAGAGCCGGACGTTAGATGGACTACTGACTGAGCTTAGGCTCTCTTATCTAAAAACAGCGAAAGATTGGGAAAAGAAAAAAGAAGAGCCTGAAACTGAAAAGAAAATAGAAAAACCACTTGAAACGGATCCCGAAAAGAGGAGGTTTTTTAAAAGCTACGGATAAGGAAATTTCTTAATTATGCTTAGGGAAAATGTGGAATCAAATTTTTTTCAAGGTCTTCAGGGATCAGCAAAAGTTCATTACTTGCGAATTTCTGTCACGGATCGATGTAATGAGCGGTGTGTTTACTGTTTTCCACAAGATCTAGGGTTTCTATCCAAAAAAGAGAATCTTCTTTCCTTTGAGGAAATTTATTGGACGATTTTTCATGGTGCGTTAAGGCATGGGTTTAAGGATTTCAGGATTACTGGGGGAGAGCCACTAGTTAGAAAAGGAACGGTGTCTTTTATTGAGCAATTGACAAAAATCTCTGGAGTCCGTTCTGTTCGGCTTTCTACGAATGGAACTTTGCTTGGACTCTATGCCCGAAAGCTAAAAGAAGCAAATATAGCTGGAGTGAACGTTAGCCTGGACTGTCTTAATCCTGCTCTTTACAAAAAGATCACTGGGGGAGACATTGCGCCTGTATTGGAAGGCATAGATGAATGCCAAAAAGTGGGTATTGAATCAGTCAAGATCAATACGGTCCTACTTCGAGGGATCAACGAAGAAGAGTTTTTGCCTTTAATCGAATGGGCTTCGGAAAAAAAACTGGTTATTCGGTTTATTGAATTAATGCCTATAAGTTATACGGGTAAGATTTCTAAAGAAAATTTTCTCTCCGTTGCGGAATTAAAAAAACGGTTAGAGAAACAGGACGACTTAGAGCCATTAGATTATAAACTAGGACAAGGGCCGGCTAAATACTTCCGGATGAAAAAACGTAACGCCATTGTGGGTTTTATTGGTGCGATCTCTGATTTCCATTTTTGTGATAACTGTAATAAGATGCGTCTGACGAGCGATGGCTTTATAAGGCCTTGTTTGGGAAATCATCTTGAGATAGACATAAAGCCTTTTTTAAGACCCTCAGTTGATCCTTTCAAAGTATATCAAGCTTTTGAATTGGCTTTGCAGAGGAAGCCTCCCGAACATTCTTTTAGAGAAAACTATAATCCTGGAAGAGTGATGACTTCTATTGGAGGTTGAAAGTTTGGTGTATGGAAAAAGAAACTAGAGTAGCAAAAGAACATATTGGAACAGAAGCCATAAGAATATTGGCTTTTGCTCAGGCAAAAGAGCTACTTGGATTTGCAGAAAAAATGCTTCTTGTGGATAGGTCGAAAACCCCCAGGGAAATTGTTTTAGAGATCGAACCGTCTTTTTTTGAAAAAATCCATGGGGCTCGTGTAGCCATTGATCAACGTTATGCTTCATGGGATCAGCCGATAGAAGAGGCAGAGGAAATGGCTATTATTCCTCCTGTAAGCGGTGGGTAATCTTATGAAAATTGAGATTGAAATGACCGATGAACCACTAAAGATAGCTCCTCTGCGTTTGCCTTTGAGTGGAGAAAGTGGGGCTGTCGTAGAGTTTTGGGGATTGGTCAGAAGTATGGAAGGAGGCCAAAAGATAGCCGCTCTTCATTATGAAGCTTACATAGCAATGGCTAAACGGCTTCTTTATGAAATTGCTCAAGAACTTTTGAAAAAATACCCATGCCAACGACTGGAAGTTTGTCATAGGATTGGACCTGTTGCTGTTGGAGAGCCATCAGTTTTTTTAAGGATCTATAGCACGCATCGCTCAGAGGCGTTTCAATTAGCTCAAGAATTCATCAACAGATTAAAATCGGATGTACCCATTTGGAAATCTCCTCTGTTAGCTGAAAAAGAAGAGTAAAGAATACTTATTGCTATTGCGATGCCAATCTAATTGTAAATAGGCCTGGCCAACCTATATTCGGTGAAGATGTTTGGCGCGCTGATCACTCGGAGTATCAACAGTCAGTAGCGAAAGGTGAAGGGGAAGGGAGGCGCCCGTCAAACGAGTACCGACAAATTGGTGATACAACACCCACGAGGACTCTCTGCGTAGTATCGGATAAAAGACAACGAGAGCGCAGCACAAGCACCTACACGAAAGTCTCTAGCGCTGGGTAAAAGGGGGATCTCAAGGCTCAGCGGAAAGCATTGGCAAAGTTTTATCTGGTCCAAGGCAAAACGGAGGTCGAACGGCTTGGGGTACGGGACAAGATCTCCGATGGTCATGGTCGCCCACAAGGACCGGCTGGTCCAGTTCGGCTTCGAATGGATCGAAAAGTTTTGCTAGTCTTATGGGACCAAAATCTTCGTCATGAAGGGCGAGTCCCTCTCTTGAGCAGGAAGAGATGTCCAAAGAGCTCGTTTGGGGCATTCCCTGCTTTCCCACGCTTTCTTTTCGGTTTGTGCTAAAATAAAAAAAGACTAGAGGCTATGGAGAAAGCTGGTGAATCCGGATAAGACAAGGCGACAAACGATCCCGAGCAGAGAGCCTAATGCTTAATCGGAAGCAGCGAAAAGAACGAACTTGGCTCAGGTGTAAGCAAGTCATGACTATGTCTTTAGGAATGAGAAAAGCGCTGTCTTCTGCTTTTGTTATAAAGCCTTTAAATTTCAGCGGCTGGGTCTTCCAACAGGCCCAGTTCCCTTTCTTTGTCTGGAGATATACGAACTAGAGGCACGATAAAATCCAGCAATTTCTCAAGGCAGGTTTCAATCGATTCCTGTGCGGTCAAAAGATGCAGATCACAATGACTAGGGGGTTCATACGGAGAATCAAGCCCGGTCATCTTGGGAATTTCTCCTTTGCTTGCTTTGAGATAAAGAAATTTAGGATCCCTGGATTTACAAATTTCAATTGGTGCATCGACAAAGATCTCTTTGAAAAGGATGCCATCTTTTTCACAGATCGATCGGGCGTTTTTCCTGTCTTCCTCAAAAGGAGAAATTAGTGCGACAATGACAACAAGGCCTGATTTAGCAAGAGTTTTTGCTGTCTCAGCAGCCCGACGAATATTTTCTTTGCGATCTTGTGCATCGAAACCTAAATCCTTGCTAAGCCCCCCTCGGAGCTCGTCTCCGTCGATAACATAAGCAAGAATGCCTCTGTGGAAGAGTATCTGTTCGAGTCGGTTGGAAAGGGTCGTTTTGCCTGAACCCGAGAGACCGGTCATCCAAAAAACACCACTACGATGTCCCAAAAATTTGGCCCTTTGTACGGCACTAATCCGTGATCTTCCCTTGATTTCATGCACAGGTTTGCTTGGCAAAGCCTTGAGGATGATGCCACCACCAGCAATTCTATTTTGGTCAGCGAATACAAACCGGCCTGTCGTCTGGACGTTTTCAAACAAATCACAAGCGATGGGTGCTGAGGTGCGAAAAATCACCTCGGCGGTCTCATTTTTCTTAACTTCCATAGGCACGGGTTGTAGGTCCTCTAAGGTTGTAGCATCTATAACCCGCTGGATTTGTAACACTCTGGCTATGCTTTGTTGAGTGGTAAGTCGGAAAGTGTACGGTGCCCCAATGGCAAGAGGATGATCTCCCAGCCAGAATATTCTCGCAAAAAAATCAGTAGCGACTATGGGAGGGGTGTTTTCATGAGCGATGATTTCACCTCTTTCTACGAAAATTTCTTCTTCTAATTGAATAGCCGTGGATTTGCCAGCTGAGACTACCTGAGGGGAACTCTCGGGAGGCCAATGGTGTATTGCCTTGACTTTGCTCTTTTTACCCGAAGGATAAAAAGCAATTAACTCTCCCTGCTGCAACTTTCCTGATTCGATTCTACCAGCTAAAAGCCTGCGTTCATCAAACCTGAAAACATCCTGGATAGGAAAGCGAAGGGGAGAGTTCTCTGGAGAAGTCGAAATATCTAACCCTAGTAAGGCTTCGAGTAGGGGTTTGCCTTCATACCAAGATAAATGCGTGGAGCGTTCGATTATGTTTTCTCCAGATTTTGCCGAAAGTGGAATGACAAAGTTACAGGGTAATTCTAACTTCTCAAGAAGTTGAATACATTCGTTGTGGAGAATTTTGTATGCTTGAGGGCTGTAATGAACCAAATCGAATTTATTGAGTGCTACCACTATCTGTTTTATTCCAAGTAGAGCAAGGAGCATGGCGTGCCGTTTTGTCTGTTCTCCAATTCCAACAGAAGAATCGATGACGAGCACAGCAGCATCAGCTTTTGTTGCTCCACTAATCATATTTTTTAAAAATTCTAAATGCCCTGGAGCATCAATAATTCTAAATCTTCGTTGTCCATAAAAGAAGTTTACTTCCGTAACATCGATGGTTATGTTTTGGGTTCTTTCTTCTAATAGAGAATCCAAAAGAAAGGCATATTCGAACTCGATTCTATTCTTTTGGCAATAAGCTATGGCTGCTTCTTTTTTTTCTTTAGGAACGCTATCTGTATCCCACAAAATTCTACCAATCAATGTCGATTTGCCATGATCGACATGACCAGCAAAAACAATGTTAAAGGTCTTAGTCCCTAAAGGTAAATGGTTATTCATTGTTTTGTCTCTTAGCTCAATTGAGAATCGAATCGCTTTTTAAGAATTAAAGAAATCCTTTGGCTCGGAGTTTTTGCATCGCATTAGGCTCAGCATGATCTTGGGCTCTACCTGCTCTTTCCGAAGTCTTTGTATGATAAAGTTCTTCTATAATTTCATCAATGGTTGAGGCATGGCTTGGTACAGGATGGGTGATGGGCCAACAGCCTAAGGAACGATACCGTTTTCCATTTTTTGAAAAATAGAGGGAGGGAATAGGGATGTTTTCCCGTTTAATATAAAGCCAAATATCGAGTTCGGTCCAATCAAGGAGGGGCTGTATTCTGACATGGCCATTATTAGGAAGAGTAGCTAAAAACAGATTCCAAAATTCTGGGGGTTGGTTTTTGTATTCCCATTCCATAGATTGGTTTCTAGGGGAAAAGTATCGTTCTTTAGCCCGAACGCCATCTTCATCTCTTCGTATGCCCGTAATGAGACCATCCCACTTGTATTCTTCCAAAGCCTGCTTGAGAGCCACCGTTTTCAGCTCGTGGGTGACTGTGACAGGATCATGCGTCTTATAGCTAATGCCTCGCTCAATGGCTTCTTGGTTAATTTTAACAATCAATTCAAAGCCGTAATATTCTTTTGCCCAAGAACGAAACTCGAGCATTTGAGGAAATTCGTAAGTCGTATCAATATGGATGATAGGGAAAGGGATATGTCCACAAAAGGCTTTTTTGGCAAGCCAAAGGAGCACGTTTGAGTCCTTCCCCATTGACCAGAGCATTGCTAGATTTTTAAAAGCATATCGAGCTTCTCGAAAAATAAAAATACTTTGCGATTCTAAGTTGTCTAAATTCTGCATATTCTATAGAGTGAATATAGTTTTATTTGAATCTTTTATTTTTACAACTATTTTTTTTCAACAACCGAAATGAAAGCAATGAAAAAAGAATTGTTCGATTCACTACAAGACTATAACCGGCTTTTGGAAAAAAAAGATGCCTTGGAGCGTATCAGTTGGGCGCTCGATTTTTTCAAAAGAAAAGTGATATTAAGCTCGAGTTTTGGAGCTCAATCGGTTGTGACACTGAAGCTTGTTCTTTCTGTCTGGCCAGAAATTCCTGTTGTAGTGATTGATACAGGCTATCTTTTCCCAGAAACTTACCGCTACATTGATAGACTAGTGGAAGAATTGAAAATCAATCTAAAAGTGTATAGGCCAGCTCTTTCTCCTGCTTGGTTTGAAGCACGCTACGGAAAACTCTGGGAGCAAGGCAAAGAGGGCATAGAAAAGTATAATCAGATTATGAAAGTTGAGCCCATGATCCGTTCTTTAGAAGAACTTGATGCCCATTGTTGGATTTCTGGTTTGCGCAGGGAACAATCTTCGACTAGAAAAAACATCCCTATTTTAACCTGGCATTGGGATCGAGCAAAGCTGCATCCCATAGCCGATTGGACAACGGAGAAAATCAACGAGTTTATCTATAAGCACAAACTGCCGATGCATCCACTGGCTTTCGAGGGGTATGTTTCCATAGGGGATATTCATACAACAAGCAAACTTGAAGAAGGGATGCTTCCAGAGCAAACCAGGTTCTTTGGCATAAAAAGAGAATGCGGCCTGCATGAAGCAAAGGAAACTTACTAAGGGCGCTAGCTAATTGGTGAGGAGGTTAACTGCTTTTTTCGATTGTGCTAGGGGAAGGAAAAGCCCTTGGAGTATCGACAAATCCTATTAATTCCTCTTTTGAAGGAGTTCTTTTGTTGTTTATTGCAAAATCTCTAATCTGATCCAATATTCTCCGGGCCTGTTCTTCTGATAAAAAGATTCCTAGTTTTTCGTAGGTCCAAAGAACGGATTTTCTTCCTGAATGTTTCCCAAGAATAAACCGATGCTTTCGGCCTATAATAGACGGATGGAAAGGTTCATAATTTCTTGGGTTTTTGAGAATTCCATCGACATGAATGCCTGATTCATGCAGAAAAATGTCTTTCCCTAGGATACTTTTCCAACGAGGAATTTTCCTTCCACTGAACCGAGCAATTAAGAAACACAAGGAAAAAAGTGCCTTCAGATCTATGCCGCAATCTACCTTTTCACGAATAGAAAGGAAAAAGGCAACTTCTTCAAGCGATCCATTCCCTGCTCTTTCTCCAAGACCACAAGTGGTAAGACTGAGGGAATCGACACCAGCATGCCAGGCAGCTATTGAATTGGCTGTTGCCATGCCAAAATCATCATGTCCATGGAATTCCAAAAGCATGGGCGTGATTTTTTTTAACTTGGAAATGATTTTGTATGTTTGAATAGGATCGAGAATACCAACAGTATCAGCATAGCGAAATCGGAAGGCACCGCTTTGTTGAGAAACTTCCACGGCCTCCATTAAAAATTGTTCATCTGCTCGGGAGGCGTCTTCTCCTCCCATGGCAACTTCAAGGCCCATGTCCTTGGCTTTTGATACATATTTTTTTATTTTTTCTAGTACAGAAGACCGGGTCATCTTGAGTTTTGTTGAAATCTGAATGTCAGAAAGGGGTATGGAGAGATTGACAGTAGAGGCCCCAGATTGCTTGACTGCTTTTAAATCTTCCTCCGTCATTCTTCCCCAGGCGGTGATACGGGCAGAAAGTCCAAGGGAAAGAATTTTATCGAAGGCTTCCATTTCTACTTTTCCGATTGATGGGGTGCCTGCTTCAATTTCTCTGAGCCCACATTGCGCTAACCGTTTAGCAATCAGATCCTTTTGATTGGGACTGAATGCAACTCCTGGAGTTTGCTCTCCGTCTCGTAAGGTTGTGTCAGCTAACAAAATCTTTTGGCTTGTCCCCACGGACAGTTAGAAGCAGAAAGTATGCCATTAGAATTCTCCAGTTTGAGCATGGAGCCATCCAATAATGTAAAGAATTCGACAAAATATTTTTCTTTTGTCTTTTTTTTAACAGCCAAACCGATGTGTGTCGAACAAGGGATAGGAGAGACGACTCTCTAGTCTTCTCCCAAGGATAGGAAGAATAGAGCCTAGAAGTTTTGCTTGTAGACTAGGGAACTATAAGGAGGGAGCAAAGGCTGCTTTTATAACGGTTCTACATGTTGGCATAGATGCTGCTCGTAGTAGGAAAACGGCGGTTGCCTGCCAAAAAAAAACAAAAAGAAAAAAGGAGGTACTAGTGAGTGGATTAAGGCAGATTGCTTTTTATGGTAAGGGAGGTATCGGTAAATCTACGACTTCTCAGAATACACTAGCGGCGTTAGCCGAGATGGGGCAGCGGATCCTGATTGTCGGATGCGATCCTAAAGCAGACTCTACGAGATTGATTCTACATTCCAAAGCTCAGGATACCATTCTCCATTTGGCGGCTCAAGCCGGAAGTGTGGAAGATTTGGAAATAGAAGATGTGATGAAAATTGGTTACCGGAACATACGATGCGTCGAATCTGGCGGTCCTGAGCCCGGAGTGGGATGTGCAGGTCGGGGAGTCATCACCTCGATTAATTTCTTAGAAGAAAATGGAGCTTATGAGGATATCGATTATGTGTCGTATGATGTTCTTGGGGATGTCGTCTGTGGGGGATTTGCCATGCCTATTAGAGAAAACAAAGCTCAGGAAATTTATATCGTCATGTCTGGAGAAATGATGGCGATGTATGCGGCGAACAATATCTGCAAAGGAATATTGAAATACGCCAATTCAGGTGGGGTAAGACTGGGTGGACTGATTTGTAACGAAAGGAAGACCGATAGGGAATATGACTTGGCTGACGCATTAGCGAAAAGACTGGGCTCAAAGCTGATCCACTTTGTTCCTAGAGATAATGTCGTCCAGCATGCGGAGTTACGAAGAATGACTGTAATCGAATATGCTCCTGACAGTAAGCAAGCAGACGAATATCGGGCTTTAGCCAAGAAAATCCATGAAAACGCAGGGAAAGGAGTCATCCCCAAACCGGTGACGATGGATGAACTGGAGGATCTGCTAATGGAGTTTGGGATTATGAAAAAAGAAGACGAAAGCTTGATTGGAAAAGCCAAAGTGGAAGAGGAAGCTGCCGTTTGTGTTTGATTGCGACTATGGAAAGTCGAACCCCTCCTCTATAGAAGTGAGGGGTTCGATGGACCATAAATAGCGCAGCTCATTGGAGAGCAGCTAAAAACAGAACAAAAGGAGTAGGTCTATGAGTTTGACAATAGAAAACGCACAACCAGTAAATGTAAAGGAAAGGAACAAAGCACTGATCAAAGAGGTGCTTCAAGTCTATCCAGAGAAGGCAGCAAAAAAAAGAGAAAAGCACTTAAATCTTTATGAAGCTGGGAAGTCTGATTGTGGCGTAAAATCCAATATTAAATCGCTTCCTGGGGTAATGACCATTAGAGGATGTGCTTATGCTGGATCCAAAGGGGTGGTCTGGGGACCCATAAAAGATATGATCCATATTAGCCATGGACCTGTGGGGTGTGGGCAATATTCATGGGCTTCACGACGGAATTATTATATAGGCACAACAGGGGTAGATACCTTTGTGACCATGCAGTTTACGACGGATTTCCAGGAAAGAGACATTGTCTTTGGAGGAGATAAAAAGTTAGCGAAGGCTCTGGAAGAGCTGCAGGAACTCTTTCCTTTGAACAAAGGCATTACCATTCAGTCGGAGTGTCCTATAGGACTGATTGGAGATGATATTGAGGCTGTGGCCAAAGCTAAGAGTAAAGATTTCGGTGGCAAGACCATTGTACCCGTACGGTGTGAAGGTTTTAGAGGGGTTTCGCAGTCTTTAGGTCACCATATAGCCAATGATAGCATCAGGGATTGGGTGCTAGAAAAAATGGCCGGCAAAAAAGAAGAGTTTGTTTCTACTCCTTATGATGTTGCTATTATCGGTGATTACAATATTGGTGGGGATTCTTGGGCATCACGCATCCTCCTTGAAGAAATGGGCTTACGCGTTGTGGCTCAATGGTCAGGAGATGGGAGCTTAAAAGAGCTTGAGAGAACCCCTAAAGTCAAACTCAATATCTTACACTGTTATCGTTCGATGAATTACATCAGCCGGTACATGGAAGAGAAATTTGGGATTCCATGGGTAGAATACAACTTCTTTGGGCCAACAAAAATTGCTGAATCGCTGCGGAAGATTGCTAGCTTTTTTGACGATAAAATTAAAGAAGGTGCCGAAAAGGTCATTGCTAAGTACCAACCAATGGTCGATGCGGTCATTGCCAAGTATAGGCCTAGGTTAGAAGGCAAAAAAGTAATGCTCTTTGTGGGGGGCTTAAGACCCAGGCATGTCATTGGAGCTTACGAAGATTTGGGAATGGAAGTCATTGGCACTGGCTATGAGTTTGGCCATAACGATGATTACCAGCGGACGACGCATTATGTGAAGGATGGTACCCTTATTTATGATGATGTGACAGGGTTCGAATTCGAAAAGTTTGTTGAAGCCCTTCAGCCCGATCTAGTGGGTTCGGGAATCAAAGAAAAATATGTTTTCCAAAAGATGGGCTTTCCTTTTCGCCAGATGCATTCGTGGGATTATTCTGGGCCTTATCATGGGTATGATGGCTTTGCGATATTTGCTAGGGACATGGACATGGCGATCAATAGCCCGGTGTGGAAAATGACGGCTGCGCCTTGGAAAACAAAGCAATGAAGCATCCGATTCAGTCTAAAGCTTAACAATAAAGGAGAGGATTATGGAAACGACAGAAAAGGCAAAAAGCCAAAATGCCGACAATGTGCTCGATCATTTTAATCTGTTTAGACAACCCCAGTACTTACAGATGTTTGAGAAGAAAAAATGTGAGTTTGAAAATCCAGCACCTGCTGAAGAGGTTGAAAAAATCAGGGAATGGACAAAAACCTGGGAGTACAGAGAAAAAAATTTTGCTCGAGAAGCCATATCCATAAATCCTTCCAAAGCCTGCCAACCCCTGGGAGCTATCTTTGCGGCAGTGGGATTTGAAGGAACCCTGCCCTTTGTCCATGGCTCCCAGGGCTGTGTGGCTTATTTTAGGAGCCATTTTAGCCGGCATTTTAAAGAACCCTCCAGCTGTGTCTCCTCTTCTATGACTGAAGATGCGGCAGTCTTTGGTGGGCTTAATAACATGATTGATGGGCTGGCTAATTCTTTTTCTTTATACAAACCAAAAATGATCGCTGTCTCCACTACTTGTATGGCTGAGGTGATTGGCGATGATCTCAATGCTTTTATAAAAAATGCAAGGGATAAAGGCAGTATTCCCCAAGACTTTGACGTTCCTTTCGCCCATACCCCATCCTTTGTTGGAAGCCATATTACAGGCTACGACAATATGATGAAAGGGATACTGAGCTATTTTTGGGATGGTAAAGCGGGAACTGTGCCACCACTAGAAAGAAAGCCTGTGGATCGAATCAATATTATTGGAGGCTTTGACCCTTATACTGTAGGCAATATGAGGGAATTAAAAAGAATACTTAGTTTGATGGGGGTTAACTATTTGATTCTCTCCGATAATAGCGATGTTTGGGATACCCCAACCGATGGGACATTCCGAATGTATGATGGTGGAACGAAACTTGCTGAGATTTCTGATGCTATTCATTCAAAAGCTACGGTTTCCATCCAAGGATTTTGCACAGAAAAAACTATCTCTTATATAAATGAGAAGGGCCAACAAACTGTTGTCTTCCATTGTCCAATAGGAGTGCGGGCGACCGATGCATTCCTTATGGAAATCAGTAAGTTGACCGGGAAGTCTATCCCTGAAGAACTTGAAAAAGAACGGGGTAGGCTTGTCGATGCCATAGCAGATTCCAATGCCCATATTCATGGGAAGCGCTTTGCTCTGTTTGGAGATCCGGATATGACCCTTGGTCTTACTGGTTTTCTTTTGGAACTGGGAGCCGAACCGATTCATGTCTTATGTACCAATGGGGGCAAAGAATGGGAAGAGAAAGCGAAAGCCCTTCTTGAGGCTTCTCCTTTTGGCAAAAATTGCAATGTTTATGCTGGCAAAGACCTGTGGCATATGCGATCGCTGCTCTTTACAGAGCCTGTGGATTTTTTAATCGGTAACACGTATGCTAAATATCTCGAAAGGGATACGGGCACTCCCTTGATTCGTATTGGATTTCCTATTTTTGATAGGCATCATCATCATCGCTATCCGATATGGGGCTATCAGGGTGGATTGAATGTTCTAGTATGGATTTTGGATAAGATCTTTGATGAGATGGATAAAAACACAATCGTTCCTGCAAAATCAGATTATAGCTATGACATAATACGATAAGGATTTCGAAGAAAAGAAAAGGCTGCCAAGGAGGCAAGTACCATGACGACGCTATCGGCAAAAATCCAGGAGGTGTTTCAAGAGCCAGCCTGCCAGAAAAACCGCTCAAAATCTGATAAAGAACGGAAAAAAGGCTGCACCAAGATCTTACAGCCTGGTGCTGCAGCAGGAGGCTGTGCGTTTGATGGAGCCAAAATCGCCTTGCAGCCTATAACGGATGTTGTTCATCTTGTGCATGGTCCAATAGCCTGTGAAGGAAACTCTTGGGATAATCGAGGTTCCAAGTCCTCCGGCTCCAAGCTTTATCGTTTGGGTTTTACGACAGATATAAACGAAATGGATGTAATTTATGGCGGAGAAAAGAGGCTTTTCAAAGCCATAAAGGAAGTGGTGGAAAAGTACAGACCTCCGGCCGTTTTCGTTTATAACACCTGTATTCCTGCCTTGATTGGCGATGATTTAGAAGCCGTATGCAAGGCAGCCAAAGAGAAATTTGGGATCCCTGTTGTTCCGATTCAATCCCCTGGCTTTGCGGGTAGTAAAAACCTTGGGAACAAGTTAGCTGGTGAAGCGTTGTTGGACTACGTAATTGGCACAGAAGAGCCAGAAGTGACCACGCCTTATGATATCAATATCATTGGCGAATATAATTTAGCGGGGGAATTGTGGCAGGTAAAACCGCTTTTCGATCAACTTGGTATAAGGATTGCTGCCTGTATATCAGGGGATAGCCGTTACAAAGAAATAGCCAGTTGTCATAGGGCCAGAGCAGCAATGCTTGTCTGCTCCAAGGCGATGATCAATATCGCTAGAAAAATGGAAGAACGCTATGGGATTCCTTTTTTTGAAGGGTCTTTTTATGGAATCTCCGATATGAGTGAGGCTTTAAGAAACATCGCTACCCTTCTAGTCCAAAGGGGAGCAGAGGAAGAACTGCTGGCAAAGACGGAAATTCTGATCAGACACGAGGAACAGAAAGCGTGGAGAAAGTTGGAAACATACAAAAAAAGGTTATCTGGCAAAAGGGTTTTATTGATCACTGGAGGAGTGAAATCTTGGTCTGTTGTTTCGGCTTTGCAAGAGGTGGGGATGGTGGTGGTAGGGACTAGTGTTAAAAAGTCAACGGAGGAAGATAAACAAAGGATTAAAAAAATCATGGGAGAAGAAGCCCACATGATCGAAGAGATGACGCCTAAGGAGATGTATAAGATGCTTAAGGATGCCCAGGCGGACATTTTGCTTTCCGGAGGCCGCTCTCAGTTTGTTGCATTAAAGGCAAAGGTTCCTTGGCTAGATATTAATCAGGAAAGACATCATGCCTATGCTGGATATGAAGGCATGGTCAATTTGGTAGATCAGATTGATAGGACTTTAAATAATCCTCTGTGGGAGAAGTTAAGAACTCCTGCTCCGTGGGACTAACCGATAAAAATTAAGATGGCGACGATTATTCATAGTAAAAAAGCCTGTTCGGTGAGCCCATTGAAGATGAGTCAGCCTATTGGTGGGGCGCTTGCCTTTATGGGAATTAATAGATCGATGCCTGTGCTCCATGGATCCCAAGGTTGTACCGCCTTTGGTCTCGTACTTTTTGTTCGACATTTTCGTGAGATGATTCCGTTGCAAACAACGGCAATGAATGAAGTCACAACAATCATGGGAGGATTAGAGAATATAGAACAAGCAATTGTGAACATTTACAAACGAGCAAAACCTGCTTTGATAGGCATCTGCTCGACTGGACTGACCGAAACCAAAGGGGATGATGTGGAAAGTTATCTTAAGATAGTTCGCCAGAGGCATCCAGAGGTTGAAGACTGTCAGCTAGTTTATGTCTCTACTCCTGACTTCGTTGGAGCTTTTCAAGATGGTTGGGGAAAAGCCGTTTCGAAAATGATCGAAGTATTAGTGGAAGCATCTTCTGAAACTGTTAAAGGCCAAATCAATATATTACCCGGCAGTCATCTGTCAGCTGCAGATATCGAAGAAATTAAGGAAATGGTAGAAGACTTTGGGCTCAGAGCTATCATTTTGCCCGATATTTCAGGATCGCTTGATGGGCATGTTCCAGAGGATTTTACCCCTACAACGATTGGAGGGACACCATTAGAAAAGCTTAAAGAAATGGGTAAATCGGAGGTTACCATTGCCATCGGTGAACAGATGCGCGCTGCTGCGATGGCTCTTGAAATCAAAACAGGAGTTCCTTTTTTTATTTTCGAAAGACTCACTGGATTAGCTTCGGTCGATCTTTTTATAGAGAGGCTTTCAATCATTGCTCAAAAACCTGTTCCCAATAAATACCGTCGCCAAAGATCCCAGCTTGTCGATGCCATGCTCGATTGCCAATTTTATTTTGGAGGACTTTCAATTGCCCTCGGTGCTGAGCCTGACCTGTTGTGGGCTATTGGGAATTTCCTTGTCGAAATGGGAGCAAAAATTACCGTGGCAATTACCACCACAGAATCCGTCCTTCTTCCCAATATGCCCTGTGATACAGTCACCATAGGCGATCTGGAAGACTTAGAAACCATGGCGAAAGGTACAGATCTCATTCTTACCCATTCCCACGGTCGGGGTGCCTCCCGAAGACTGGGAATTCCCCTCTACCGAATAGGTCTTCCCATGTTCGATAGAGTGGGAGCAGCTCACCGCTTGAGCGTTGGATACCGAGGAAGTCGCAACATCCTTTTTGAAATAACTAACTTGCTTATCGAACAGGAAGAAAAAAAAGAAGAAGAGAAAGAACGAACCCATTTTTATACCTCCCTTTCTGGATGAATTATGAAAGTTGCATTTGCTACACAGGATTTGAATCGAGTAGATGCTCATTTTGGGTGGGCAAAAAATATCGCTATCTATGAAGTCTCCCAGGATGGGTATCAACACCTACAAACGGTTAGCTTTGATGGAGAACTAAAAGAGGATGGGAATGAGGACAAATTAGAACCCAAGTTGGAAGCCATAAAAGATTGTTCCATCCTCTATGTCGCAGCCATTGGTGGATCAGGGGCTGCTAGGGTAGTAGCTAAAGGGATCCATCCTATAAAGTCTAACAACTGCGAACCAATTAAAGATATTCTTGTCAAACTCCAGCAGATTCTAAATGGGACACCACCCCCTTGGCTCAGAAAAGCTATGAACAAGGGAAGAGAGAAAATTGTGAATTTCGAGGAGGAATAGTGTGATGAAACTTAAGGAAGAAAAAATAGACGCAGAGCTTATCAAAGAATTTCTCACAGAACTTGTCAATCAATTACGTGCTCAGGATACGTATGGAAATTGGGAGGGAAAAAAAAATGAGGAACTTCTGAAGGATTATATTATTGATGCTCAGAAAAGAAAGGAAATTCCCATTATTGGGGATCCCGATCCTGACATTCTATGGCGGATAGAACTATTTTTCAATGCCGTCGCCTTAACAATTGAAAAAAAGACGGGTGTTCTTGTGGTGCCGATGATGAGCATGCATCATGAAGGCTTTGGAAGGGTGGTTCTTTTTGGAGGAAGGCTGGTTGTTATCAATAAAACATTGCGTGATGTACACCGATTCGGTTATCCCTCTTTAGAAAAACTGGGAGAAACAGGAGCAAAATACGCTACCCTTGGTATTGAAATGATTTCACGTTTTCCAGAGGCTGCAAGATTCGAAGGATAATATTGCCTTTTTCCCAGTATAAAGCTTTGGAGTAATGAATAGGTATTGCCATTGCGATGCCGATCTAGTCATAAACAGGCATGGCAAACCTATATTCGCCGAAGAAGTTTGACGCGCTAATCGGTCGGAGCCTAAGCTGGCAGTTGCAAAAGGCAGCAGCAAAGGGAGTCGCCCACCAAACGGACTTGAGCAAACCGGTGACTGAACGGCTGGGGGATCGAAGCAAGCGGACTAAACTCCAAGAGGAAGAATTCCCTTACCTCTGATGGAGCTTGGGGGAACGGGAGTGATTTCCAGGCGCATGGCAGAAGGCTAAGCTAGCCCCAAGCGGATTGCAGGCAAGAATGTGGGAGCTAGCCCTCAAAGACGGCTAGGAAGCGATCGAAAAGTGGGTGTTAGCCTCCTTTTCGATGATCAACCCAAAGATCCAGCGCCGTCTGAGATGGGCAGAAGAATCAAAGCGGGTTGCTTTCTTGATATTCCACTCTGTGCAGCGGCTTGTTTCTGTATTACGAAAAAGAGAGCCGTTAGCTTCTAAATTTCACATGACGAAAGCAAGGCAAGCTACCATCCCTTTTTAGCTTGTGAAAGGACTTGCAGAAGGGCAATCGTAAAGCAGCGAAGAGTAAAACTGCGTCAGTCGATTGGATGGGAGGAATGGAGGTACCAGACTTTTAAAGAGAAGGGGAGATAGTTTTAACACATAGAACAGGTTTTGATCGTTTCGACCATTCTCTATATAAATAAAATGGAGAAAAAAATTTTATCTTAATTCAAGGATACCTTTATTAACAAATTAACAAGAGAACACTGTATCATCCTATGCTCACAAAAAAGTAACGATAACAAAATTCTTATAGCCTTTTGCTTGAATTCTTGGGATCTGATGTCAAAGTCTTTTTAAATCCTTTTTTATGACACCTTCTTTTACATATCACAGACAGGGTGTTTCCCATCCCTGGCATGACGTTTCTCCTGGAATAAATGGGCTGCCTTCTCAATTCAATGCAGTGATTGAAGTCTCAAAAGGTAGTTCCAATAAATATGAATTGGATAAAGAAACTGGGCTTTTACGCTTAGACAGGGTACTTTATTCAGCCGTTTATTATCCGGCCAACTATGGATTTATTCCTCAAACACTGGCAGAAGATAAAGACCCCTTAGATGTTTTGGTTCTTGGGGATGAGCCTGTCTTACCCATGACGTTAGTGCATGCGCGGACAATAGGGCTAATGGTAATGGAAGACCAGGGACAACTGGATCATAAAATAGTTTGTGTGCTCACAAGCGATCCGGAATACAGTCATTTGAACGATATTCATGAGCTTCCCATCCATAAGTTGAGGGTTATCCGACGCTTCTTTGAGGATTACAAGGCATTGGAACATAAAAAGGTGGTAGTAGAAGACTTTCTCCCATCTAAGGAAGCCTTCCCAATTATTGAGGAGTCTTTGCAACGGTATAGAAATTGGAAGATAGAAACTGGAAAATGAAATTAATACTAGCTTAGCCATTTCTAGTAAAAATTTTTTTCTGATCCGATCCAAAAGTTTGTTCAAAAGAGTGTTTCATCCGCTTTCTTTTGACCCTAAAGTTTAGTTTAGGGTTTATATTGTTGCATGAGTCAGAAAACAATCAATAGACCTTTGACCATTGGGAAGGTGGCAAATATGGCTGGGGTTGGAGTGGAAACCATTCGATTTTATGAACGGAAAGGTTTACTACCGAAGCCGGCACGTTCTCTTACGGGTTACCGTCTTTACGATCAAAATGCTTTAAAAACGATAAGCTTTATTAAACGAGCTAAGGAACTAGGTTTATCTTTAAATGAAATCAAAGAACTTCTTTTTTTACCTAAAGAAGGGAGCTGTCAAAGAGTTTTGCAGAAAGTGATGTTGAAAATAGAAGATCTTGAAAAAAGAATAAAAGATCTAAGAAGAATAAAAGAGAGCCTTGAGACTTTAGCAAATAGTTGTCAAAAGAACCGAAACGAAGAGCCTTGTCCAATTCTTTCGGCTTTGGAAGATCATGAAACATAAAGACCCCTAATGAACTGTAAGGTAACCTGTTCCTAAAAACATACTCAATCCGGCGAAAGCATCTCTCCAAGGCTGTTTTTAGGAACTGCAATAAAAACATAGGCAAGCAAAAGGATCAGCTCCTTGCTAACTGGCACAACAGGAAAGATGTCCGACATCTTTTTTAAATGAGAGAGCAGCCAGTTTTATTGCCTCACTCATTGTTAGATAGGGATGGAAGGCATCCACTATGTCTTGTATGGTTAATCCATGTCGGATAGCAAGAACGGCCTCCTGAATAAAATCTCCAGCTGCTGCAGCAAGCACGTGGGCCCCGACAAGTTTTCCTGTGTTTGTTTCGCTGACAAGCTTAATTAATCCCCTAGTATCCAAAGAAATAATAGCCTTTGGAACCTCTTTGACCGGAAAAATCGAAGTAATGACATTCAACCCTTCTTTTTTTGCCTGAGCCTCGGTTAAGCCTACACTTGCGATCTGTGGATCGGTGAAAGTCACTCTTGGTAGAGATGAAAAATCAATGGATCGTTTCGCTCCATTAATAGCATTTTCTGCAGCGATTCCTCCTGTGAAAGCGGATACATAAACAAACTGCGGTAATCCTGCACAATCTCCAGCGGCATAAATGTCTGGATTGGTGGTACGTAGAAATGAATCAACAAGAATTTCTCCACGACTTCCCTTTTTGACTCCAACTTCTTCGAGTCCTAACTCTGCTGTGTTGGGACTACGACCTGTTGTCACTAGAATTTTCTCCACCCGCAATCCGATTTCTTTTTCCCCGTTTTGAATAGAAATAAAACAGCCATTTTCTCCCGTTTTTTCAACATAGCGAACCTGACTGTTTGTAAAAAGTTCAATCCTTTCTTCTTTCAAATATAGGCTAAGTTGCTCTCTTATTTCAGGTTCTTCGCTCATAGCAATGGAGGGTAGGGCCTCGATGATGTGTACCCTAACACCAAAGCGGGCAAACATCTGTCCAAGTTCTAGTCCTATAGCTCCTCCGCCAATTACGGCCAGAGAAGAGGGCAGAGTTTTTACACTTAAGGCCGTGGTGCTATCAAGAAAACCTGTTTCTTTTAACCCAGGAATCGGAGGAATAGATGGAGAGGAACCAGTGGCTAACAGGATTTTTCTTGAAGTATAGGTTTTATTATTAACGATCAGTTGGATGCCAGCCCTCAACCTTGCCTTTCCCTCGATAAGAGAAATATTTGGGTAGACATCCAGAAGATGGATGTATTTTTGCATACGCAACAGGCTGACCAATTTCTCTTTTTGATCGATCAATTCTGCCCAGTCTAAGGGCATATTACACGATCCTAAACCTGCGAACCGAGGGTTCCTTGCCATTGTGTAAACTTCGGCGGCTCGAATAAGGAATTTAGACGGAACGCAGCCCACATTGACACAGGTGCCTCCAATGACCCCAGATTCAACGATCCCAACCTTCGCTCCTAGTTCACTTGCTTTTATCGCAGCAGCGAAGGCAGCAGAACCGCCTCCTACAATCAAAAGGTCATAATCTTTGCTCCTCTCTTCGCTGTCCATTCCTATTGGCATCCGTTCGATGACAGTACCCTGATAGCCTAATGCTTCGATGGTTTGTAGGACTTCCTGCTCGTTCCATTGCTGGGTAGTAACAAGGCTAGCTCTTTTGGAACGCCAATCAGTAATCAGAACTCTTTCAATCCCTTGGAGTTTTTGAAGGGCTCTTTTAAGATGCGTTGCACAATCTTCGCATTTCATCCCTTCAATCTGGAGAAGAACATTGGATTTCACTGTAATAAGCCTCCTTCTGCATATTGCTCTTTTGTAGACAATCTAAGGGTTGGACTATAGTCCAGAGTCAACGGAATTTGTAATGTGGAAATTAAAACAAATTTATAATGCCAAATCCTACAATTTAGCCGACTGAGTGTGTGTTTTATCACAACATTCCTACCAGCTTTTGTACCAATTCTTACACGAGGCTTCTTCTATGAGAACTGAACCAATGATTCTTTAGAATCGATGAAATGGGTTGGCAAGCAACATCAATGAAGGAAAAGACAAAGAAAGGTTGGCTCAATCAAGGAGAAGAATTGGCACAGCTTTTGCTCGAATGCTTTAAAAAAACAATAAAGGAGGTACTCGATGACTGCTGCTTTGACACAAACTCCGAAAGCAAAGAATTTTCAGCGTTTGAAATCCTTGGGACTTTCCGTTACTTCCACTATTCAGCATCAAGGATGCGGTTCGAAGGGAGGCAGCGGAAAATCGAGTTGTGGTTCTGGAGCGGGGGCAGGAGATCTTCCAGAGGAAATTTGGGAAAAAGTAAAAAATCATCCCTGTTATAGCGAAGAAGCGCACCATTATTATGCGCGAATGCATGTGGCTGTGGCACCGGCATGTAATATTCAGTGCAATTATTGTAACAGAAAGTATGACTGTGCGAATGAAAGCCGACCAGGGGTGGTAAGCGAAAGGCTTACCCCAGAAGAAGCAGCTAAGAAGGTTTTGGCTGTTGCCTCTCTCATTCCTCAGATGACTGTTCTTGGGATAGCGGGTCCAGGAGATCCTTTAGCTAATCCGGATAAGACATTTAAAACTTTTGAGCTTGTAGCAAAGAAAGCTCCAGACATAAAGCTTTGTCTCTCAACCAATGGTCTAGCATTACCAGAGTATGTGAAACGAATCAAGGATTTCAATGTGGATCATGTAACCATTACGATCAATATGATAGATCCAGAGGTGGGGGAGAAAATTTATCCCTGGGTGTTTTATAAACATAAAAGGTATAAAGGGAAAGAGGCAGCGAAGATTCTTTCGGAAAGGCAGTTAGAAGGATTAGAGATGCTTACGGCTGAAAAGATCCTTTGCAAGATCAATTCCGTGATGATCCCAGGGATTAACGATGAACACCTAATAGAGGTTAATAAAGCTGTGAAATCTCGTGGAGCTTTTCTCCATAATATCATGCCCCTTATTTCGGCCCCTGAGCATGGAACATACTTTGGGTTGACAGGACAGAGAGGGCCAACAGCACAGGAATTGAAAGCTCTGCAGGACAAATGTGAAGGGCAGATGAACATGATGAGGCATTGCAGGCAATGCCGCGCCGATGCGGTGGGATTGCTTGGGGAAGATAGGAGTAGTGAATTTACCAAAGAGAAGATCGCCTCTATTGAGGTGAATTACGATATGGAAACGAGAAATGCCTACAAAATGCAAGTGGAGCAGGAGAGGCAAAAGAGAGTGGCGGAAAGAGAAAAGGAATTAAAAGAAATAGCTAAAGAAAATAGTGAACTTAAGATTTTGGTTGCTGTAGCCACAAAAGGTGGGGGCAAAATCAACGAACATTTTGGGCATGCTAAAGAATTTCAAATTTATGAGCTTAGTACGAAAGGCTCGAAATTCATCGGTCATCGGAGAGTCGACCTCTATTGCCAGGGTGGGTATGGAGAAGAGGATGCGCTTGAAACCGTTATTCGGGCGATAAGGGATTGTGTTGCTGTGTTTGTGGCAAAAATAGGATCTTGTCCGAAAGAAGCTTTGGAGAAAGCTGGCATAGAGACCGTTGACAGGTTTGCTTATGAATATATCGAAAAGGCCGCTCTGAGTTATTTCAAAGAATATCTTAGCAAGGTCAATGCTGGATTGATTCATCCAACCAAAAAAGAAGATGCTCTGATTCGACAGGGGGCATTAGTGACTTTGAATTAAAACTGATGAACAAAAAGGAGAAAAAAGTATGGCATATAAGATCGTTGCATCCCAATGTACAGGATGTTCTGCTTGTGAACCGGAGTGCCCAAATGGCGCTATCTATGAAAAAGAAGGCATTTTTGCCATAGATCCAGAAAAATGCACAGAATGTATAGGTTTTTTTGATGAACCGCAATGCGTATCTGTCTGTCCAGTAGACAATACCTGTGTGATTGATAAAAGTCGCCCACGATACAAAGCCAAAAAATAACCATGAAAATATCAATTACACCCAAGGCAAAACAATTTATTAGCCGGATGATCCGGATGTGTGGAGGAACAAAAAGCGCGGGCATGCGATTGATTGTTGGAGAAGGAGGCTGCTCAGGATTTACTACGGATTTTAGCGTTGTCGAGGAGCCGCAGCAATCGGATACCATATGGGAGGATGGCGTTAGGCTGTTTATTCCAAAAGAATGTCTTCCTTACTTTGAAGAAGCCATTGTCCATTTTATTGAGACTCCCACCGAGACTAGACTGATTGTGCTATCAGGAAGAAAAAATAATAATAGCTGTGGCTGTTCCTCTCTGCCTCCAGATCATTCCAATGGATAAGATCCCGTATGGTTGAGTTTTATCTGAATGAAAGACATCAAAGGAAAGAGGCACAGGCCAAAAGCAAGGAAATCGTATGCGAAGCTGCTGCTCAACTGATATGGATGCTTATGGTATTCCAGAAGATTATTGGGGAGAGCTGGTGGAGGAGGCTGCTAGGGAGCTTAAAGAGGCTGCAAGAGCATATCCCAACAAAGAAAAAGTACTTTTTCATTTGTATAAGGCCTTTGAGAAGGCTGGAAAGCATATTACCGTTCTGATCGGCTTCTACCGTTTTTACTTTTATCAGAGTGATATGTTGCAGTCTATATATTGGGGGAGATTGTGTATGGAGGAAACTGCAAAAAAATTGAGGATAAATGAAAACTGGATGGAATTGACTGAAGAGCAGATTGAAATGCTCAAAAGCGCTGACAATCCTCTAGTCGATCTCTACTTAAGAGCTTTTCATGCTGTGGCCTATCTGCTTGGGCGAGTGGGCAACATAGAGGAAAGCTTAAAAATGCTCCAACTATTAACCAGGATTGATGTAAAAAGTCAAATAGGTGCTAGTAGGCTAGCGTCTATCCTCAAAGGAGAGGACAATCAGTGAAAGATCTTTCGAAAGAATGTTTAGATTGGGAAGGGAAGCCGGTTGACTGCACCCAATGCCCTCATAAGGAATTAAAATCTAAGGGCAAATGTAAGAAGGGGGAAGCATGTATTCAGGATAGGTATGCGAAAAGAATTGAACGCTTCTTCGAAAGAAATCCCACCCTGGCTACTAGTTATTTAATGCATCCCTATTTTGAAATTCGGGCAATTGCTCTGAGGCATGTCGATGGTCATCATCAAATCCGGATGTCGATGGATCCCGACGATACTGTCAGAATGAGCGCTGCCTACTATGTGCCCAAAAAGTTTCTCCTCCGATTGCGTTTTGATAAGAGCCGGGATGTGCGGATTAGGGCGGCTGGATTATTGGAGGGGATGGATCTTGTCCCGATGCTGATTGATCCTGATTATTATGTCAGGCAGATAGTTGCTAGAAAAATTCCGGTCGAATGGTTGATTTTTATGGTTTCAGATCCTGAAGCTGCCGTACGGATTGAGGTTGCCAAGAGAATAGGGGAAGAGGGATTGAACATCCTTGCCAATGATTTGAACGAAGAAGTCAGGCTAACCGTTGTCTCTAGACTAGACTCGAATGAATTGATACGGTTTATCAATGATCCTAGCTGG
Source organism: Candidatus Methylacidiphilum fumarolicum (assembly GCF_949774925.1). Classification (GTDB taxonomy): domain Bacteria; phylum Verrucomicrobiota; class Verrucomicrobiia; order Methylacidiphilales; family Methylacidiphilaceae; genus Methylacidiphilum; species Methylacidiphilum fumarolicum. Next base: position 560,361 of record NZ_OX458932.1, read on the forward strand.
AAAGTAAGATTTGAAGTGGTGCGGAGAATTCATCCTGGTTCTTTACAAATCTTTTGTCAAGACCAGGATTCCTTTGTGAGAGAATTTGCTAAGCTTCGAATGGAAGAGCTCTATGGACAAACACAAAATAATCAGTTGAAAAAAGGATGGGGAAAAAAGAAAGACGATGAAGGAGAAGGACATCAATGAGCTTGATGGCCCGCCTGTATTTGAGTTTGGCCAAAAGGTTAGAAGTAGAAAAAATATTCGCAATGATGGAACATTTCCTGGAAAAGAGATAGGAGAAATTTTGGTTAAAAAAGGGGAAATTGGTTATGTCAGCAGTATCGGGACATTTCTTCAAAAATACTATATCTATGGGGTTGATTTTATTGAAAGAGGCTATCTGGTTGGAATGAAAGCCGAAGAATTAGAAAGAGTCGATGAAGACGGTAACAAAGAGGGATAGGGTCTATTTAGATTACAATGCCACTACCCCGCTTGTAGAGGAAGTATATGAGGCGATGCTTCCCTGGCTAAGAGAAAAATTCGGTAATCCTTCAAGCAGTCATCGAGAAGGCAAGGAAGCCAAAGAGGCTCTGTTTGATTGCCGAAAGAAAATTGCACAGTTTCTTGGAACAAGGACTGAAGAAATCATTTTTACAAGCGGGTGTACAGAAAGCATTGGATTGGCCTTAAGAGGTGCTTTGTTGGCAGCAGCGCACAAAAATAAAATTGTAATTTCCGCTGTTGAACATCCGGCCGTTTTCAGTCTTATGAAGCTCTTAGAAAAAGAAGGTGTCCAGTTTACTATCCTGCCTGTTGAAAGAGATGGCTCGCTTAATCTTGAACAACTGGAAAAATCGCTGGATAGCTCTGTTGGGATTCTTAGCCTGCTGTGGGCTAATAATGAAACAGGGGTTCTTTTTCCTATTGAACAGATCAGCCGGATAGCCAAAGCCAAAGGGATACTTTTTCATGTGGATGGTGCTCAGGTCGTGGGTAAAATAAAGATCCATCTAGCAGAGCTTGGAGTAGATTTGTTTTCATTTTCTGCCCATAAATGCTATGGGCCGAAGGGCATTGGGGGGCTTTATGTAAGAAAGGGAGTTTCTCTTGCTCCTTTGATTCCTGGACATCAGGAAAGAAATAGGAGAGGAGGAACGGAAAATGTTGCTGGTATTGTGGGGATGGCGAAAGCCTGTGAACTTGCAGAATCAAAGATAATGCGGGAGAGTGGTCGGATCCAAAAATTACGTGACTGGATGGAACAAAAAATTGAACAGGAATTGCCTGGGATTGTTATTGTGGCAAAAAATAAAAGTCGAATTTGGAATACATCTAACATCATTTTTTCTGGAACCGACTCAGAAGAGCTATTGAATTATCTTGACCAGAAAGGGATTGCTGTTTCTACAGGCTCAGCTTGTATGAGCGGCAGCCAAGAACCTTCGCATGTGCTTTTAGCTATGGGATTTGATCGAAAAGAAGCCTCTTCGGCTTTAAGAATTTCTCTGGGTTTTGAAACGACCCAAGAAGAAATCGAAATTTTTCTTCAAGCCCTTTTCTCTTTTTTTAGAGTAGAAGCTTTCTGTAACGCAGTGAAGTGAAAAAAGAGCAGCCTTTAATGTTCCCTATAAATGGCATAATAAATGCTCATTATTTGGAAGAAGTTTATGACGATGGATACATGTCTACAAAATCAACCTTTAAAAAAGAAAGACTGTGATATTCCTTACAATCTTCTGGGACTTTTGAAGAAGAGCGTTGGTTATGTCCTGTGGAAATTTGGTTCTGCAAATAGTGATCCATTCATTCCTGGTCTAGGTTTGTCAAAAGAAGAACTATCAAAAATGGCAGTTTTTTTTGAAATGAGTCTGATTTGTTCTAGGGATGGCAATTTAGGGACTTATCTAGAGCTCTACGAAGAACACAAAATGCTTGTTCAATTGTTTCTTCGTTACCGCAATTATTTTGGGGAGCTATCCCTGTGGATAGCCCATCTCCTTGCAACGGCCTCTCTGGGAGATAATCATCTTTGGCAGGATCTTGGCTTAGAGAGTAGAAAGGAGCTTGGGACAATCTTAGAAGCTTTTTTCCTACCTCTTTACAGCTCCAATAGGGAAGATATGCGCTGGAAGAAATTTTTTTATAGGAAATTATGCGAAGAAGAGGGAATCTTCGTATGTAAGGCTCCAAATTGTAAAGATTGTACGGATAGACCGCTTTGTTATGGTCCAGAATGAGAAACAACGCAATACTATAGAAAGGAAGTGACTTATGAGTACTGGTTATGTGTTTGAGGATAAGATAGTAGAAATAGAATGGCTTGCGCAAAATTTAAATTCTCTTGCTCCGGATATCCGGATTATTGAAAGCAACGAAGACGTGTTGCTTTATGATACGGGACATATTCCGGGTGCCGTACATATCGATTGGCGCAAGGATTTGCAAGACCCAATCATTCGTGATTACATTTCTGCGGAAAAGTTTGCTGAACTTTGTTCCCGTAATGGCATAACTCCTAATACGACCTGTATATTTTATGGGGACAAATCTAACTGGTGGGCTTGTTATGCGCTGTGGGCCTTTGAATTGTTTGGTCATAAAAACTCGAAAATCCTTAATGGGGGCCGAGACAAATGGATTAAACTTGGTCTTCCGCTAACGAAAGAAAAACCTTCTTTTGAAAAGACTCATTATCCAGTCCCCTCCAAAAGAATGGATGAAGAAATTCGGATCTTTTATAACGGCGTACTCGATTATTTAAAGACAAAGGGTCCGCTGATTGATGTACGCAGCCCAGGGGAATACTCTGGAGAGCTTCTTCATATGCCTGAATATCCACAAGAAGGGGTGCTACGTGGAGGTCACATTCCAGGGGCCAAAAGTGTGCCTTGGAAAACGGCTGTAAAAGAAGACGGCACATTTAAATCTATTGCTGAGCTGCGTGACATTTATGAAAAACAGGCTGGCTTAGATCCTGAAAAAGAAACAGTCGTGTATTGTCGCATAGGCGAACGTTCTAGCCATACCTGGTTTGTATTGAAGTATTTATTGGGTCATAAAAATGTAAAAAATTATGACGGTTCCTGGACGGAATGGGGGAACAAGGTGGGAGCTCCAATAGAGCGCTGAGTCTCTTTACGAGTGAACGCCGGGAAAGCCCACACTTTTAAGAGTGGGATGAGAGGTGGCTTCATTAAGTTGCAAATGTCTAATGGTTGTGGTATAACATCAGGCCGTAGGGCTGGACCGGTCCGAACTAACGCCTCTGGAGAAGGAGACCGCTGCACGGATACTGGGGAGTAACCCTGCTATTCGTGTAGGTTTCCTTCGGTGAAAGAGGAAGCCCACTCTTTTAAAGGTGGGAGGAGGTCACATACAATGAGTTTTGATGCTAGAACTGCCCCAAGGCGCTGATTTGCCTGTTAGTGAGGAAGGAAGGCATCTTTTGGCAGTATAATGGTCATGTCAATTGTAGCAGGTACCTTTATCTTCCTTTATCTGCAAGCAAACGAACCTTTCTCTATTTAGAATTTTTTGATTGCTATTCCGTATTTTTTCAGAGCATAACCGAGCTGTCTAGGGGTAATGTTTAGTAGACGTGCGGCTTTAGCTTGTACCCAACCACATTTTTCCATTGCTTGAATGATTTTTTCCTTAGGATCGTCAGATACCAATGGACTGTAAAAAGAAGGTCTATGGGTTTCTTCTTTGTGAAAAGTCTCTTCGGTGGAAGAGATGATGGGGGTGGAGACTACATGTAAATCTTTTTTCCATAAAATGGGAGAGGAACATTGGTTTCTACGGCAGGCAACGTCCACTTCTTCAATCCAGTTATTCTTTGAATTGGTTGCGGCTCTTTCCAGACAATTTTCTAATTCCCTTACATTCCCGGGCCAATGACAATTGATTAAAAGATTAAGGGCTTCCGGAGTAATTTTTAATTTTCTATTCAAATCCTTCCCGATTTTATTCAAAATATGCTCGGCCAACAGGGGAATATCTTCTTTTCGCTCTCGTAAAGGCGGCAGAAAGATAGAAACCACATTTATCCGAAAATAAAGATCGGCTCGAAACTCTCCTTTAAGCACAGCATCTTCAAGATTTTTGTTCGTGGCCGTAATGACTCTAACATCCACTCGAATCGTTTTGTTCCCTCCCACTCTTTCAAATTCTCTTTCTTGAAGGACCCGTAGCAGTTTCACTTGAACAGCCGGTGATATATCCCCTATTTCGTCCAGGAATAAGGTGCCGCCATGGGCCAGTTCGAACCGACCTTTTCTTTCGAAAAGGGCGCCAGTAAAAGCTCCTTTTTCATGACCGAAAAGTTCTGATTCAAGCAGGGTTTCTGGCAGAGCAGAACAGTTTACTTTAATAAAAGGCCCCTCTTTTCTAGGACTGAGATAATGAATTGTTCTGGCAATCACCTCTTTTCCTGTGCCGCTTTCTCCACGGAGCAAAACAGTAGAACGAGAGGGAGCCACATGATAGACAAGATCTAGTACGGCTTGCATCTGCTTGCTCTGCCCTATGACTCCGTTGGCAGTTCTTGTCTTAAATGAGTCATGTTTTAAACGATAGGAACTAGCTTCTGACCTCTCTTGAGTCTCTTGAGACAAGGAGCCGTCCATGCAGAGTTTTATTTTTTGCCCAAAAAGATTAGCAGCTAAACTAAGAATTTGAGTAGTTTCTGAAAGGGAATCAAGCGCTGATTCCCTTTTTCTTTCACAAACCAGAACGCCTAAACATTCTCTTTCGGATCGGATTGGGATGCAAAAAAGAGAAAGAGGGTTTTCTGAGCACTCATTGGGCTTGATTTCCTCGTTGGAGTAAAGCTCTGCATAGAGATCTGGAATGACGACAGGAAACCCATTTTTAAAGATCTGTTCAATAAAGGATTGGTAAAATGAAATATGCTCCTGGGGATCAAATATTCCATAAGAGGCTAAAATCTTAGGAGTTTGAGCTTCTTTAATGAATATTACCGTTCTAAGTAATTTTAGATTTAAACTTAAAATTTTTAAAGATTCTCTTAATAACTTTTCTAATTGAGAATGCGAAGAAGCCAGTATTTTACTGATTTCATAGATGGCAACCAATTCACCATTTTTTTTCATGATTCTTGGATCCGATTGGAGAGCTTTCTTTTTTTAAAGCAAAGGCTGTGCCAAATAAATTGTCATAATTGCTCAATCAAGGTTACTCATTTTTAGACACGCAAGTCCATTCGCATAGGAACTTTTGGCATGATTCCTGCTCAAAAAAAGAAAAAGGAGAACATATGAAAGGAACTTCGGAAAAAAGTGCTCAGGATCTTTTGGAAAATGTATCTAACGACCAAAGGCAGAGTATTGAACTAACAGAAGCCGCCGTACAAAAAATAAAATCTTTAATTGAGGAAGAACAGGACAAAGAACTCAAGCTAAGAATTTTTATTACTGGAGGCGGCTGCTCAGGCTACCAATATAATTTTGCCTTTGATCGAGAGATCGAAGAAGGGGATATCCTTTATGAAATGGGGGGAGTTTCTCTTGTGATCGATCCACAGAGTCATATGTACTTGCGAGGTGCACAGATCGATTATGAAGAAAATCTCGAGGGAGCCCGTTTTGTTATACATAATCCAAATGCGGGATCTACCTGCAGCTGCGGATCTTCATTTTCAGCAAATTGTACTCCATAAGATCAAACAAAAAAGCGAGGCGATTGACATGGCTATTTCCATAACTCAAAGAGCCCAGGAAAAGCTAGCGAAGGCGTTGTTAGGCAAAAAAGATTTTGTTGCCTTAAGACTGGCAGTAGTGCGTTCAGGCTGTGCTGGTTTTTCGTATCAGATGGATTATGTTCGGCAGATTGAATCGGACGATACGGTGTGGGATTTTCCTGGGGGAAAACTAGTGGTGGATAAGGAATCTTTTAAACTGCTGGATGGGCTTGTGCTTGATTATATTAAGGATCCTTTTAAGGAACGGTTCGTTTTTAATAATCCGAAGGCGACAGGAAGTTGTGGTTGTGGAGAAAGTTTCAGTGTTGCTAAGTGAGACGAGGAAAACAAAATTGTTTGTTTTTCGACAATCGCAATTCCTTAGCTAAAAGAGACTGAGTCAAGCTTAAGGTTGTGGTTGAGTGTAGGTGTTTGTTCCTTAATGGAGAGATTTAAAAGTTTTTTTCCTCTTGTTTAAGTTGGCATCTTCCTTGCTATCAAAAAACTAAGAAATCTTCTACCGATGAAAATCATGCTAAGAAAGAAGGAAGCTGGTGAAATAACGATTTATATCGCAAAAAAAGATTTGGAGGAACCGATCATCAGCTCTGACAAAAAAGAGTTGTTTGGAGGGGTTGTTACACTTGCCAATGGGATGAAATTTCTTCTGCCCGAAATGCCTCCTGATACAAAATTGCCTATAACCCTGGAAGCACGAAAAATTGAAGGCTAACTCATTGGACGTTGTATTTCTTGAGAAAAAATAATGAAGGCAAAACCAATAAAGTTTTCAGATCCTGACATGACCAATCAGGAGTTGGAAGTGTTGTATCGGATCCTTAGCTCAAATGAGCTTAGCGAAGGATCCGAAATAGAATTATTTGAAAGAAGTTTTGCCCAGTATGTTAACAGAAAATTTGGTGTCAGTTTTTGCAGTTCTAAAGTTGCTTTTTTGCTGTCTTTAAAGGCACTTGGCTTAAAGAAAGGGAGTGAAGTTATTCTTTCTGCCGCATCTTGGCGCGACCTTGGTCAGGTTCTGCTGTGGGCAGAGCTTACCCCGAAGTATGTGGACATCGATTATTGGTCTATGGCCATTGATCCAGCAAAAGTAGTAAAAGCTCTGAGCCCAAAGACCAAAGCGCTCATTGGGTTGAACCCTAATGGTCATCCTGCCAATTGGTCCGAACTAGAAAAAATAGCAAAGGAAAATTCTCTCTATCTGATAGAGGATGCAACCGAATCGATTGGATCGGTTTATCAAGGGAAAGTCGTCGGTTCCTTTGGCATCCTATCGATTTTCGATTTTTCACAACCTTCAGCTCTTGTGACAGGCAGAGGAGCCATGGTGGTGACGGATTCAGAAGAGCTAGCCTTTCACCTTAGAATGATGAGGGAGAGAACGGCTGAGGAAAGAAAATCAGTTGTCAAATCAAGACTCCCTTCTTTAGGTTGTTCGATGAGTAATCTAGAAGCTGCTCTTGGTTTAGCTCAATTGAACAGGATCGATAGTATTTTACAAAAAAGAAAGGATGTAGAAGCATTTTATACGCAGCTTCTCGGTGGTTTTGAAGGAATAAAAGATCCCTATGTTTCACCAGAAGCTACGGAGGTCCATTGGTTTTCTTATGTTGTGCATTTGGGTACAAGGTTTTCCCGATCAAGCAGAGATGCTATTATTGAAGATCTAAAACGGGAGAATATAGAAGCTTTTCCTTATTGTTATCCTTTACATATCTCTAGTTGGGCAATGGAAAGTGGGGTCCATAAAGGGATGTTGCCGATGAGCGAACGAGTAGCCGATAGAACCATCGCTTTGCCATTCTATGGGCTGCTAGATTTTGAACAAGTTGCTTGTATTGTCAAGACCCTTAAGGATGCTTCCCTGAATGTAGGGGCGGGAGCCGCTATTTACTGAAAAGAGAGCTACTATGGATGAACGACCTGTTATAATTCATGTGCGATTTGGGCCTGATGGTGGGGTAAGGGAGATTTCTGAAAGACCTTTCAATGTATCCGCACAAGACTGGTTTTATTTTCTTTGGGGAAAAGCTGGGGATAAATTCCAAGCCTTGTCTGGTGGGAGAGGTATTTTCAGGCTTTCGATGGAATATTTAGAAAAGCTGAAAAAGGAAAAGGAAACCGATGGAAAATGAAACGAACAAAGTTGAAAGGGATCTGGAAGAGATTGTAGCATTTATTGCATTAGGAAAAGTCGTTCCATTCCTAGGACCGGGTATTTTAGGATTTAGCAAGAACGCAGAATCTGTTCCTCAAAGTCCTGAAATGCTTGCTGAAAGCCTAGCTGCATTGGTTGCGGTCCCTTCCAGAATAAGAAAAAACCTTTGGAGTGCCAGCCAGTACATTGAAAATTATAGGCATAGAAAAACATTAAAAACTCTTTTAAGCCAGATATTTGATGCTGATTTGGAACCAAACGATCTGCAACGATGGTTGGCTCGAATCCCCCAACTTCCCCTGGTGGTGGATGTTTGGTATGATGCTTCTTTTAGCGTTGCTTTGAAAGAAGAAAGGCAATCTTGGGGACAGATTCAAGGAGTAAGTCAGGCAGAATACCCTGGGAACTGGGTAAAAGCCTACGATTGGGAAGATAGGGAGGTTGGAATGGAAGCTGCCTTTGCATGGCAAACTGTCCTCTACAAGCCAATAGGCTCAGTAAAGCCTCAAAAAAATTTCATAATATCTGATTCAGACTATGTTGAAGTCTTGACAGAGATAGACATCCAGACTCCTATTCCCGATCTGATAAAGGAATTAAGAAAAGATAAGCATTTTCTTTTTTTAGGTTGCCGATTCCAAAGCCAAATCGAAAGGACATGGGCCAGGCAGATTATTAAAAGATCTTCTGCTGTCCACTGGGCAGTTCTTACTAGTCCACTAACAAAAAACGAAAAGCGGTTTCTTGTTGAACAAAACATAAAACAGCTAGATCTACCCCTGGATGTTTTTGCTCGTAAACTTTTTGCTTCCCCCTCTTTTGCTTTGCCTTTGTCATAATGGGGTAAATATCCAGACCTAGGCTAAAATGTAAGAAAATTAACAGAAATGAAAGGTCTTGTTCGCATGCCAAGTTTTCTCCCAGAGAGAAATCCAGAAAGAAACTCTTGGCATGATAACTGCTAAAATGAACTCAGAAAGAACAGGAAGTGCAATGGCTGAAGCTATTTTGAAACAGATGGAAAAACTCGAAGCAGCCGAAGATTTCTTTAAATTGTTTGAGGTCCCCTATGATCTAAGAGTGCTTAGGGTCTATAGACTCCATATCCTGCAAAGATTTCATGATTATATAGCTGCGGCTTCTTTAGATATCTCTTCGAAAACGGATGAGGAGATCAAGCAGTCTTATGCTGAACTCCTTGCTAGGGCCTACGAAGATTTTGTCCATTCTAATGCCCAGAATGAAAAGGTTTTTAAAGTATTTAAAGAGCAGGGGAATCCTCCGCCACAGAAAGCTATTCAATTCGTATCCATTGATACATTGGTAGGGAAGGAGAAACTCAAAAGGAAAACACAATAAAGAGTTGTTTTTATGCATGTAGTCATTCTTGTAAAACAAGTTCCAGACTCAAGCCAGATTAGAGTCCATCCTCAGACAGGAACGATTATGCGTCAAGGTGTACCGGCAATCCTAAATCCATATGATCTGTTTGCTCTTGAGAAAGCTTTGGAATTGAAGGATGTCTATGGCAGCTTTTTGACGGTTCTTTCCATGGGGCCTTTACAGGCAGAGGCAGCGTTGAGAAAAGCCCTTTCTTATGGAGCCGATGAGGCGATCCTTTTGTCGGATAGGGCCTTTGCGGGGTCCGATACACTCGCCACTTCTTATGCGTTGGCAGCGGCGTTAAGAAAAATCGATTCCTACCGGAAAATCGATATCGTTTTTGCTGGCAAGCAAACAATTGATGGGGATACAGGACAGGTTGGCCCAGGGGTGGCTAGACGACTTGGATTGCAGCTATTGACCTATGTTCAAGAAATCAAGCATATCGATTATGAAAAAAAGAAGGTTTTGGTACACCGAAAAAGTGAAAAGGGCATTCAGGTTGTCTCGTCACAATTACCCTGTTTGATGACGATTCTTGATGGCAACAGCTCTATCCGATATGCCTCCTTGCCCAATATGATTCGTGCTGCTAAAGCCCCTGTAAAGATTTGGAATAGGATGGATGCAGGGATTGAAGATATATCAAAGATTGGTCTTAAGGGATCCCCGACGGTGGTAGGCAAGGTATTTGCTCCGCAAAATACGAGAGGTCCAGCGGAAATGATTGAAGGGGATGAGCCAGAGCTGCTGTGCTCTATCCTAATAGAAAAGCTTTTCGAAAAATATCCAGAAGTGGAAAAAGAAGTCCTTCAACAAGTTCGGTAGCCAAAGAAAGGGAAAGAAAGAAGAGGGGCCAAAGGCGTACTGCGGCTTTAGAAGACCTAAACAGTGCAATAAAGATGAGGCTATGAGTGAGATTGAGGAGAAACCAAAAAATCAGAAAAGAAAGAAGGTTAGTCTAGATCCAAGACTTTCTGAATACAGAGGCATCTGGGTCTTTATCGAACAGGAAGAGGCAAAGGTACATCCTGTGAGTTGGGAACTATTAGGGAAAGCTTGCGTTTTAGCTAAATTTTTAGGGGTCGATGTAGGCGCAGTTGTCTTTGGTGGCAACCAGGAAGTGGTCGATACAATCAGTAAGGATGCTATTGCTTATGGTGCGGATATCGTCTATCAAGTTGTTGATCCCTCTCTTGCTGATTATCGCAGCGATCCGTTTACAGAATGCTTGGTGCAATTGGTCAAAAAATATAAACCGGAAATTCTTCTGCTTGGGGCTACCTCTTTGAGTAGAGATTTAGCTAGCAGTGTGGCTACGTTCCTTGAAACGGGACTGACTGCTGACTGCACCGAGCTGACTATAAACCTAGAAAATCGTAGCTTAGAAGCAACAAGACCGACTTTTGGAGGTAGTCTTCTTTGTACAATTTTAACCCTTAATTACAGGCCACAAATGGCTACGGTAAGACCTGGAGTCTTCCCTATCCCTTTACCTAATACCGACAGGAAGGGAATGATTATAAGGGAACAGCTACAGTTTAATGAAGCAAGCTTTGTTACGAAAGTCTTAGGCTTTATTCCTGATCCATACAAAGCGTCTGAGAGACTGTCCCAGGCTGATGTTGTGATTGGAGGGGGAAGGGGATTAAAACAGGCAAGCCATTTTTCTCTTTTAAGAGAACTGGCTATGCTATTAGGTGGGGAAGTGGGAGGCACAAGACCGGTTGTTCAAGCTGGTTGGTTGGAAGCCGAAAGGCAAATAGGGCAAACGGGCAAGACCATAAGGCCAAAAGTCTATATAGCTGTAGGAATTTCTGGTGCCGTTCAGCACCGGGTAGGAATTGAAAAGGCAGGAACGATTGTTGCTATTAATAATGATCCGAACGCTCCAATTTTTGACTATGCAGATATTGGCATTGTTGGAGATTTTCTTGAAGTTATTCCTGCTATGATCCGGGTTGTGAAAAATAAAATTTCCTTAAAGTACGACTGTCTAAAGAAACAAGGGGTTGGAAAGGCTGAAGAGCTATGAAAGAAAAATACGATTGTATCGTTGTTGGTGCTGGACCAGGAGGCACGGCTGCAGCCTATACATTAGCTAGCAATGGACTCAATGTGATCCAGTTGGAGCGTGGGGAATATCCCGGCTCTAAGAATGTGCAAGGAGCAGTGTTGTATGCCAATTCTCTGGAGAAAATTATTCCAGAATTTCGTATGGATGCCCCACTTGAGCGTTTTCTTGCCGAACAACGGGTATGGATTATTGACAAAGATGCCTATGTTGGGACCACCCACCGGACAGCTGCATTGAATTGGGACAATGCCGATAGGTATACTATTTTGCGTGCGCCATTTGACAGATGGTTTTCGAAAAAAGCACAAGAAGCTGGAGTGCTTTTGATTTGTGAGACGACGGTGCTTGATCTGATTAAAGAAAAGGAGCGGGTAATTGGAGTAAGAACAGACAGAGAAGATGGAGAGCTCTATGGGGAAGTGGTGATACTGGCGGATGGGGTTAATTCTATGCTCGCAAGAAAAGCGGGGTTCAGAAAAGAGATAGTGCCCAAAGAAGTTGCTCTTGGAGTAAAGGAAACCATTTTTATTCCCCAAGAAATTTTAGAGAACCGTTTTGGCCTAGTAGACAATCAAGGGGTTGCTATTGAAATGCTAGGTTCTATCACTCGAGGAATGCTCGGTACAGCTTTTCTTTATACCAATAAAGAATCTATATCCATTGGGATTGGTTGTTTATTGGCTGATTTAAAGAAAGAGAAAATCCCACCGTTTGAACTTCTAGAGTCTTTGAAAAACCATCCAGCAGTCAAACCATTGATCGTTGGAGGAGAGGCTAAAGAATATTCGGCCCATTTGATACCAGAGGGAGGATATCATGCAATGCCACAAATTTATGGTGAAGGCTGGATGGTTGTTGGTGATGCAGCCATGTTTGTTAATTCTATTCATAGAGAAGGATCGAATCTGGCTATGGAATCAGGGAGGTTGGCTGCCGAAACGGTCATTGAAATTAAAAAGAAAAAAGGAAGGTTTAATAAGGAGAATTTGGCTCTCTATAAAGAAAAACTCGAAAAGAGTTTTGTCCTGAAGGACCTCAGGAAGTACAAGAATTTTCATGCTTTGATTGGAAAAAATCGGCATTTCTTGACCACCTATCCAGAAATTATGAATGATTCTCTGTTCTCTCTTCTTAAAGTGGATGGAGTAGATAAGAGAACGAAGGAAAAAGAGACGATCAAAAATATCCTAAAGAAAAGATCGGTTTCAGGTATTCTTCAAGACGCAATTCAGCTATGGAGGGCTACAAGATGATTCAGATTGAGGAAAAACTCTACCAGAATCGCTATCGAGTGGATGAAGGCAGGCCTCATATTAAAATAAAGAATCGAGAAACCTGCACACTCTGTTATGACAAAAGTTGTACTGTGCTTTGTCCAGCCGGCTGCTATAGGAAGAATGAGACGGAGGAGGTGACATTGATTACTGACGGCTGTCTGGAGTGTGGAACTTGTCAGATCATCTGCATGGAGCATAAAAATATCCAATGGGAATATCCTAGAGGTGGCTTTGGGATCCTCTATAAGTTTGGATGAGCCGTTCTGTTAGACTTACTCATTTCAGCTCGTCAGCCGAAACAAAGATGACTTCCTGCCTCATCGAGGCCAGTTTTACCGCCGTCTTGCGACGACGGCTAGAACCTTCCCCTCTATAGGCTTCAGATCCATCAGAACTCGCCGTAGACCTGCCTTGTACTGCCAAGCCATACGCTAAGGGATTCTTGTCTGCATTCACGTCCCGGTCCTGGAGGGTTCCACAGTCCGGGTAGGTCCACTGGCAAACCACCACGCCGCAGAACTGACGGCATGCGATGCTTTTGGAGAGCTTAACCCATAATAGCGAGCTACCGCTTGTTTGGAATCCCGATGAGGAGGATTGTTCTGAGGTGGACGACTCCAGGCTCAGGAGGGGTGTCATTTTGGATAGCCAAGATAACACGCTAATTTTATCCCGCTTTCCCCGGAGAATGAAACAGCCTTGGCAATCCCGAGTCATCCCGTTACAAAACCAAGCTAAAAAAAAACTCGGGTCAGGCGTAAGTAAGCCCCGAGTTTGTTTTTAAGAACAGAACTTCTCAAGATAATAACTTATCCTTTTTTATGAGAATAAGGAGCATTGAGAGCATTGATCAGTTTTTTGGCTCCTTGTGGCACGGCAACCTTTCCACTCAGAATTTCTGAAGCAGTAAGATCTTTGTGGTAATATCTTTTGTTAGTGTCTTTAGATTCTGCTATATCAAGACCGCTTAAGGCAAGTCCTCCAAAGAATCCTTTACTCCTTTTATAAACATATATATGAGATTTGGGCTTGTGTTCAGATTCGGTGGTTGGTCCAGCAACTCCTTCCATTTCCCCTTTTAGTTTAAATTTCCCACCCTTAGCAAAGGTGTTGACCGCCTTTTTGGTGTTCATAATAATAACATAATGGGATGTTTCACCTCCTGCTTGCAGTCCAAAGCCCATACCAGAGGCTGAAATGGCTGAAGGAGCGGTCCAACTGTTTCCTTTCCTAGCGACAACTAACCCATGGCCACTTTCTCCGCTAAAAATAAAACCCGCTTCCGAAACCCTTAGCACGGCAATGCCCTTCGCATTGTTGAAAACAGATTGAGGAATCCCGTTTTTGGGATCTCTTTTGAATTCTTTAATGACAGCGGTAGAATGGTCAATGGTTCGTTGAAAATCCCATGATGCCCAAGCTGGTGCTGTCGAAAAAAACAAGCTTAGTAACAAAAACAGGCTAGCATGGATAACTCCTCTATTGCCTATTGAAAAAAGTTTCATATAAATTCCTCCTCGATAATTCCTTTTTTTTAATTTTTTTAATAGTATAATGAGTAGATTGACTTGACTTTTAAATAATAAGGTCTTTGAGATCAAGGAAAAACTTTAAAAAAAGCCTGTCGCTCGAAGATATTTTTCTTGGTAATAAAAAAGAAAGGCTGAAGCTACTATTTTAATGTTTCAACTTCCTTATGCCTATTCATAATTTTGATCAATTCATTCAAAAACTTGAAGAAGCGGGAGAACTTATTCGGATTAGCGAGCCGGTGCACACGGAACTGGAAATAACTGTGCTTGCTGATCGAGAAATGAAAAGTCCTGGGGGAGGTTATGCTCTTCTTATCGAAAAACCCATTTTATTAAAAGGTAAAATTTCCCGATTTCCTCTTTTAATCAATGCTTTTGGATCCTGGAAAAGAATGGAAATTGTCCTAGGCCGAAAGCTCGCTGAGTTGGTGGAGGAGATCGAAAGTCTTCTGAAACCCGAAGGACCTAAAAGCATCTTTGAGGGTTGGAAAATGATCCGTAAAGGGATCGATTTTTTTAAATCCCAGCCCAGACTGGTCGGATTGGCTCCATGTCAAGAGGAAGTGGTACTTCTAGAAGATGAGAATCCTCCTATGGGGCTACTAGATCTGCCAGTTTTAAAATGTTGGCCTAAAGATGGAGGGGCCTATATAACCCTTCCACAAGTCTTTTCCGTAGATCCCTATACTGGGAAAAGAAACGTAGGCATGTATAGGATTCAAATATTTGATCAAAAGACAGCTGCCATGCATTGGCAAGTCCATAAAGTTGGGGCACGACATGGCCAGGAATATGCCAAAGAAGGAATACAAATGCCCGTTGCGATTTGTTTAGGAGGGGATCCGCTCATGACTTTTGCTGCCACAGCCCCCCTTCCCGATGGTGTGGATGAGGTGGTCTTTGCGGGATTTTTAAGAAAGGAAGGCATCCCGATGGTCAAATGTAAAACAATCGAACTGGAGGTGCCCGCAGAATCGGATATCGTTATTGAAGGAGTAGTTGATCCTCTGGACTTAAGGCCTGAAGGACCATTTGGAGATCATACAGGCTTTTATACCCCAATAGACTTATATCCTGTTTTTCATGCCAAAGCCATAACGTTTCGGAAAAAGGCGGTCTTTCCTGCAACAATAGTTGGGAAGCCGCCAATGGAAGATTATTATCTAGGGACGACCAGTCTGAAGTTGTTTTTGCCCCTATTAAAGATGAATTTTCCTGAAATTGTCAATATTGCTCTGCCACCGGAAGGAGTGTTTCACAATTTGTTGTTTGTATCGATCAAAAAACAATATCCTTATCAGGCTTATAAAGTGATGCATGGATTATGGGGCATGGGGCAGATGATGTTTTCCAAAATTATTATCGTTGTGGATGAAGATGTTGACGTTGACAATACTTCTGAGGTGCTTTTTCATCTTTGTGCAAATGTTGATCCAGAAAGGGACTTTTTGTTTACTCGTGGCCCATGCGACAGTCTAGATCATGCTCAGTCTGAAGCCAATATTGGATCGCATGTCGGGATAGATGCGACAAAAAAGCTTCCTGCTGAAGGCTATAAAAGAGTCTGGCCAGAAAAAATAACAATGGCTCAAGAGTTTATTAAAAAAGTCGAGGAAAAATTTCCAAGAAAATTAGAAAGAAGATCTTCATGAAGAAAATATTTGTCACAGGAGGGGCAGGCTTTTTGGGTTTTTCTACAGCCAAGCGTTTGCTTGAAACTGGTCATCAGGTTGTTGCCATTGATAATCTCAATCCATACTATTCGGTCAAACTTAAGGAAGCTCGACTAGCGATCCTCAAGCAATACAGTGCTTGCCAATTTGAAAGAGTGGATTTAATGGAGAAAAAAAAAATTGAGGAAATCTTTGCTTGGTTCAAACCAGAATGTGTCATTCATTTTGCTGCTCAAGCGGGCGTAAGATATAGTCTGACGAATCCTTATTCTTATGTTGAATCGAATGTCTCAGGAATGGTTCCTATTCTAGAATCTTGTCGGAAATATGGGGTTTATCATTTTCTTTTAGCAAGCTCTAGTTCCGTTTATGGAATGAATCGGCAAATCCCCTTTAAAGTAAGTGATCCTGCCGATCATCCTGTAAGTATTTATGCAGCCACGAAAAAGGCAGCTGAGCTGATTGCTCATGCCTACAGCCATCTTTTTTCTATTCCCATTAGTTGTATGCGCTTTTTCACTGTTTATGGCCCATGGGGAAGGCCCGATATGGCTTATTATAAGTTTGCTCAATCCATTTTTCTCAATAAATCGATCGATGTTTATGGAGAAGGCAAACTTAAAAGGGATTATACCTATGTCGATGATGTAGTAGAGGCTATCATTCGATTGATGGATCGAGCGCCCCAAAGGCAAAGGGAATCCGAGATAGATGGAATGAATCCTTCAGTAAGCACTGCTCCGTTTCGAATCCATAATATTGGCAATCGTCAACCGGCTGAAGTTATAGATCTCGTTAAGCTCATTGAGAAATACATGGGTAAGAAGGCGACTATCCACTACTTGCCAATTCCTCCAGGAGACGTCGAGTTGACATACGCAGATACAAGCACTCTTGAAAAGGAGATCGGATATGCTCCTACAACTTCTCTTGAGGAAGGCATTTGTCGTTTTGTTGAATGGTTTTTGAAAGAAGGCTATCTTTTTTAAAACTTTTCCAGAATAGAAACAGATATCAAAGGAAAATCGCTGGGGATGTTCAAAAGCATTGATTAGAACGACTTAAATAAAGGTTTTGGAAAGAAAGGGTATAAGCCAATCTGCTGAAGTACACTGGAGGAATGTAGTTAGCAGAAAGATCGATTTTTCAACCCTATGCATTCCAACTTCTTATAGTGATCAAGGCCATTGAACTATTCTCTCTCTGAACTGACAGCTTTTCTTGATCGACTTCCACAGAACTTTGGTCAGCTTTGGGTCACTATAAAATGGAGGAAAAGAAGATAATTTTTTTAAATATTTTTTCTTAAGCATAATTATTTGTAAATAAGGTTTTATATGCTACAAGTAGTTAAGGCAGGATAGGAAATAGACAAAAAAGAACGAACTATGGAATTTAGAAAGTTATTCGATACTTTTCTTTTCAAATTGCTTTATCTTTGAAGGGGCAACAGTATGGATAATTCAGAAGATATTTGGGAAAGGATAAGGAAGGAGAGTCCATTTGACAAACCAGATCCTTATTTTTTAGAAAGGTTTCAGGCAAGGCTGCGTTCTGAAAAAATACAAAACGAGAAAAGAAGGCAATTGATTACATATCTTGCCAGTTTCTGCCTTGTTCTTGTTTTTTCTGCAAGCCTATTAGCGGTCGGAAAAATTTGTATGCAATCCTGGATAAGAAATCAAGTTTTCAATTCTTTGGAAGTAACGGTTGAATCCATGGTAGGAGATTTGAATCTGCTCTCCTTGGAAAAACCAGATATGATGGTTAGTAATACATCCGAAGAGCTATGGACAGAAGATATATTTTCCTTTTAACAGTGGTAGTCGCTTTCGGAGTACTAAAAGGGACGACGAGTTCTGCAATAGCTCAGGTACTAAGCCGCAAAGAACCGTTAGTGCCTTTATTATCTCAAGATGTGGAGATTCGCGAAAAAATTTTCGAGGTTCTTTATCTACCGGATGAAGAATTAATAAAAGAGCTTTTCAAATGGCCCAAGTTCAATCAAATGGACCTGGAAGAAAAAGGATGGTTTCTTCAGCGTATTGCGATTATGCGTCAAAAGGTTAGGCAATTAGCCAGATCGAAGGCAAGGCAACTTGGATTAAGTCTCAACGAAGAGCAGCTTAATGCATTCGAAAAAAGTTATTGGCACAAGAGATTGGAAATAGAAAAAAAGTTTATCGAAGAAACTGAAAATCGAAGAAAAGAGCTGGCTAAAGAGTTGGAAGATGCCCTCCAGAAGGAATTTTCTAACCTATCGACAAAATCCGTAATGGAACTGGAAGCGCATAATAAAAGTCATTGATCTCGAGGATTAAGCCTTTTTTGTAAATTCTTCTGTTGCTTTCACTAAGAAGTTTATCTAAAAATTGTCTGTGGAACAAGAACCCGCTCTTTGTCAGGCTATATTGTTTTCTGACTATGTTATTAGGGAAAAAGGAACTGATAGGCTTTCGATCATTAATTCTTTTAACAAACTTTATTTCCCCCATTTTCCATGTTTGACTCCTCCTTTTTTCCTTTCTATTTTCTTGACGCATCTTCGAGGGAAAATCGATTCTCTTGATATTACGGCAAGGGTGGAAGATCCGCACTCAGGCCATGTGTTGGCTAGCTGCTCTGGAAAGATTGGGTTTCCAGCTGACAGTCCTTCGATTGAAGAAACAACTATTCTTGATCTAACGCTGCCTGTGACTCCATTTTTGGTTTCGCAGCAAGGCATCTACAGTGTCGTCATTCTTGTTAACAATGAAAAAATTGGAGAAAGGATTTTACCTGTTTTACTCTTGCCCCCAAGCTTTGGTGTTCATTCTGTGCTAAAACCTCCGCCTGCCCCTCTCCAATAAGTGGATCAGAAAAAGAAGCTTAGGACTCTTTAGTTTATAAACGGCGCGGGAATACCCATCCCCTTTAGGGGATTGGGATGAGAGCGCCGCAATCCATGCTATTTCCCTTGGCATTCCGCGATGTATCGACGGATGACTTCCGCAGATACTGCACCAGCCATTCCCACATAGTAAGCTTGCGTCCATAGGTGTTCCCGGCGATGCCCAATGTTCTTGAGCTTCGGGAGCCGTTCCCGAGAGCCCCGCGGGACGTGTAACCCTTGAGGGGTCCCACGATCGTTGACGGAGACCAGCGAGGAGATGCCGATACGAAGCAATGCACATGGTCGATGTCTGTTTCCAAAGCTGGCAGCCGAAAACCGTGTTGCCGGCAGCATTCGGCGAGCAGAGCCTTGCAGGCCGCGTCCACCTCGCCGAATAGGATTCTGCGACGGTATTTTGGTATCCATACAAAGTGGTAGGCGATCTGATAATGCGCCCATCGCGTTTTTCCGGTTTGCAATGTATCAGCCATAATGCTAGGATAGCATCTATGGAACGGGTCCGCATCCTATCCTTGAAGCGTATCTCCAAAAGGCAGGCTGCCATCATCCGGCAAGGCCAGATGGAGGCGGCCAAGGTCTGGATGGCGTGCCGCGATATGCATCTCAAGGCTCGCGAGACGAATGCCTCTTGGTCTGGGCGTAAAGAATATCACGAAGCCACCGCCGGAGGACGCTATGCCTTGCATTCCCAAAGCGTCCAACAGGTCTTTCGCGCATTCGACGCAGCCGTGGAAGCAACTGGCAGGAACCGCCGCGCAGGACGCAAGGAGATCCGCTATCCATACAAGGACAAACGCTTTTTCCCTCTGATGTGGCCGGCCCAGGCAATGGGATTGGAGGAAAAGCGGATCATCCTCCCCATGGGACGAGGCTGATCATCCCTGGTGTTGCCACGTCCCGCTTGGCTCTCGCGAAAATCCGCTTGCAAGGTCGTCTGGAATGGCCTGCACAACGAATTGCACGTAACCCTGGTCGAATCCACAACCGATCCGAACTCGCAAGGAATCACGGAGCGGTGTGCCACGGTGGATTTCGGCCAAATTCACCACGCCGCCGTAGTCACCAACAACGGGAACGCCCTAGTCGTTTCTGGGCGGGGAATGCGAACCATCAAGCGGCTGCACAGCAAGCATCTCGGCGAAATCCAGAAAAAGCGCTCCTGATGCAAGAAGGGCTCCCGCCGTTGGCGCAAGCTCGGACGAGCCAGAGCGAAGCCTACGCTGCGTCATAAACGCAGGATTTGCGACCTGTGTCACAAAGGCATCCGGAAGGTCGTGGACTTCTGCCTGTATCATGGAATTCAATCCATCTTCGCCGGCAACCCGGATGGGGTGCGTCGAGGCGCTTGCGGACGCCGTCACAACCAGCGGATGAGCCAGTGGGAATACGGCAAGGATTTGGACTATTTGATGCAGAAGTCGGAGCAAGCCCGCATCGCGTGCTTCACCGGGGACGAGCGCGGCACCTCCAGCCGGTGTCCGGAATGCGGCCATCGCCACAAGCCCAATGGACGGAACTGGCGATGCCCGAAATGTGGCTTTCAGGGCCACCGGGATGAACAACCGGCGGCTGGGAAGCAGTAGTAGCCCGGACACGGGCCAACGTTGTCTAGCTGAAGCACGGCCTCAAGCGCCGCCGGTTCGCCGGCGGGTTCCCCACGGGAACCGCCCACAAGCCGTGCGTACTAGCTAGAAGCTCACCCGCTTCAGCGGGTTGAGAGTGTCACTCTAGAATTTCATCTACTCCAATGGCACCGAGTCGAAAGAGAATGGTGGAGAGATTTGAAGAAAAAAGAGGGTCTGTTTTTTTAATTACAAGAAAAAAGCCATTATCCATGCCTCTTTCGTTGTACCTTTTCCAGGAGAACAAAGGAT
Organism: Candidatus Methylacidiphilum fumarolicum; assembly: GCF_949774925.1. Lineage (GTDB taxonomy): Bacteria > Verrucomicrobiota > Verrucomicrobiia > Methylacidiphilales > Methylacidiphilaceae > Methylacidiphilum > Methylacidiphilum fumarolicum. The sequence continues at coordinate 580,935 of NZ_OX458932.1, forward strand.
GATAGAACTTAAAGAGTCGACCACAGAATAATATCCCAAAAAAGGCTCCAAAGGAAGCGAAGAGAGCTGTTAGTTCAAAGAAAATGGGAACAAAGGTGGGTAGGCTAAAATAGGGTTTTCCTTGAACGACTAAAGGATAAAAAAGATTCAGCAAGGAGCTGCTCAGCAGATGCTTCAGGAAGTCGGGTTTAGGTAATGAGATGGTACTGACAAGGAGCAAGGCTAAAAGAAAGCCAACGGTGCCTCCCATTAAGACGATTCTTGAGACCCAGGATTTTTGAATGGGGCCTGCTTCGGAGAGTTCATGAAAAGGATAAGGACTATAAAGTTCAAAGTGGCTAAAGCCTAAAAGTTTTAATTTTTTTGCTGCTTTACAGAGAAGCTCTGGAGTAGAGAATTCTGCCCCCAAAGCGTACAGATCTTTGTTTTCTTTTAAATCCTTTCCTTTCTCTCCGCTAGAAGCGGAAAGGACAAGATCTTTTTGTTTTTCAACTTCTCCTTGGAAAGGAGACTTGAAACTTTCTTCCATAGAAAAAAAGTGGCTGTCTTTTTTGTGAACAAAAGGATGTACCAGTGCTTTGACTTCGAACATGGCAACGGAAGGAAGAAAGCGTAGAAAAAGAAGAAACAAAGTCAAAAAGAGGCCAATGGAGCCAACATAAAGGAGCACGTCAATGGCTGTAGGAACAAAAATCCGCCAAGAAGAAGGTAAAAAGTCCCTGTGGAGCGAGATAATGATGATCACAAAACGTTCAAGCCACATGCCGACATTAGCTAAAAGCGCTATAACGAAGAGAGAAAGGGGGTTAAAACGGATCTTTTTTATCCACAAAAATTGAGGGGCAACACTGTTACAAAAAAGCATAGACCAAAACGCCCAAAAATAAGGCCCTTTAATTCGATTTAAAAAAGCATAGCGTTCGTATGGATTGGCGCTATACCATGCGGTGAAAAGTTCTATAAGATAGACGTATCCAACCATTGAACCGGTAGCCAAAAGCCATTTCCCCATCTGATTGATATGTTCAGGTAAAATTAATTCCTTGAGTTTTGGAATAAGGGCCCGACTGGGAATGAGTAAAACCAGAATCATGGCAAATCCTCCAAATATGGCACCGACACCGAAATAGGGAGGAAATATAGTGGCATGCCATCCAGGCAATATCGTCGAAGCAAAGTCACAAGATACAAACGAGTGGACTGAAAGGACCAGAGGAGTGAGAATACCTGCCAGGCAAAGATACCCTAGTTCATAATGGGTCCATTGGCTAGCAGACCCAAGCCAGCCTAAGGAAAGAATAGCCCAAAGTTTCTTTTTGAAAGGTTTTGTTTCTTTTTCTCGTAGAGTCGCAAAATCAGGAATCATTCCCAGATACCAATAAAGCAGGGAGACCGTTAAATAGGTAAGCACAGCAAATACATCCCACATGAGAGCGGCTCTCAAGTTTTGCCAGATGCCAGCAGACCAAGGCACTGGAAAGAGATACCATCCCATCCATTGCCTTCCAATGTGAATGGCTGGGAAAATGGCACCACTAGCAACGGCAAAAATAGCCGAAGCTTCTGCTGCTCTGTTCACCGAGTTTCTCCATTTTTGACGGGATAAAAGCAAAATGGCTGAAATCAGTGTGCCGGCATGGCCTATACCTATCCAGAAAACGAAATCAACAATAGGCCAAGCCCATACGACAGGGGATTGATTACCCCACACTCCTATACCTGTGGAGATGACATAGACAATCGACAAAAAAGCAAGAATAGCTAATGAAGCACAAATACTAATGGCCCATCTCCACCAATTTCCCATGGGAGTGGAGAGGATCGAATAGACCACCTCGCTAATAGAGGCAAGAGTGGCATGAGAGGGAAGTAAAGGAGGCCTTTCTAAAGTCATTCCTCCGATTGTTCTCTCCTGCAAGCCAACCAATGGAAACTCACGCGGAGGATTTCCATTCATTTTTATTTGTCCATTACAATTATTAATAATTAAAGAAAAATACGAAAAGAAAAACAAGTTATATTTCTAATCCCTGAATTCGTGAATCTATTGTATCTTTCCTCAAGGTTTGCCTTAGATATATCTTGTGTCTTTTATAAAAGAAGCTAGACAAAAGACTCTTTTCTAGTGAATTTTTAGAAATGCGTTTTCTTTTGGTCGATGGGTATTACTATGCGTTTCGCTCCTTTTATGCTATGCCTCCTCTTTCTACAAAATCGGGGGAGCCGACGAATGCGATTTACGGACTGACTATTGTTATTCGAAGGATGCTTGCGGATCTCCAACCCGACTTTGGCGCTGTAGCATTTGATGGTGGATTACCTGCTGATCGAATAGCCTTAAGGTCAGATTATAAGGCGAATAGACCTGAAATTCCTAACGCTTTAAAAGTCCAAATTCCCTGGCTTAAAGAACTTTTACAAGCCCTTGGCCTTACACCAATAGAGGTTGAAGGACAAGAAGCAGACGATGTCATTGCTACCTATACGAAAAAGGCGATTGAAAAAAGTATTGATGTGGTTTTGGCGACCAATGATAAGGATCTATTGAGTCTGATCGGACCGCATGTAAGGGTATATACTGTAGAAAAGAAAAAGTTTAAGCTTATTACAGAAAAAGACATTGAAGAAAAATGGTTAGTCCATCCATGGCAGCTACCTGATCTCCTTGCCTTAACTGGAGACAGCGTCGACAATATCCCTGGTGTTCCTGGCATTGGTAAAAAAACAGCAGCAAAATGGATTAGTCGATATGGTTCTCTCTCTGCTTTACTTAGTGCCAGTGATATTCCAGACAAACGGTTTGCGCAACTTATTGAAGAGAATAAAGAACTAATTTTGACCAATTATAAGATGCTTGAGTTAAAAAATGATATTCCCTTGCCTCTACCGATTGAAGAGCTTCGGATAAAGCCTAACTATGCAGAACAGGAGAGGCTTTTCAAACGTTTTGAATTTAAAAAGTTAGCGGAAGCCCTAAAAGAACATCCAGAAAAAAAATCTTCAGAAAATACTGACATATTATTTGGATAAAAAACGGGGTTCTGATTGAGAAGAATAGTTTTTTCTTTTTCCAGATACACTTTAAACAATATAATCTTACTATATGAACACAGAGGTCTCTTTTACCAGGGGTTCTGAAAAACTATGCCAGATTACTGAGAAGGCGGCTTTAAGATTAAAGGAAATTCTAGAACAGAGTGGCAGGCAGGAAGGAGCCCTTCGTATTTCTGTTGTTGGAGGAGGATGTGCGGGGCTACAATATGAAATGAACATTGTGGATGGTCCAGAAACAAAGGATATTATGATCGATTCCAAAGGGGTCAAACTCATTGTGGATCCGAAAAGTGCGCTTTTTTTAAGCGGTTCTATTCTGGATTATTCGGAAGATTTGCTTAATCAAGGCTTCGTTGTTAAGAATCCCAATGCGGTTTCTCATTGTTCTTGTGGAAAAAGTTTCGCTATCTGAATTCTCTCACGTTAAAACGATCGATGATAAGGAGGATTCTTGGACCCCGAACATTCAAATAAAGGAGGTTTTTTTTCGAAACTTAAGAATTCGGCGTCCTATTCGGCTTCTTTACAGCTGGTAATTCTTTTTGGCTGTGTTAGTCTAGCTGCTGATGTCACTTATGAAGGTGCAAGATCTATTTTAGGTCCTTTTCTAGGTGTTGTCGGAGCAACGGGTAGTGCGATTGGTTTCATAGCTGGCATAGGGGAACTGACTGGTTATGTAGTTCGACTTGTAGCGGGAAGCTTGGGGGATAAAACAAAAAGTCACTGGGTTTTTGTATTCGCAGGGTATTTTATAAATCAAATTGCAGTGCCTTTATTAGCTATTGTAAAAAATTGGCCTCAAGTAGGCCTTCTGATCGTTCTGGAAAGGTTTGGCAAAGGCATACGAACTCCTTCTCGCGATGTATTATTGTCCCATGCTACAGAAGGGGTCGGTAGAGGATTTGGTTTTGGCATTCATGAAGCCTTAGACCAAGTAGGAGCGATGACTGGCCCTTTTTTGATTGCCTTAGCCATTATGCATTGGAAAAGTTACCGGACTGCTTTGGGCTTGTTAATCATTCCAGCTTTTCTGGCTTTGTTGGTTCTTTTTGTGACTCATAAAAGATACCAAAAACTCAGTGCCATTCTGGTTGACTGTCAGCCAAAAGAACAAAATGACAAAGCTGGTGGCAAACGACAAGGATTAACTGAAAGCTTCTGGTGGTATATCACTGGCCTTGGGTTTTTGGCTGCTGGATATGTAGATTTTCCTTTGATTGCTTACCATTTTGGGCAAAAAAGTATTTTTAAAGAATATGAGATTCCTTTGCTTTATATGCTAGCAATGGGGGTAGATGCCATCGTGGCATTGGTAGCAGGCAGATTATTTGATAAAAGTGGCATAGGCTCAATGAGCTGGCCAATCATCCTTGGCTCTCTGTCCTCCCCTTTAATATTCCTCTTTCCGATTCGAACGGTTGCTATCATTGGAATAATTTTTTGGGGAATAGGCCTAGGGGTGCAAGAATCTGCGGTCAGAGCAGCTATTGCCTCCCTTGTTCCTATAGAAATAAGAGGAACAGCTTTTGGTATTTTTTATTTTGTCTTTGGTTTGTCTTGGTTCTTAGGAAGCTGTGCCATGGGCTTTCTTTACGATAAGTCTCTAGCCTATGTAGCTCTTAGCTCTTTTATTTTACAAATTCTTTCTCTTCCCTTATTAGAAAGGAGCCAGAAGAAAATTAAAGAGCAGAAAGAGGTTGTATAAAATCAAGCTGCCAAGGTAGCAAGCCACAGTGGTGTTTAAACCGTCCAAGAGTCATCTGAAAAACCATCGTCATCAAAATCATCTCCAGGGATGGTAGAGTCCACAGAAAGATCTTCGCTATCGTCGGCTTGGTTGTCAGTTATTTCTTGTTCATCGACCTGATCCGTTGAGGGGGATTCTTTGGGGGCTTCGGTCTCTGGGGGAAGGATAATGTTTATATTTTCTCTGGGACGACCGAATCCAAAGAGATTTTCAAGGGCTGCTAAACCGAGGGCTCCTAAACCCATAAATCCCGCTGCTTTGGCAGCATCTTTCAACTCAGAATTATTTTGTGGACGTTGCTCAGGGTTTTGATTAGTAGACCTTTCTTTGGGATGAGAAGAAGGACTTTCCCAGTGAAGCATTTCTTCGGAAGTTTGTTCTTTGTTTGAAGCCATTTCGTCTCGGATCTTTTGTTTGAATCCCTCAAAGGAAGGATTGCTTAAAGCATAAGGAAAATAGAGAATAGAATGGCCTTCAGAGTCTTGTTTTTGAAGGACTGAAGCTAACCATTGTCGTTCTTCAGCTGATAGGGCTTGTGGATCAATATCCAGCACGATCCGATCTTCTTTGCAATCGATGCCTTCTTTTAAACAGGAGATCTGATCAACAGGACAGAGAATCTTCATAATTTTAAATTTCTTTATCTAATTATAATCAATTCATACTGAAAAAACAACTTGTCTTAAATAGGGAAGGGTATTTTAGTCTTGCCAATGGCTAAAAATCTATCTTTTAATAAATTCTGACGATGCAAAGGCAGCGATTCTTTTTAAAAGTCTTTAATGAATAAACCGATAAGAATTCTAGGGATTGACCCAGCTATTCGGAAAATGGGCTATGGGATCGTTGAATCCAATGGGGACAGTGTCCAATTGATAAGCTATGGGGTAATCAATGGAAACGGTAATGATCAAGTTCGAAGGCTTAGACAACTTTATGATGGACTGTTTGAAATTGTGCAAAAATACGTTCCCGAACAAGTGGCTATGGAATCAGTTATTTTCGTACAAAATAGGAAAACAGCCATCGATATGGGTGCGGCTCGTGGGGTTGCCTTACTGTTGTTTTCTTTGAAGGATCTGCCGGTTTTTGAATATAGTCCTAGAACGGTTAAAATTGCTGCAACTGGCCGTGGTTCGGCTCGGAAAGAGCAGGTATCTTTTATGGTCCGAGCAATTTTATCACTAAATTATTCTCCCCCAGCGGATGCTGCTGATGCGCTGGCGGTGGCTCTCGCGCATGTCCACAACTTATGGAATGTTCGAAAAGGTTATGATTTCATATCTTAAAGGAATTCTCATTTATTGCTCTTTTCCTACGATTATCGTTGAATCCCATGGAATAGGCTTTGAAATCTTCTCTTCTCTTTCCCTTTATCAAAGCCTTCCCCCTCTCCATTCGGAGGTTTCTCTGTATACCCATTTGAATGTCTCAGAAAACCGCTTCGAACTTTTCGGATTTCATGATCTTGAAGAACAGCTTACCTTCAGAATTCTTGTTGAAAAAGTGCATGGGGTGGGGCCAAAAACAGCGATTACTATTCTCAATGTCCTTCCTCCAAAAGAATTTAAAGAAGCGATATATAGGGAAGACTATAGGGTTCTTTCAAAAATCAAGGGGATTGGAGAGAAGACTGCGCACAGGCTGGTGGTGGAACTAAAAGATAAGTTGGATATGGGGCATTCAGTTGTTGGTCCCTTTTCAAAGGTGACCAAAGATCAAATTTTTGAAGATTCTCTTAAGGCCTTGGTTGCATTAGGATTCAAAGAGACAGAAGCAGTGAAGCTAGTTCGGAAAGTAAGAGAAAAAGAGCCGGAGAAGGATCTTGAAGGTGTTATACGGGAATGTCTGAAGCTGACCTGTATGGAAAGGTAACCTAACTCATTGATCTAAGGAATGAGGAAAAATGAATCCAAAAATAAAGGATGTATTGGCTCAGCCCACCGATAGTTTATTTGAAGAAAATTTGAGGCCCCAAAAGCTCGGCGATTTTTTAGGACAAGAAAAAATCAAAGAACGGCTTTATATTCTTGTTCAGGCAGCAAAGATCAAAAAGGAACCGCTCCCGCATCTTCTTTTCAGCGGTCCACCGGGACTGGGAAAGACAACCTTAGCACATATTCTTTCTAAAGAAATGAATGCTTCTCTTAAAATAACTTCTGGTCCTGCTCTTGATAAGGCGGCCAATTTAGCAGGCATATTAACCACATTGGAATCTTTTGATTTTCTTTTTATCGATGAAATCCATCGACTTAGTCGTCCTGTAGAAGAGTATCTTTACCCAGCGATGGAAGATTTCCGAATGGATATTTTGATCGATCAAGGACCTAATGCTAGAAGCATTAGGCTCAATCTCCCAAAATTTACCTTAGTTGGTGCGACCACCCGTGTAGGTCTTCTGACTGAACCTTTGAGAAGTCGGTTTGGTTTGATCAATCGTTTGGAATATTACAAGCTTGAAGAGCTTGTTAAAATTGTTCAACGTTCCTCACGGATATTGGAAATGGAAATGAATGAACCGGCCGCAAAGGAGGTAGCCAAACGCTGTCGAGGAACGCCAAGAACGGCTAATCACCTTTTGAAATGGATTCGCGATTATTCCTATGCCAAAGGGCATCAAAAAATATCTCTGGATGTCGTTAATAATGCCTTAGCAATGATAGAAATCGATGAAGATGGATTGGATGAAATGGACAAGAAGATATTGGAAACCATTGTTTATAAATTCGAAGGTGGACCTGTGGGACTACAATCCTTAGCTGTTGCTGTTGGTGAGGATCCTGGAACCTTAGAAGAAGTCCATGAACCCTATCTCATCATGGAAGGCTATATAAAAAGGACTCCACAGGGAAGAGTGGTGACAACTCGGGCATACGAAAAGCTAAAAGTAGCTCCACCTTCCGCTCAAGTCGAGTTATTTTAATTTTTTCTTTTTGACTTATTGGGATAACTTGTGTTCCATTAGACTTTAAATCTGTTTAATATCTTTGAGGAGCGTTGATAAGCTTTTTTCAACAATAATGAAAAGCTTTAGAGAAGAAATATGGTTCAATATTCCCTCGCGTCGAGCATTTGTTCTGCTGACTCCAAAACTTGAAGAATGCGTGAAAAAAAGTGGTATTCAAGAAGGTCTGTTGCTTTGTAATGCTATGCACATTACTGCCAGTGTATTTATAAACGATAATGAAGCAGGACTACACGAAGATTTTGAGAGGTGGCTGGAAAGACTAGCTCCAGAAAAGCCCTATTCTCAATACAAGCATAACGTTGGGGAAGACAATGCCGATGCGCATCTAAAAAGGACAATTATGGGCAGAGAAGTTGTCATTGCAGTCACAGGCGGGAAGCTAGATCTGGGTCCTTGGGAGCAGGTTTTTTATGGAGAGTTTGACGGGAAGAGAAGAAAACGGGTTTTAGTAAAGATTATTGGAGAATGATTGTAGGCTATGAGTGAAAAACCTTTTCTAATGAGATCTCTCTCTGTCTTTGCTCTTTTACTCATTACTGGATGCGCCAATTCTCTTCCTCCAGAGTTAACATGGGAAAAGGTGCTCTATGCCATTAGAGAAAAGTTTCCGGATGTAGCTTCTGTTTCAACAGAAAAACTCGAACGATGGATTACCGTTGGGGGAGATTACGCACCAGTGCTTTTGGATGTGCGAACGGTGGATGAATATGAAGTGAGTCATCTCTATCATGCCTGGCGGGTGTCTCCCAATGAAAAAATACGGTTAGGTTATAGAGGGCTGAAAAGAGAACAGCCTATTGTGGTCTATGATTCTGTTGGGTTTAGAGCAGCTTCCTTTGCACGAAGACTCCAGCAAGCGGGATTCTGGCAGGTTTGTTATCTAGAAGGCTCTATTTTCAAATGGGCTAACGAAGGAAGAGCCCTTTATAAAGGTGAGAAAAGAGTTACCATGGTGCATCCCTGTGATTCCTATTGGGGAAAACTGCTGAATCCAGAACATAGAGCCCTTTCTTTGGTGGACCTCGGCGAGCCTGTTTATTAATTATTCAAAATAATTTAAACATTGATTATAAACCGCGCGGGAATATCCATCTCCTTTAGGGGATTGGGATGAGAGCGCTAAACTAGATATTGACTGAATACGACAAAAAGTTAATCTAATACTAAGTCCGCATCGTGTGCTTCATCATAAGATCTGATGTCCTGATGCGGCCATCACTAATTAGTGATGCCCTGAGATATGGGGTTTTAAATATTAAACGTATCTACAACCCAGTTTTGGAAAAGAGACAGACCACCGGAATGAATAGCTGGTGGTTGGGAAGGAGTAGTAGCCTGGACACGGGCCAACGTTGTCTAGCTGAAGCATGGCCTCAAGCGCCGCCGGTTCGCCGGCGGGTTCCCTACGGGAACCGCCCACAAGCCCTGCGTGCTAGCTAGAAACTCACCCGCTTTAGCGGGTTGAGAGTGTCACTCATAGTTCGTTTGTAATAGCAAATAGGCCTCGGTAGCTCAGCTGGTCAGAGCAGGTGACTCTTAATCACTGGGTCGGGGGTTCGAATCCCTCCCGGGGCACTGCTCAAAAATAAAAACTGAAGATTTTGAGTTTTTCTCTTTCCTTTCTATGAAAAAGAAGAGATAATAAACATCCTTCTTTATGAATACTATCAGCAACTCGGATACAGAAAGTCATTTTGATTTTGCTTCCTTTTCAAGGGCTGTTCTAAATCAGTTTGAGTCGACTCCCTTCCCTTTTGAAGACGAAAAAGTGCTTTCCGACCAGTCTTGGAAAATTATCCCTCCTAACTGGCTTAATGCCATTGGCAGACCAGGAAAGCCCTTTTATGACAAAGGAAAATTTTTGGTTGCTGGGTGCGGAACTGGTAACGAAGCTTTCAATATTGCTAGAGCCTTCCCAAACTTGACAGTCGTAGCTTTTGATATTAGCCAGAGGGCTATCGAAACGGCTATCAAATGGCAGAAGGCTTCGGGGATTCAAAATGTCCATTTTGTTCAGGAAGACTTAATGAACCCCAATTTGTCCCATTCCCTTGGATCGGATTTCGATTGGATTAGTTGTCATGAGGTGCTTTCATTTGTTTATGATCCCCAAGCAGCTCTTCATCATCTTGCTAGCTGTCTTTCTCCCGATGGATGCATTTATATTGGCGTCAAAGGCACTTTTCATCCAACTGTTAGACTTGCTCCGGCTATTTCTCTTTTTTCCCTTAATCTGAATAATCCTGAACAACTCAAAAGAACAAGAGATGTACTTTCTGCATGCGATAACCTGATGGGTATTCCTATCGATAAGGGAATAGGTGCACAGCCCGAAAGTTATTTAAAAACACATGTCTTTGGAGTGCATCATGACTGTTTCCCATTGCACACATGGATTGAAATCATTCATAATTCCGGTCTTCAATATATCAATTCTTTGTATACATCCATGAGCTTTCTTCAGCTCCAGGACAACCGATTTTTCGATATCCTTACTGAACTCGACCTGCCTACCCTTCATTCATTGATTGATCATTGTAATCCTTCTTTTTTCCATATGATTATTGCTTCGAAGCCAAGGAAAATGCCCCCTTTTGCCCCTGCCGACAGAAATGAATTTTTACATTGGCGCCCTTTAGTGGATTTATGGGATAGGACAAAGATTCAAGCCGTTCATCCCCCTTATAATCAAGTCTTAGAAGTAACTTTTGATATTCCTGGGCTATATAGACAGCTTCCTTTGAAACTTTCTTCCTATTTGATCGAATTTTTAAGGAGATCCGATGGTAGTCGCCCTGTGTCTCAAATTGTTGCAGAGATTGGAGTAGATGTAAAACCAGGAGAACTTTTCCCAGCCCTTGCTCGGTTTTATTTTAGCTCACTTCTGAATTTTTTGCCTCCTCTTTAAGGAGTTTTCTTTTATCTCCATGGCAGGCAGTAAAATCCATATACGGGAATGTGGATTATTAGTTCCCTAGACAAGAAGTCAGACACTAGACCAAGAAGCAAATTGAAATTGCTCTTTACAAGATTTTATTAAAAAATTACTTTTTTGAAATTCTAAAAACGAAGGGACAAATCACAAAAGGCAATTATGCGACTGGATATGTTAATTACGGCAGACCTTGGTCTAATCAAGGCTTATAAAGTTATTAGGGATGAATTAACAGGCAACTGCCATGCTCAGTTGATTGATGATCAAATTTTAGAGATGGGCAGGAAACGGCTGAAAGATATAGATACCGACAAACAGGGTGAATTTGCTGTTGTTAGTTATCCATTAACCGGCGAGCGATCCGTTGGAGAACGGCATAACGAAAAACTAGAAATTCGGAGGAAATTGATTTGTGAGATAGCAAAGATTATCAATCAACTCATAAAAAAATACAATCCTATGGCTTGGGCTTTATCAGCAAGTTCAGATATTCTTCCAAGAATCCTAGAAAGGGTCGATCAAACTGCCAAAAAAAATCTGGTTAAGACGATTCCTGCTGATCTTACTAAAATTGATAAAGCAGAAATATTAGAACGATTTGACATAAAATAGTTGATCTTTAGAAGGTGAGTGGAAATATGTCCATCTTTTTAGGGCATGGGAAGAAAGCGCCTATATCGCCTGCCTGAGGTTTTCTGGTTTTGAACCTTGCATAAGGAGTAATCAACAGTTAATGGTCTTGCGATGCCAATCTAGTTCTAAATAGGGATGGCGGACCTATATTCGCCGAAGGAGTTTGGCGCGCTGATTGGTCGGAGCGTTAACAGGCGATAGCGAAAGCCGGCGGTAAGGGAAGGCGCCTTCCAAACGGACTTGGGCAAACCGGCGGTACTACACGCACCAGTCCAATCTGAGGGTGATCGGACAAAAGGTAAGGAGAGCGTCGCACAATCGCCTTCGCTATCCAACAGGAGAAGGACTAGTCTATTATTCTGACCTGGATCGTTTCGCGAAAAGCCTCTCACGATCGCAAAGAGCGTGATTGGATAGAATCGTATGGATACAAAAACCTAAGCGGGTTGCCGGTAAGAATGTGGAAGCTAGCCCTCAAAGATGGCTAGGAAGCGATCAAGCAGTAGGTGGTAGCCTCTTCTGAGAAGATCAGTTCAAAGATCCGGCGCTGTTAGGCATAGACAGAAGAAGCAAAGCGATCGGCTTTTTGGATATTCCACTCCTTGCAGTGGCTTGTTGCTGTGTTAGAAAAAAGAGAGTCGTCCGCTTCTACATTTCACATCACAAAAGAGAGGCAAGCTGCCATCCTTTTTAGGTTGTGAAAGGACTTGTAAAAGGAAATTTGTATGCCGCCAAGAGGGAAGAAAGTGCACTCGATTCTATTCGATGAATCTATATTTCGGAGTTTGAAGAGAAGGGAAAGCAGTATATCCCTCTCATGAGTCTTAAAGGTGGGAAAAGGATTGTCATTCCACTATCAGGCAATCTGAAGATTCGGGGAACGATTTGGATTGTTTTAAAGGGAAAGGAGGCGGTCATGGCCTACGAAGCGCCACGAAAAGTTCCGAAGCGGTTAGGAGGAGAAGCGGTCGGGATAGAGGCTAGACTTTCTGAAGTTTTCACAGACGACCACGGAAAGAAATAGGGAAGAGGGTTTAGGGAGTTGCTTGCTAAACTAGCGAAGCAGTATAAGGAAAAAGGGAAGAAACGGCATCATCTTCAGCCGATTGGTAAGAATACAGGGAAGACAGCGAAAGACAGACGCATCCGCAAGTACAACCTGGGGGATAAAAAGCGACTGCCTTGTGTGCCCAAGTGGCAGGCGGATATAGAGAGAGAGGGGTAAATACAAGCCTAAGCGCTCTTCTGACATTACAAGACTCTTCAGTACTTGTTTCTTGAGGGTCTACCTATATATGGGAACATTCCAACTAAAGAGCATTCCAGGCGCATCCTATCAATGAGCGGCATGCTTTAAAGAGCGAATCGAATTTCTGGCGCCTGCGAGAGGTTCTCGTCGAAAGAATGTTAATCCAACCTATAGTTCTCTGGCCATATCCCCAGTGTGGGTATGTCTATCCAACGAACTGCATGGGGGAGAGGTTTCTATACCGACATGGAGATATATGAGCTATACGGACAGAGTTGGCTGATGCAGCTACAGGGAAAAGATAGGAGACCAGAAGATATGCCTGTGGACGCCGCGGGACCAGCTGCATGCAATCCTTCCTGTGAGGATTTCCCACAGAAGCAGGATACTGCCCCATTGAAATCCCGATGAGGGGGACTGTTTTGGAGCAGACGGTTCCAGGCACTGAGGAGGTTTTTTTGATGGTCAGGATGATACGCTACTTCTATCCCGCTCACCCGGAGAACGACACGGTCTTGGTAATCCCTGGTCGTCTCGGCACAAAACCAAGGCGAAAAGAACGAACTTGTATAAGGCTAAGTAAATCCAGAGTATATTTTTAGGAACAGTCATAGAAATTTAGACTATAGGCACAGGATGCTGTTTCTGACAAACCAAGATAATTATTCTTCAATGAAAGAAATGGCATGCGAGCTACCAATCCTTGTAGCTCCTGCTTTTATTAATTCGATGGCAAAGCTTTTTGAACGGATGCCTCCAGAAGCCTTTATTCCTATTGAACTTGGTAAAAAGGACTTAAGAAAGCGAATGTCCTCAATTTCTACTCCCCTAGGTCCATATCCTGTAGAAGTTTTAATAAATTTGGCGCCTCCTTCAATAGCGGCAAGAGCAGCCTGCTCAATTTCGGATCTATGAAAGCAGCCTACTTCAATGATAGCCTTTACGAGTTTTTCTCCAGCTATGTTGCATACGGCTTTTACTTCATTTTCGATGATATGCCATTGTTTGAGATGGACAGCCCAAAGGGGAATAACTAGATCTAATTCATTGGCACCATCCTTAACAGCTTCAGAGGCTTCAATGCATTTAACAGCTAGCTTATTTGCTCCAAAGGGAAAGCCTATAACGGTAGCGGTCTTTATGGAACTTTCTTGTAATAGTTCTGCTGCCAATGAAACCCAGCAAGGTTGAACACAAACTGCTTGGAATCCATATTTTTTAGCGTCTGTACATAACTGGATGATTTCATGATCTAAGGCGTCAGGTCGGAGTAGAGTGGAATCGATAAAATTGGAAATCCCCTTCATAAAAGAAGCTTAGAGTTCAAGAATGTCTGTGTATTTTTGTCTCTTTTCCACATTTTCTAAATAATCGAAGAATTCTTCGGGAGTTTCAAATAGGTGGCCTTTTTCGATATACGAATCAGTAGTAAAAGGGGAAAAACCTTTGGGAAAGATCATATAACGGGTTTTCATATAATCTCTAGCATGTCCTAGTTCATCCATCATTCCAGCAGAAAGCGGGGGCCTTTCCGGATAAGGATGAATGGCAATAACCGCATCGACTTTACCGACGTACCAATGCAGGTCCCGGTGCACGGTATAGGCATAAATTACCTCTCTATCAAGAGGAGAATCAAATTCTTGAGATATTTCCACCGTTTGTGGATCAATGACAACAGCATAGGACCGAAGTTTACGAATGATTTCATTCACAATTTTTCTCATTTCTTCAGTGGCATGTGTCATAGAATAGCTAGCGTATACTACCCAGGGCTTAGGATAGACGACCAGTTTATAAAGGCTATCTGGAGATTCATTGACCGAGATCACATAATGAGGAATATTCATGTATCTTGCCCAGTCTTCAGAAAGGGAAACCTCTTCATTCATCCAAGATAAAATTTCATAAATAGTATGCTGTCTTGCTTTTAGCGCTTTGAGAAAGGGATCTGGAGAGTCAATGGATTCAAGCTCCTTTTTAATTACCCACTCAGCTTCGATCAATGTTACAATGACATCAGGTCCAATAAAATCTCTTAAAATTCTTTGATCTTTGAACTTTCGATTGATCCTATTCCATTCAATAGTTGCAGGTAATCGGATAATGACATCCTTATAGTTATTTTTCTGAATGTCGAATCCGATTTTTTCATACTCTCTCTCTCGAGTCAGTTCGAAGACATAATCGGTAGTACCTAAGAGCCGTTCAAGGGGTTTTTTCCCTCCTTTGGTAAATTCATGTATGGCGTTATAAACATGGATTTCTTTTCCATTAAGCTTTGCAAGCTTAACGACTTTTTGAATAAAGGCACGATCATTCATGCCAGCAATCATTCCGGTTACTAATGCTTTCAACTTGCCCCTACCCTTGCTAATTTATAAAAGCCAATAACCTATGCATCTAGGTTTATTGAGATAAAAAAAGGATATCAAAATATTTTTGGTTTGAAAAGTCTTCCGAGGGTTTTGAACAATGGATCTCTATTTCTGTCAGGATTATGCCCAAGGATATCTGGATGTAGCCGAATCGCATCATTGTATTCATGTAAAGCGTCATAAAATTGGAGATGTAATCGAAGTCTTTGACGGCAACGGTGGCAGCTGGGAGGCGCAAATTAAAAAGATTGAAAACAAGAAGGTTTTTTTAACTTTGTTAAGGGAACGTCCCCCACTTTTTGTTCCCAAAGGACCTCGATTGATTTTGATCCAATCGATTCTTAAAAATAAAGCCATGCAGTTTCTCCTTCAGAAGGTAACGGAAGTAGGGGTTGATCAAATTATCCCGACTGTATCGGAGCGAACCCAGTTTTCTAAAGAAGAAAGAAAGCAAGCCAAGGAAAGAAAATGGAAAGATATTCTTTTGGCAGCTGTTAAACAAAGCCACCAGAAGAAGTTACCTGAACTGTCTGCAATGACTACTTTTACTGACGTTTTGAAAAAGGAGTTTTCTTTCTCATTAAAGCTAATGGCTTACCTCGGTCCAGAGGCCAAACCATTAAAAGAAATACTCAAAAGTCATGCACAAGAAAAATTATCTTCTGTGATCATTCTTGTTGGACCGGAAGGAGATTTTACAGAAAAAGAAAAAGCATCTGCTTTAAGCCATGGTTTTATTCCCATTAATCTTGGAAATCAGATTCTCCGTTCTGAAACAGCTGCCCTCTTTCTATTATCTATTCTAAATTACGAGCTTAGATTATAGAAGAGAAAAAGATTGTTTTGGTTTGTAAAGTCGTTCTATCAATAGTGGATTATGTGGAAGAAAATTCTCGTCACTGGAGGAGCCGGATTTATTGGTTCAAATCTTGTTCATGAAATACAGCGGAGGTTTCCAAAAAGCGATCTTATCGTTATTGATGACTTTTCAAGTGGTTCTTTCAAAAACATGCTCAGCAGCCATTGCGATGTTATAACTGAAGATCTTTATGGCTTTCAGTGGGAAAATTATTTTTCTAAAAATGAAATTCCCCTTGTATTTCATTTAGCCTCTCTTACTGACACAACAGTGGTAGACGAACGCAGGCAGATGCAAAATAATGTAGAAGCCTTTCGCAAGCTTCTTCGCTTTTTTTCTGGGACCTCCACTAGAATCATTTATGCTTCTTCAGCAGCCGTCTATGGAATAGCATCAGGCAGAAACAGTATTCATGATCAACCCCATCCGGCGAATCCTTATGGCTTTTCAAAGTTGCAGATGGAACATTTGGCAGCAGCTTATTCCAAGGAGAATCCTCAAGCCCGAATTACTGGACTTCGATATTTTAACGTGTATGGTCCAAGGGAGACACACAAGGGAAAAGCCTCGAGCATGATATTACAGATTGCAAAACAGATTAAGGAAGGAAAAGCTCCAAGACTTTTTTCCTTTGGAGAGCAGAAAAGAGATTTTGTTTATGTGGCTGATGTTGTCAACGCAACTATTCTAACTGCTATAAAAGATTGCCCGGTAGCTGTGTTGAATGTAGGGAGTGGATGTGCCAAATCATTTAATGAGGTCATTCAAATCTTAAATCAAATATTGAAAACGGAAGCCAAAGCTGAATATTTCCCATGTCCTTATCCTTTTTATCAAGTACATACGGAAGCAGATCTATTAGAGACCCAATATCACCTCGGATATATTCCAGAATATTCTCTTGAACGGGGAATAGAAGCATATTTCCAATCAGGATGGCTCTTTTGAATCCATTGTTGATGATTTTTGAGGGATCTCTCTTGATTTTAGGTCCGTTCTTTTACAATTTGAAATAGTATGTCATTCGTTTTTCCAGATCCTCAAGAAATGCAAAAGCGGCTTCAAGATTTCGTTAAATCATTTGGGAGTCCTAATCCAATGCCTTCCGAAACGGATAAAGAGGATCGAAGGGAAAAGTTCAAAGAGAAGATATTGCAGTTTCAGTTTACTCCCAAGGAGATCAAATCCTATCTTGATCGTTTCGTGATTAAACAGGAAGAAGCCAAAAAGGTTTTATCGGTTGCTGTATGCGATCATTATAATCAGGTAAAAGAAGCGTTAATGGGGAGAGGGCCGGTCCATTATGTTAAACAAAACATTCTTCTTGTTGGTCCTAGTGGAGTAGGTAAAACCTATCTGGTTCGTTGCCTTGCAGATTGTATTGGAGTTCCAATGGTGAAGGCAGATGCGACTAAGTTTTCTGAGACTGGTTATGTTGGAGCAGATGTGGAAGATCTTGTTAGAGAGCTTATTCAGCAAGCCGAAGGTGATACCGAAATTGCTCAATATGGGATCGTTTACCTTGATGAAGTAGACAAACTGGCTTCTTCCAATATGATTGGCAGGGATGTTAGCGGGAGAGGAGTGCAATCTAACTTGTTGAAGTTGCTTGAAGAAACGGACGTACCAGTGAAAGCTGCCTATGATGTTTTGGGGCAAATGCAGTCCATTTTCGATTTTCAAAGAGGGCTTCGGTCCTTACGGAAGACCATTAATACTCGCTATATCCTTTTTATTTTAAGTGGAGCGTTTGAAAAGCTCTCCGAAATAGTTCAAAGAAGAATTCGAAGATCGCATCTAGGTTTTCAGCCTCATGGACCAGAAAAGGTTGTTGCCGATCTTATTAGTGAAGCCACGACTGCTGATTTCGTTGAATATGGTCTTGAACCGGAGTTTATAGGGAGACTGCCCGTACGAGTCTTCTGTCAATCCTTGGATGCTGAAGATCTCTTCCATGTTCTGCGAGATTCTGAAGGATCTATTCTGAAGCAGTATAAGAGCTCGTTTGCAGCTTATGGTATAGAGTTGAAATTTACAGAAGAAGCACTACGGCTAATTGCTGAAAAAGCGATTGAAGAGGGGACAGGAGCCAGAGGCCTGATGACTATTTGTGAAAAAATTTTGCGGCCTTTCCGATTTGAGCTTCCGGGAACTGGAATTAAGGAGATTGAAATAGATCCTCCAACGGTTGAGGATCCTGAAGAGAAGGTTTTAAAGATTTTAAAAGAAATGGATGAAGCTAAAAAGACCAAGGAGAAGGAGGAAATTGAACAATTCCTACATGAATTTTATAAGTCGAATGAGATCCGTATTATTTTTCAAAATGAGGCTATCGAAGCTCTGAAACAAGAAGCGCAGGAAAGAGGAATATCTGTTTTGGATCTGTGCAAAGAGAAATTTAAAAATTATGCTCTTGGCCTGAAACTGGTGAAAAAAAATAATGGACAGAGTGTGTTTACTATTTCTAAGGAAGATCTTCTCCATCCAGACGAAACTTTGAATAATTGGATAGCAGCCTCTTACAAATCAAATTTTCTCCAATCAACTGAAAGCGATTCCTGTTCCTAAAAACATACACGGGACATGCTTACGCCTAACCTAAGTTCGTCCTTTTCTCCTTGGCTTTGGACCGGGATGTCACGGGATTGTCAAGAACGTTTCATTCTCCAGGGGAGCGGGATAGAATTAGCGTGTTATCTTAACAATCAAAGAGGACACTTCCCAGCTGCCCAGAGTTGTCTTACTCGGTACAGTCCCCCTCATCGGGATTCCCATCGGACGGTAGCTCGCTATTACAGGTAACCTCTACAAAAACATCGCATATAGCCGAGGCAGCGGCATCTACGAAAGAATCTCCCGATTTCCAATCTTTTTTTGAGGTTGTATACCGCCCACCCTATCCACATAGCTCACATACTTGTAATGTCGGCATGCCAACTTATCCCCTATGCGGTTCTTGGAATGGACATATACCCGCACCAAGGACAAAGCCCAAGAGCTATAGGCCAGGTTGACCTCCTCTCTGGCCGAGAACCTCCCCCCAGGCGCTAGAAATCGATTCGATCCTGAAGCGCACTGGTTCGCATCTGGGGGATGCGCCTGGAAAGCTCTTTGCTTGGCGATTTCCCATAAATGTGTAAATCCTCTAAAGACAATCATAGATGGGCTTCGGAGCTTGAGAAGTTTGCGCAGGCTTGTAGAGTCACCCTGCTTTCTATCTCTGCTGGCACTTTATGGAGTCTCTCTGCTAGCTTTTCCCTTCCTAAATTATTCTTGCCAACGCCCCTTGCTTTTGCTTTGTCTTTTGTCTTCTTACATATGACTGAAGCTTCTGTCGTTTCCTTCCTTTCTCTGTATACTGCTTAGATAACTTAGCTAATACCTTACCAACCCCTTTCCCATACTTCTTCCCTTTGTCATCGGTGAACGCTTCTGAAAGTCCCATATCGATCCCAACTATTTCCCCATCTAACCGCTTCGGAACTTTTAGGGGTGCTACGTAGGAAATGACCGCCTTCTTTTCCTTTAAAACAAGATAAATCATTCCCCGAATCTTCAACTTCCCGGCTAGGGGAATGACTATCCTTTTCCCACCTTTAAGAGTCATGAGAGAGATATACTGCTTTCCCTTCTCTTCAAACTCCGAAATATAGATTCATCGAATAGAATCGAGTGCACTTTCTTCTCTCTTGGCGGCATACAAATTTCCTTTTACAAGTCCTTTCACAACCTAAAAAGGATGGCAGCTTGCCTCTCTTTTGTGATGTGAAATGTAGAAGCGGACGACTCTCTTTTTTCTAACACAGCAACAAGCCACTGCAAGGAGTGGAATATCCAAAAAGCCGATCGCTTTGCTTCTTCTGTCTATGCCTAACAGCGCCGGATCTTTGAACTGATCTTCTCAGAAGAGGCTACCACCTACTGCTTGATCGCTTCCTAGCCATCTTTGAGGGCTAGCTTCCACATTCTTACCGGCAACCCGCTTAGGTTTTTGTATCCATACGATTCTATCCAATCACGCTCTTTGCGATCGTGAGAGGCTTTTCGCGAAACGATCCAGGTCAGAATAATAGACTAGTCCTTCTCCTGTTGGATAGCGAAGGCGATTGTGCGATGCTCTCGTTGTCTTTTGGCCAATCCTCCGCAGGTGGTCCTAATGGGTGTAGTATCGCCGATTTGCCTAAGTCCGTTTGGAAGGCGCCTTCCCTTACCGCCGGCTTTCGCTATCGCCTGTTAACGCTCCGACCAATCAGCGCGCCAAACTTCTTCGGCGAATAGATGTTCGTCATACATACTTTTAACTATTTTGGCATCGCAACGTCGATAACTATTCTTTACTCTTTCTTAGGTTAGAAAAGCGATTGATGTTGAATAGCCGTGAAGAAAATTCATTCCCCAGGAAGGCCCTATTTCGCCGTTGGCAAAAAATCCTGCTTGAGGAATACCTGGAAAATAGTCTTGCACACTTTTAGCGTCCACATTGGCAGATGGCCCAAAGAGGTTTTTACCTCTTCCAGTACAAATCGCTTGTAAAACAGCATAAGGAGCAACTTTCCTAGAAGCTACTTTTAGTTTTTCTTCTTCAAGCACTTTTTGAAGGGAAAGAGTAGCGGAGGCGGGGTCCCTTAATTGGTATTGAACGGTCTGGCCAATTCTCGCTAATGCCCCAATAGCTATAGCCCCAGTAGAAGGATCAGCGCCCAAAATGTTACGAATGATGAAATCACCTTGCTTGAATTCCTCAAGGTATTCTGAAACAGCTAGCCCGATAAACAGATGTCCTTGAACAGCAAGCCGTTCTTTTTCTGATAAAGAATCGAAAGCCTTAGCCAAAGCCTGATAAGCAGTTTTTCGACCTAGGGTATAGAGAATGTTTTGTTCGGCGTTGGTGATCATATAAGGCTCACCAATAGGCCGACAGGCTTGAGAAACGATTACATCAAGTTGAATATCACCAGCAAGCGGAACAAGGAGACATCCAGAAATAGGCTTGCGATTGTAGTAGATACAAGGCTCATTTTCTTTTCCATTGGGAATTCCACCCCAAGCTGGAATATTGGGGTAAGCTTGATTTAAATATTTAAGAAATCTTTCGATTGGGAAGTTTGGTTCGCTGAAGACGGCAAAACCTTTGATTTGAGAGGGGTCAAAAGAAACGATAGATTTCCAGTTATCAACAATCTCTAGAGAATCAATCAGTTGGGTATCGATTGGAATTCCTTGAACTTTTAAAGCTTCGTGATGAAGAAGCATCAATGAAAAAGAAGCCTGCCCTTCGTTTTCTATCCCTTGGCCCACAATACCAGAGCTGGCAATAAGAATGAGTTCTTTTAGATGACCATAAATAGTCAATATATCTGAAAGTTCTTCGAAGCAATTCAGATCGGATTTTGTATAGCCGGCCCAGGCAAAAGAGAGCCCAATAGATGGTTCTACTGCTAATTCTGATCGAAGATGAGAGACCAGTTGAATGATTCTCTTTTCTTCGAGGGGCCCATTATATGTACTACTTACTGCATGCATTGGCACTCTCTCTAATGTATCATTAGCTTTTCTAATCTCTTGTCAATGATCATCAATGGAAAAATCATCTTTCCAACATTTTGATGCAAGCTTAAAACTTTCTGGAGTTAAGCTATAATTGAGATGGCCTACAGGTAAAATATAAAGATGCTTTGCCTCCCATTTTTCCTGAATCTTTTTTAGTATCCAAGGGGGACTGATTGGATCGAATTGACCGCCAACAATGAGTATATTATCTCCTCTGACTTTAGGGATAGAAAAACTAGGACAAGCAAGCCGGAGATGTGGTTCAGTTTCTGAATGCGAAATTCCAAGACGTTTTAATTTTCTTCTGATCTCTTTCCCAATTGGCGAGCCCCATATGACATGCTGAATATTAAGTAGCGGTTCCACCAATATCAGTTTGTGAAATGTCTTTTCAAGAGAAGCAGCTTGGGTAATTGTCCAACCTCCATAACTGATTCCCCAGGCGCCAATCATGGGAGATCCCATCAAATAAAGGCCTTTTGTAAAGATATAGAGGTCTATAACAGATTGTCTTAGGGTCTCCATGGTATGAATAATATTTGGTTGAACGCAGGAAGGACTAAACAAACTGAAGGAGGCGGGTTTTCTCTGAAAATGATAGGGCAGATGCATGATGACTCCATTCCATCCTTTGTTGTTAAGCCAGCGGACCCATTTTATATAGCCCTTTAAAGAAAGGGACAAGAGGCCATGAAGCAAGATCATTGTAGGAGCCTGATGCCACCCTTTTTTGGAAGGGAAAAGTTCGAAAGTAGCATAATTGGAGAAAGAGTGAGGGCTTCGGACGAAGCTTGGAAAAGTTAATTGATCCTGTCGATGAATGGCATTGGCGATATAAGAAGTGATTTTATTTTCGTATCGAGAGTCAGGATTATAGTATTCTTTAAAAGAAGCTTCCCTCCAACTATCAATGTAAGAGCAAAGTTGAGATGGAAAATTAGGAGGAAGTCCATAGGGCTTCTGAAGTAAGTTAAAAATGCAAATGGAAATTCCATCAACAAGATGTGAGAGAAAACTTTTCAATTCTTGGTTTATTGTTAATATGGAAATGAAACTTGTAGCAGATACCAGAAAATTTTGATTGGCTCAAGGATTTTAACGATAAAATTTTTTTATTTTACGGATACAAAAAATAATGTTCAAATCTCCTTAAGGAGGGATTTATGTTAACAGAGACTTTTTCTGAAAAATCGCAATCGACTTTATATACTCTTTTACCAAAGGTTCAGAATTTTTTGAAGATGCCCAAGAAGCTTTTTATTGGGGGTAAATGGGTGGATGCGGTTTCTGGCAAAACCTTCCCGACCTACGATCCGGCAACTGGAGAAATCTTGGCACACGTGGCCGAAGCAGATAAGGAGGATGTGGACAAGGCAGTGAAGGCTGCTAGAGAGGCTTTTGAAAAGGGACCGTGGGCTAAGATGACCCCTTCGGACAGAGGGAAATTGATATGGAAGCTGGCAGATTTGATCGAGGAAAATCTTGAAGAATTAGCCCAAATAGAGTCGCTTGACAACGGGAAACCGATGGCTGTTGCTAAAGTTGCAGATCTCCCATTATCTATCGATCTATTCCGTTATATGGCTGGATGGGCTACAAAAATAGAAGGTAACACCATCCCCTTTTCGTTGGCTAAGCCAGAAACATTTGTTTCTTATACAATAAGAGAGCCTATTGGAGTGGTTGGCCAGATTATTCCATGGAACTTTCCCTTATTAATGGCTGCCTGGAAATTAGGACCAGCGCTTGCGACAGGGTGTACAATCGTCCTGAAACCAGCTGAACAGACTCCTTTATCTGCTTTGTGGTTAGGAGAACTGATTCAACAGGCAGGTTTCCCTGATGGTGTCGTCAATATTTTGCCCGGTTTTGGAGAAACGGCGGGAGCGGCGATAGCTAGTCATATGGACATCGATAAAGTTGCTTTTACCGGTTCTACAGAAGTGGGTAAAATCATTGTGAAGGCAGCAGCTTCCAATTTGAAAAAGGTTAGCTTGGAGCTAGGTGGGAAATCCCCTAACATTGTTTTTTCTGATGCGGATTTATCTACTGCTATCCCTGGAGCGGCGTCTGCTATCTTTTTCAACCATGGACAGTGCTGTTGCGCAGGAAGCAGACTGTATGTAGAGAAAAAAGTGTTTGATAAGGTGGTCGAAGGAGTGAGCGAGGAGGCAAAGAAAATCCGCCTAGGTCCTGGATTGGATCCAGCAACTCAAATGGGGCCGCTTGTCTCGCAAGAACAATTTGATAGAGTATCCTCCTATATTCGGTCTGGGATTAGTGAAGGAGGCAGAGTGATCACTGGAGGCAATCGATACGGGGAGCGGGGATATTTTATTCAACCGACGATCTTTAGTGGCGTTCATTCTGACATGAAAATTGTGAATGAAGAGATATTCGGGCCTGTGGTCTGTGCGATGCCCTTTGAAGGTGTCGATGAGATAGCTCCAGTCGCTAATCAGACAATCTATGGCTTGGCTGCTGGCATATGGACAAATGATATTTCAAAAGCCCATCGGCTTGCCTCTAAACTGAAGGCAGGTACGGTATGGATCAACTGTTATAATGTGTTTGATGCCGCCTTGCCTTTTGGTGGTTATAAACAATCTGGATGGGGTAGAGAGATGGGGCATGCAGTGCTTGAAAATTATCTAGAGACAAAGTCAGTTTGTATCCAGATTTGAATCTACCATTTCATCATGCGGAATGGGAATATTTTCCCATTCCGCATGAAAAAAACTCTTTAAAAAGAACTCTTTAAAAAGAAACAATGAACTACTCCATCCAAGCCTGAGGGCTCTGGGATGGAGTTTCGCGCTTCCCTGCGGGCAGTTTCACCGGAGTATGCTCGGCTCGCGGACTTCCAGCCCGCAGCGAGGTTCCATCCGGCCAGAGCTTCCCGCTCCACGCATGGATCGGTTCCCGTCCATTCCTTTCCGCATACAACGACCTTCGGCCCCGGAAAGGCGAAGCCGTGGTCCTTCTCCCATTTCGCCAAGCCCCAGTCGAGAAGCCCGAGCGCCGAGTTCTCGTCCCGATGGCAGGACGCTCCGCATGCGCACCCATGCCACCGGTCGCCGAGGGTCTTTTTCACGACGCCGCCGCATCGGTGGCATCTCTGGCTTGGCTTCAACGTCCTCGCCTGTGCTTCCAGGTATCCGATACCAGCCTCTTCCGCTTTGTATCCGACCATCGCCCCGAAAGCTCCGAACGATGCGTCCAATATCTCTCGATTCAGCCCGGCTTTTTGCCGCACACGTTTCCCGGGATTTTCCCGGCTGCCCCGGGCCGAAGCCGTCATCCTTTTCGGCTCCAGCTCCTCCGTGATCAACAGTCCGCTGCGTCTCACCATCGCGGCGCTCTGCTTGTGCAGGAAATCCTTCCTGACGTTCGCCACCTTGGCGTGCATCCGGGCGAGCAGCTCGTACTGCTTGCGCAACCTCTTGGAAATGCGAAATCCCTTCCGTTTCCCGTGCTTGCGGATCGCCGCCTCCATCTTGCGGGAGATCGTCCGTCCGAGCTTCCTGAGCTTCTTAAGCGCCTTGCGCAGATGGCGCGGATTGGCGACCTCGGAAACGTCCGGCTCGCTCTTTCCCGGCTCCAACCTGGCGCTGGTCAGGAACCGCTCCGTGCCCAGGTCGAAAGCCTCGGCTCCACAGCCATGCTCCCGCGCCGGCCGGCAGCGCATCGTGACCGACGCATGCCATCGGCCGCCGGAAAGAAAGATCTCGCATGTCCTGGGTTCCCTGGGAGTACGGGCCTTGCCCCGGATCGGGATCTCCCCGATGCCGGAGAGACGAAGCTTCAGGTGAGCGCTTCGCTCTCTGGCGAGCAGCCGCCAGTCTCCTTCGTGCTGCTTGAAGCCGAAACCGCTGAATCGCCCTGCCTGCTTGAAACGCGGGCATCCCGGCTTTTCGCCTTGCCGGACGCGGCGGAAGAACGCCTGAAAGGCGAGATCCAACCTCTTGAGCGTTACCTGGGCGGATTGAGCGTTGATCGAGGCGAGAAGCGCGCTGCGGGAACGGAGCTCGGTGAGCCATCGGCACTGCTCGACGAAACCGATGCGCCGCTTTTCCTCCTTCCACGCCCGCCTGCGCTCCTCCAAAGCTAGGTTCCAGAGGAAGCAATGGACCCAGCGCGTCCGGAAAAGCTCATCCCGGACGGTCTTGGATGGATAGAGCCGGTAGGTGACCTTGCGCTCGACCGGGCCCAGAACGGGAAGACCAGCGGGTGATGCGATCATCATGAGGCGACGCTGGACAGTGGCCAGCAATATGGTCTATCATTTAGTGTAATGACAGGTCAAGTGCGTTTGCACCTTCTGCATCACTGCGTTTACGCGCTGCACTACCATTTAGTTCTTGTCACAAAATACCGCCGCAAGGCGCTCACCCGCCCCATGCTTGACCGGTGCGTGCTATTGCGGAAATGAGCTGGGAGGGATGGGGCGGACAGCTGCTTGAGTGCAACGGAGAATCTGACCACGTTCACTTGCTGGTTGCGTTGCCACCAAATCTTGGACTCAGCCGCTTCCTGAACAATCTCAAGACAACTTCTTCCAGGCTTCTCCGCAGAGAGTTTGCCACAACGGTCGCCCGTTTCTATCGTAAGGCAGTTCTTTGGAGCCGTTCCTACTGCGTTATCACGTGCGGGGGCGCCCCATTAACCGTCCCCAAACAGTACATCGAACGGCAAGAAACGCCGGAATAGGGCGGCCTTCACCACCAGCCAAGCCCAAGGCTCTGGCTGGAGCACTGGCCGCCAGAGAGGGTAGTTTTTCAAATATCATCCGCCGGCGGAGGCTTCGTCTATACCTTTGAGAATTTCGGAGAGGGTTTGGACTGAAAGCTCTTCGGTAAAAAAAGAGCTTTCTAAGACAAGGGTATTAGCTCCTGCAATCACTGTTGAAGGAATAGTTTGAGCGGATAATCCGCCTTCTACTTGTATTTCAAAATTGAGATTGTTCTTTTCGCGAAATTCCTTGGCTTTTCTTATTTTAGAGAGCTTTTCTGGCTGAAATGGGTGTATTTTAGGCGGAAAATTACTTATAAGAAAGAGAATGGCTTGGAGCTGAGGGAGATACTTGATGCTCTTTTCAAAAAGAGTCAGTGGATTGAGTGCTAGACCACAACGGCAACCAAGACCTCGAATTAAATTAATCGTTTTTTGTATATCATGGTGAGACTCCAGGTGGACAATGAGGAGATCAGCACCAGCTTCAATAAAATCTCTTGCAAAACGATCCGGTTGTTGAATAAGGAGATGAACTTCAATTGGCAAATCTGTCATTGATCGCAAAGCAGCAATAAAATCTGGACCTATAGAAAGATTAGGGACAAAATGACCATCCATTACATCCACATGAATCGAATTACATCTCATGATTTCGGCTTTTTGTATCTCCTTGGGTAGTTGAAAAGGATTTATTCCGATATTGATTGAGAGACGAATTGGTTGCAGCATAATTTTTTTACTTAAGTTTTGTTATTGGTTACGTTCAATCAGCTCTATTTCATAACCATCTGGATGGTCAATAAACGCAAATTTTGTACCATTAGAGGTAACAGTTGGACCATCGGAAAACTGGTATCCTAATTTTGAACAATGCTCTCTAAATTGTTCTAGATTTTTAACCTCAAATGCTAGATGCATCAAATCTGGGGGAACATTGACTTTTCCACTTCCAGGATAATAACAAAGTTCGATCTCCTCGTCACTTCCGGGAAGTTTTAAAAAGGCTAAAATAGATCCCCTTGGAGATTGCGTCTTTCTGACTACTTCCATTCCCAGTACAGTAGTAAAAAACTTGATTGACTCTTCGATATTGTTTACCCTCAAGCGAGTATGGAGAAGTTTGGATGCTTTCATAACTATCTGGCCAATGAACTACAATGTTGCCTATTGTAGTTAAAGAGAGGGATAATAGTCACCCACTCAATAGTTTTAAGGGACAACTCAAAGTCTCTCTAATCAGTCCACATTCAGCTGTGATTGTTTCCTTTGCTAGCTGGATTTATAATGAAACAATACAGCCTTTTTCTTAATAAATAGCCTCTATTTTTTAAGAGATAAAGACAAAAAATTTTTGGGAAAAAATATTTTTTTGTCTTAAATGTTTTAAAACAAACCATTAGAAGAAGTTTTTCGTAGAGGTTTAAATATACAGGATATCATCCTTGCTTTTGATTTCTTTGCAGAAACAAGAAACCCAAAAAGCAGCCGTTTCCAAATCCTTTAAATGGAAAGCTTCTGTTGGGCTATGCATATATCTATTAGGAATTCCGATTACACAGCTAGGAATGCCTCCTTTTTGAATAAATAAAGCGTCTGCATCCGTTCCTGAGCGTCTAGGATCGATGCTATGCTGATGAGTTATACCCAATTGATGGGCCAGTTTATCTAAAGTCTTAACTACTCCTGGATGATTGATGCTCCCATGGCTTAATATGGGACCTTTTCCGAGTCGAATATCGCCGAATTTCTTTTTGTCGACAATCGGAATATCAGTGGCATGGCCTACATCAAAGACAATGGCAATATCGGGATGGACTGAATAACCGATCATACTTGCCCCGTAGAGTCCATTTTCTTCTTGTATTGTCGAAGCTGCTATGATACAAGGACCAGAAACTTTCTCTTCGTAACAGAGCCTTAAGACTTCTGCGGCAGCAAAAGCCCCGACTTTGTCGTCACATCCTCTTGCTATCCAAATATCGTTGAGGAGAGGGAAAAAACTGCTATCATAAAGGGCCCAATCTCCAATCTGTACATACTGCAGAGCTTCATCTTTGCTGGATGCTCCAATATCAATAAAAAGTTCACTCCATTTGGGAGGTTTTTCTTGCGTTTCTTTTTCTTGCATATGAATGGCAAGCGTCCCGATTACCCCAGGGATAGAGTTGCCCTCATGATAAATGTTTACTTTCCTCCCTTTAGCAAGTTTGGGATCTGGCCCTCCAACTGGAGCAAAGTAGAGAAACCCGGAGTCATCGATATATTGGATTTGAAAGGCAATTTCATCAATGTGTCCATTAACTAAAATCTTAGGGTTGCCTTCTGGATTTAAATAGGCCACAGCATTCCCATAGGCATCTTTATCTAATCGATGGGCATACCTCTTTACATAGTCAATCCATATTTGTTGAGCTGGACTTTCCCAACCGGATGGGCTGGGACTTTTTAAAAGGGCACAGAGAAAATCAAAGGATTCTTTTTTCATAAGTTTTTCTTTGGTTATAAAGTTGAAAGAATGATTTCTATTCCTAAAAACATATTCTTACCTTCTTACGATTTACCCGAGTACGTTCTTTTTGCTGCTTCCGGTTGAGCATTAGGCTTTCTGCTCGGGATCGTTTGTCGCCTTGTCTTATCTGGATTCACCAGCTTTCTCCATAGCCTCTCGTCTTTTTTTTTATATTGGCACAAACCGAAAAGAGGGCGTAGGAAAGCAGGGAAGGATCGAAAGGAACTTCTTGGCATCTCTTCCTGCGCAAGAGAGGGATTTGCCCATTCATGACGGGGATTTTGGTTTCATAGGATTAGCAAAACTTCTAGGGGCCATCCGAAGGCGAACCGGACTAGCCAGTCCTGTGGACGACCATGAGGCTCGGAGATCTTGCCCCATTCCCTCATATCCATCAGAGGTGAGGAAATTCTTTCTCTAGTAGTTTAGTTCGCTGCTTTCAATCCTACAGCCGTTCCTCCACCGTCTTGCCTTGGGTCAGGTAAAACCTTTCCAGCGCTGCTCCTGCTGCTCCTTCATATCCTTCTTTTGTCCGGTGCTGGAGGCTTTTGTATTCGCGCTCTCATCGCCTTTTGGCAATTACCCGCAATGAGTCCTCATGGGGGTAATACCGCCGGGTTGCCCGAATCGGTTAGGCAGCCAATACCTCTTCTTGCTGCCTTTTGCTACAGCCTGTTTACGCTCCAACCGATCAGCGCTCCAAATTTCTTCGGCGAATATAGGTTCGCCATGTCTATTTATAACTAGAATAGCATGGCAATATCAATAACTATTCTTTACGCTTTTCTTTGTCATTCCATTTTCATGTTATCTGCGTTTCTTTTTTTACTGAAATTTTCAACTGCTAGATTGGTTTTAGTGTAAAGCTTGGATTTTATCCTCTCGATGAGTAAGGGGAAAAGGGAAAGAAAGATAATGAGGTAGATAAAGGCTTTAAAATGATTTTTAATTATGGGTTGATTACCTAGGAAATAACCAGTTCCAAGGAAAAGTCCAATCCAGCAGAGTCCACCAAAAATATTAAAGAAAAGAAAGCGGCTGTAAGCCATAGACCCTATACCAGCAATAAATGGAGTAAAAGTTCGAATGATGGGGATAAACCGTGATAAAAAAATCGCTTTGGCTCCATATTTACTAAAAAAATCTTCGGTTTTTTGAATATGTTCCTTTTTTATGAAAAAGGATTCTGAGCAAGAATAAAATAATTTTCCAAATTTGTTACCAAAAAGGTAATTGAGACTGTCTCCACCAATAGCTGCTAGTGTCAACATAAAAAACAACGTGTAGAGATTGAGCCAGCCTTTGGCAGCAAAAATTCCAAGAGTAAAAACTAAGGAGTCTCCTGGTAAAAAAGGCGTTAATACTAAGCCCGTTTCACAAAAAATAATGAGAAAGAGCAAGGGATAGATCCAGTCTTTATGGTTTAAAACTATTAGTTGTAAATAATGATCCCAATGGAAAAGAAAATCCAATAGAACAGTCATTAAAAAGAATGGGAATAAGTTTTCCTATGCTTAAGAATTTTTTCAAGCATAATATATAAAATATTTTAATTACTCCTTCATTGTGAATGGCTTGACAAAAAATTAAAAATCAATAACAATTATATAGAGGCATTCTCCAAATTAAAAATCAATTAAAAAAGGAGGTGTTATGGCTGATCTACTGACCAAAAGAGGTTTGTTCCAACCTTCGATTTGGGATCCCTTTAAGGAAATAGAAGAAATGAGGCGAAAGATGGCTTCCCTTTTTGAACGACCTCTTGAATTGCTTTCTTCAGAAGAGATTGAACCGTTTGAACTGAGCGAATGGCGTCCTTATACAGATATTACAGAAGATGACAAGGAGTTCTTGGTAAAAATGGACCTTCCTGGAGTCAAAAAAGAAGAAGTCAAGGTATCGATTCAAAATAACATTTTGACTGTATCTGGAGAAAGAAAGATAGAAAGAGAAGAAAAGGATAAAAAGAAAAGATATATTAGAGTAGAAAGGGCTTACGGAGCTTTCAGTAGAAGCTTCGAGTTGCCTGAGGGTGTTGAAGAAGACAAAATATCTGCGGAGTTCAAAGATGGGGTGCTTTATCTCCATATGCCAAAAGGTGAGAAAGCACAGCCAAAGACTGTTGAAGTGAAGGTGAGTTAAAAAGTTTGTTTGCTATTCTAGAAACCGGCAAAAAACTGTTTGCCGGTTTTTTTTATATATTTCCTTTGGTGGTTTTTTTCAATACTTTCTCGTTCAGGAGAAGTGGAGGGACAAGCACAAAAATAAGCACAAATAATTTTAGAAAACCATTGACAGCTTCTGTACAATGATGCTAGCAAAAGATTCAGAGCCATTAATTGTTTAACGTTGGATGCCAATGACACACTTACGAGCCAAGGCTTTACGCCTTCAAACTAACTTGTGGATTCTGCTAGTGGGATTAGTAGCATGGGCTTCGCCTCTGAAAGCAGAAAGCGGAGATGAATATACTGAGGAAAAACCAGATTTAACTGCTGGCCCTACAAACTATCCTAAAAATCAATCTATCGAGGGGGATAGTTCCATTACTGCAAATGATCCAATCAGCGAAAATGGCTTTCCTAAAGAGAAAAATAATTTGGAAAAGAATCTGAAAGATGAAAAGGCTCTTCAACAACAAGCCCCTTTTTCTTTGAAGACTGGCTTATATGCTGGAGTTTTTGGAGGTGGCGCTTTTTCTGCACCAGGAAATTATGGGTATTCATTGTATCCCTCTCCTGTTGGTCTGGCTACCTTTAATCCACGAGGAGGAATAGTCAATGGGGTTGGAGGGATTGAAGTCGGTTATGAATTTCCCAAGGAAGCTATGGGAACGAGCGGTAGCTTCTATTGGAGCCCATCCGTTCAGTTTGACGGCTATTATATGGGTGTGACTGCTGCGGCTTCTCAGTTGAATGGAGTGGCTGGCAACATTGCCTTTAAAGACAATTTTAACTCTGGACTATTCTTTGTCGATGGCATTCTCAAAGTCTATACGCCCATTCTCATCATCAATTTTGGAGTAGGCATTGGGGGAGCTTATATGTGGGAGTCCTCTATTGCTGGGATAGGATCCAAAGGGAATTTTGCAGGGAAAAATCTTTTTGGGAAAGGCATAGACACTTCATCAGGGGCCGCGGCAGTCCAGGGTATTGCTGGGGTTGAAAGATGGATTACGGATCGGTTAAGTTTTATTGTTGAATATCGGTTCGTTTGGATAGGAGGTTCAAACTTTTCCTACGCTGGAAATTCTACTGTTTTCGGCTCTGGTACTACAATCAATACGCATTTTGATCAATTCGAAGCCAATTTGGTGCTTGGAGGCTTAAGATATAAATTTTAAATTTTTATGAACAAACTCTTTCTTCTCTTAGTCGCTGGACTATTCCTTCCACTATGTATAGCTGAAAAACTTATTGCCTTGCCTTTGATGGGTAAGCATTTCGACGCTAAATATCCCACTTTCCCTTATGGTCCTACTGATCCTTATGGGTATTCCTATTGTGTGGTGGCAACCAATCTATATTACACTGCTCAAAAGCCGTATGTTCGCATATTTTTGCCTACATCTGAAAAAAACACTCCAGTAAGGAACCTAAAACGATCTTCAAAAAACCTTTCTCGGCCTTCACCGAATAGAAACAAAACAATACCTAATACCACTCGATAACAAAAGTAGAGAGGAAAGAAACAGAATGGCTAAAATTCTTTATATTGAAGCTTCACCTCGAAAAGATAGATCTTTTTCTATAGCGGCGGCGAAAGTATTTCTTGAGGAGTACAAGGCAAATCACCCAACAGACTCCATAGAAACATTGGATCTTTGGACCAAAGCCCTTCCTTCTTTTGATGGCTATATTCTTCAAAGCAAATATGCCATTTTTCATGGCTTGGAACATACTCCTGAACAAAAAAATGCATGGAGTGAAGTAGAAGAAATTATTGCCCACTTTATTTCCTTCGATAAATATGTGTTTTCTTTCCCTATGTGGAATTTTGCTATTCCCTACAGACTTAAGCATTATATAGATATTTTTGTGCAGCCCACTTATACTTTTTCTTATACTCCGCAAGAGGGCTACAAAGGGTTGGTAGTTGGGAAAAAGGCATGCTTAATATGTTCTAGAGGTGGGAATTATCCAGAAGGAACTGAATTTCAAAAATACGATTTTCAGCTTCCTTATGTGAAATTAATCCTGGGATTTATTGGAATTACAGATATTCAGCAAATAATTGTTGAAGGCACTCTTTTTGAAAAAAGAGAAGCGCTTTTGGAAAAGGCAATGATTGAGGCAAAGAATGCTGCTGCGACTTTTTAGGAGCATGTTTTATTAATTCTCAAAAATGCTTACTTGCCATTGAGTGGAAGGGGGGATACCCCTGGCTTCTTGGTTTTGAGGGTTAACTATTAAAGAAGCAGGAGGAAAATACAACCCATAAAGAGTTCTATTCCACCAGAGTCCTTTCTCTTTTTTTTCTGACCAAGAGCTATATTCGTAGATATAGATAAGAGCTCGGACATATTTTGGAGGAGAGAAGGGGAAGGGGTTGGCTTTGAAAAGTTTGATGACCTCTTTCTTACCGTGAAGCAAGCAGGACAGAAGAGAAGCAAACCAAGGGTTTTCCTTTGGTGTACTTAAAGCGGCAAACCACATTTGCCAGTCTAATCTTGGATGGAAGGGAGAGATAAATACAGGCGCCTTATGAGGGTCAGAAGGTTTCCAGCAAAAGGGGAATTCTTTCCATTCGATGCCGTCGGTACTCCCTTCTATAATTATTTCCGGTCTTCTTGTTGTCATAATTGCAAAGGCTCCATAATTGTTGATCGATCGTAGAGCTGAAAAGGAGCTAAGAAGCTTTACAGTCCATTGTGGATACGGAAAAGAAAAGGATTCTAAAAAAAGCAGAACACTGACTAAAAAAACAGGAAGAATAAGAAAAAATGAGAATTTCTTCTGAAGTTTTGGACAAGGCATTGGAGGGGATTTGGAGAAGAAAGGAAGAATCTTTTTTAAAAAGCTATCATCTAACAAGACAAATCCTAAGGCTAAAGTAATCCAGTTAAAAAAGGCATGATTGCCAGTGAGAATAATAAGTAGTTGCAAGAGAGAAAAAAGGATGAAACTCACTGTTCTACCTAGTCGGCCCATAAAAATAGCGAAGGGTACAACCAGTTCGATGAATAGGACAATAAAGGTGGTGGTTTCATGAAACCACATGGGGAAGTGGTAAAAGTACCAAGCAAGGGGGGTAGGCAAGGGTTCTGTTTCATAGTGGTATTTTAGAGCCGTTAAGGCTCGCCATGTTGGATCATGGCTTTCTAATTTAACGATCCCAGAAAGAAGCATCAGCCGGAAAAGCAGCCAACGGAAGATAAAAGTTGCCCAAGAGGGTGGGAAAGTTAATTCCTTAAAGCCAGGATGAAGTTTCCATGGCGATGATAAAATGGAAAGGAGTCCACATTCCAAAAGGAGACCATCCCATTGGAAATTAAAAAAAATCTGTCCCACTGATACATAAGACAGATAAAGAGACCAAAGAAATAGAGATACAAGAGCTGGAGCTATATTGAAAAAAAGAAGAACAGCCAAAAACATTCCAAGGAAAGTTCCAGCATAAAGAATGGGATCGGTTGGAGGGATAATCCAGAATAGGGTAGGAACTAAAAAAAATCTTCGCCAGCCTATTTGATCTTGAACATAATGCAGGAATGGGGAAGCTGGAAGGATCCCTCCTTCTCCTACTAATCCAAGAATTTGAAAAGAAAGGGAAAAAAAAGCAATGAAATAGATAAAGGAAAGCGCACGAAAAAATAGCCATAGGGCTAAGGGATTTGGAGTGGATTGGAGTTTTTTGAAGTTAAAAGGTAGGATTTTCAATCTTTTGGCCAGAAATTGCTTGCTTTAATTGCTTCCAGAACTTCTGCAGCTGTATTCCAAATGTTGGGGTGGCAATCACGCCATAACACTTTGCCATCTTTAATCAAAAAGGAAAGGCGTTTGGGCATTCCAAAGAAACGAGGAATAGCAAATTCCTTGCAAACCTCTCCGCTTGGGTCGCAAAGCAGCATAAAATTGAGCCGATTGTTTTGAATAAATTTTTTTTGTACTGAGGGTTTGTCCCTGCTTATTCCAATAACCTGAACATTTGCTTTCTGTAGATCCGCTAAATGATCCCGCAGATTACAGGCTTGGATAGTGCAACCAGGAGTGTTAGCTTTTGGGAAAAAGTATAGCAAAACCAATCCTTTGGAACAAAGCTCTCTTACTGACATTGGATTGCCTTCAGGATCAAATGCCCAAACATCGGGAATGGGCGAGCCCACTTCAAGTCCTATTCTCTTGTTTTTTTTCATTGTTAAGGAAACAGGGTCATAGTGACATAGTTTTTTATTTACTGAAAAATTTTAAGAAAGCCACGGTTTTTAAGCCTAGAGGAATTGAAAAATAGATGCTATATCACTCAAAGAACTTTATAGCGTGTCCTGTATGTGTTTAGAGGAAAAACATAAGCTCTCCTCTGTCACTATTAGTGTATAATGTTCTTAAAAGGAGACGATAGACAAAAGGCACAAAAGGAAAAAAAGCCCGTAATGCAATCAAAGGAAAAACCAAAGGTTAGCTTCTTACGACCTCCTGTCTTCTTTTTAATGGAGAGCGGACAAATCAACGGACTGAATAAGGAGAGTAAGTAATATTAAGTTTAGAGAATTAAAGAAAAAAGGAGTTTTCAATGGAATTATGGACTGAGGAATTACATCGGCTTTTTCCTGATAAGTTTTCAACCAGTGAGGAAAAACTAAGCAAGTATGCTACAGATGCTTGGCTTTTATCGAGAGCTCCAGATGGTGTTTTTTTTCCTGAATCAAAAGAAGATGTTGTTGCCTTGATGCAGTTTGCTTTCTCTCGAGGTATTTATGTGACAGCTAGAGGTGGAGGGAGAGGCTATGTAGGAGGAGCTGTTCCAGTAAAAGGGGGAGTGGTTGTTTCTTTTGAGAAGATGAACCGAGTCAAAGAGATACATCCAATAGATGGAGTAGCTGTTGTTGAGCCTGGAGTTATCACGGGAGTCCTACAGGCAAAAGTAAAAGAGATGGGTCTTTTTTATCCCCCTGATCCTGCCAGTGTGATGGAATGTACCATTGGCGGAAATGTAGCGACGAACGCTGGAGGGCCCCGATGTCTTAAATACGGAGTTACTCGAAATTACATCTTAGGCCTTGAGGTGGTGCTTTCCGATGGATCGGTAGCCAAAGTGGGGGGGAGGACGATTAAGAATAAAACTGGCTTCGATTTGACGAGCCTCTTTGTTGGCTCCGAAGGGATGCTGGGGCTAGTCACTGAAATTACTCTTAAACTGCTTCCTTTCCCTCCACTGAAAGCCTGTCTATCCGCTTATTTTGAACGGATGGATCAGGCAATCTTGTGCGTGAACAAAATTTTATCTTCTGGGGTTCTTCCCGCAGCTCTGGAAATTGCTGATAGATTTACCCTTCAGTGCGCAAGAGAATTTACTAAAGGAGAAATTCCTCCTTTCGATGCCCATATTTTATTGGAAACTGATGGTAGTATTGGGGCAGTCCATTCTGATATCGAGTTTTTTGAGAAAATATTGCGGGAATTTCAACCAAAGGAACTGACAAGGGCAGTGGGGGAAGAGGCGTGTGAAAAATTGTGGGAGTCGCGCCGTCTCTTTTCAATGTCTCTTAAAGCCAGTGGACTAACCAAACTCAACGAAGATGTTACTGTTCCGCGTAGCCGACTGGCCGATTTAATAAGCCTAGGGGAACATCTTCAAAGGCACTATGGATTGATTGTTGCTTGTTTTGGTCATGCAGGGGATGGAAATATACATGTCAATCTGATGGTCGATTGGTCAAAAAAAGAGAATCGTGACAAGGCTGAAGAGGCCTTGAATGTTCTGTTTGATTCGGTAATATTATGGAATGGATCTATTACAGGAGAGCATGGGATTGGCATAGCTAAATTGCCATGGTGGAATAAAGCTGTCAGTCAACAAACCCGATTGCTTCACGAAAAGATTAAAAAGGCATTGGATCCCAAAGGCATTTTAAATCCTGGAAAATTTGTTTAATTTATAAACGGCACGGGAATATCCATCTCCTATAGGGGATTGGGATGAGAGCGCTAAACTAGATATTGACTGAATACGACAAAAAGTTAATCTAATACTAAGTCCGCATCGTGTGCTTCATCATAAGATCTGATGTCCTGATGCGGCCATCACTAATTAGTGATGCCCTGAGATATGGGGTTTTAAATATTAAACGTATCTACAACCCAGTTTTGGAAAAGAGACAGACCACCGGAATGAATAGCTGGTGGTTGGTAAGGAGTAGTAGCCTGGACACGGGCCAACGTTGTCTAGCTGAAGCATGGCCTCAAGCGCCGCCGGTTCGCCGGCGGGTTCCCTACGGGAACCGCCCACAAGCCCTGCGTGCTAGCTAGAAACTCACCCGCTTTAGCGGGTTGAGAGTGTCACGACTTGAGTTTCCTTTTGCAAAACATTATTTTATGTTTTTCTTAGGTTGATGTTTTGCTAGATAAAATAGGTTGAATTATGAATTTTCAAGATGCTTTTCTATACGCTCTAGAAAATACGAAGATTATTTTGCCACCAAGACGAGTTGTATCGACTTTTGGAACAACTCTTATAAACTATCAACTCGTCACGGAAGATTTGGATAGGGTTGATGTCTGTTTTGTTAGAGAAGGAAAATTGGAAGCCGAAAGGCCTAAAATAATTACTTCCCCACAGTTTGCTAAATTGACATTGGAAGGTTTTGGAAAGGAGGCCCAAGAATACGCTGAATGGCTATTGCAAAATGCACCGCGAAGCAATGTTTCTTTTTTGCGTTATGGATTTTCCTTTAAAAAGGATGATGTCAGTTTTAATGAAATAAAAGGCTCTTCGGAAGAAGTGTGCGCTAAGCTCAAAGAAAGGATGATTAAAGAAGGGGATCCTCTCTCTCTCCTTCTGAAAGGGGAAGAGGAACTTTGGGAAGTGGCTTTACTTAAATTTCTTATTGATTGGGTACGTGTATCAGTTACAAAAAACATTCAGGATTTTCGACAAGAAGGCTTTATTTAAGCATTTTCAGTTAATTTTTCTTTCTTTGTAATATAAAAGAAACTTCGGCTACATTAGAGAAGGGAAACTTTGAGACTTTTACAGTCAGTCCTGAAACCAAAGGATGGAGAAGTAATTGTATAGCGATCTCTTCGGCAAGGGATTCGATGAGTTTTCTAGGTTTGCTACTGGTTATAGTTTCTATGGTTTCTTTGACAGTAGCGTAATCTAGCGTGGCGGATAATTCATCTGTATCATAAGCTTTCCGAGTCACCAGGGGATCTATATAAAGATCAACAGAAACAAGGAGTTTTTGTTTATTCCTTCTTTCTTCTTCTGGAACCCCAATCCATGCATCCACTTGGATCTTCTCTAACCTAATGATATCTTGAGAAATGGAGGAAAGATCGGTTTTATTTCTTGGTTGAAAAGTTGATGGTGGACACAATCCATAATAGGGAGGCTGAAAAAAAGAATCAGGTTTTCTTTCAATATCAATCCCTTGATCAAGAACTTTATAGCAAAAA